>VGTK01000194.1 GCA_016874715.1 Deltaproteobacteria bacterium | reverse complement strand
GCGTGGAATCGCAATCCGACACCGTTCGCTTGGACCAAGCCCGCACAGGCTATCATCCGTTCTCATCGCAAAATGCTTGATCGCATCTCAACAGCGGTGCACTAGCAAGCTGGACGCCACGAAGGCAATAGAGAAAGATCAGACGATTCAGGTGGTTCCTCGCCAGGGTCGACCGACTCACGCGCACGATATGGCGGGCGCGCATGATTCGGGAACGCTGCGCCGCGTCGCCGCTCAGCGGCACGCGTAGACGTCGTTCGCCGGGAAGGTGTCCTCCGGTCCGGGCGTGACGTAGTCGCAGGCAGGTGCCGGTGGTGGACCGGGAAAATCGCGCTCACCACAATGTCCGAGCAGCGCACCCGGCGGGTCGAGAACGACGATGGCGCGCAGCGGTGCCAGCGGGGGGACACCGGCGAAATCCGAGTTGCGGCCGGTGATCTTGATCTCGGCGAGATCCGGCACCAGCGTCCTCACACGCAGCTTCACCTTGTTCACCAGACCGTCGACAGCCGTCGGGCTACGGAACCGGTAGAAGGTCTGGTTGGCGTTGGATCGCCACCCGATGCGCGTGTCCGGATCGTACTGCCCTGGAGGCACGGTCGCGTCGAACAGCACGGCTCCGCCCGCGCCCTCGATTCGGACGCGCATCCCGTTCGCCTTCGGATCGATCGGTGGTCGCACCGGCGAGAACACCAGATCCCCCTTCAGGACGAACGTGTCGTCACCGGCCGGTGCCAGCAGCCCCTCGAAGCGGACCGCCGTGTCGGTGACCCCGGCTGCGGCGAGCGCGTCGGGGTTGACCGGCGAGACGTAGTAGAGAGTCCAGACCCCGGGCGGCGAGGAAGCACAAAGCCGCGATTTGTACATATGCCCTCTTATCGGCCGTCGCGAGCGTGGCTCGACTCTGCTAACGCGCCCGCACAGTACGGCACGTATGCGACCGACGCCACCCATAGCCGCAGCTGGTTGCCCAGCATCGTCCCCGTGCTCGTACGGTCGGCGAACAGGTCGAGCTGCTGCTCCTTGATCCGGTTCTCCATGTCGCCGCGCGCGCAGTACAGCTTCTCGTACAGCGCCGCCGCTGCCCACTCCTCCGCGGGCAGCGACGTCACGACGAAGCGCGGATTCGCCTTCCCGGGCAGGTACTCCGCCTTCCCGATCACGCGACGCTCCCGACTCCAGCTCGTGCGCGTCCGGTAGCGGAAGTCCTTGTAGACGCGCGCCGCACTCTCGGTTCGCTCGTGCTCCCGGCGCGCCTCGGCCATCTCGTCGGCAATCTCCCCCTGCAGGCGCTCGTTGCGCGCCAAGCCCAGCACGTACTCGACGTTGTTCGCCTCGCACCACGCCATCAGCTCGTCGCGCGCGAAGCCCGAGTCCGCGCGCACCACGATCCGCACCCGTGTCCACCGTTCCCGGATCTGTGCGACGATCCGAGCCACTTCCTCCACCGCTCCCGCCGCTCCGTCCTGGTCCGCACGACGCAGCTTCGCCGCCAGCAGGAAGTCCCCGCAGAAGACGTACAGCGGCAGGTAGCAGTACGTCCGGTAGTAGCCGTGGAAGAAACGCCCCTCCTGGTGACCGTGCAGCGGATCGTCGGTCGCGTCGAGGTCGAGCACGATCTCCCGCGGCGCGCGGCCGTGCGCCGACAGAAACTCGCTCACGAAATACCTCTCCACCTCGTCCGCCACGCACACGATCTTCTTGTACCGCGACTCTCACGTCGCGTTCGTAGGCGTCAGCTCCAGCCGGTTCAGCGTGCTCTTCCCCGCCAGCGCGTGCCCACGATCCCGCTTGCGCCGGCGCCCCTCGCCCGTCGCGTCACGCTTGCCCGACGCCATCGCCAGCAGCGCGTCGTCGCGCAGCACGTCGTGATCCTCAAGATCCTCGTACCCGCACGCCTGCGCGAGGATCCGCTGCGACACCAACTCCTCGACCGTGTGCTCGATCAGCTCCGGGTTGCGGTGGTCCACGAAGCAGCGCGCAAACCGCCGCAGCATCCCGCTGCCCTCCGCCACCTCGCGCAGCAGCAGCACGCCGCCGTCCGTGCTCAGGCGCCCGCCGTCGAACGCCGCCACCACTTTCCTTCCGCCAAAGCCTTGGAACGCGATCTGTTCCTTCCTACACTCCGTCTGCTTAACCCCGCCTCATTCTGTTCGACACTTTGTTTGTGGTGAACAGGGTTTAGCAGGAGCCGAGCGGGGTGGGGCTTCTTTTCGGTGAGAAATCCGGGCTAGCGCACGCGCCTCCGACGCGAAACCGGCTCAGGCCGGCTTCGCGGCTGTGGGTGCGAGCACCTGGGCATAGCCCTGCGTGATGCACGCGCGATCGAGCGGATGCGGATGACGAGCTGATCAGACGCGATCGCGCGACACCGACACCACGCTTTCAAGAGTTCCCGCACCTCAGCCTTCGCGGCAGGCGCTCGCGGCACCCGGTGGCCGTTCCGGCGTGGGCGACGCCGCCGCGGATGACCGTGGCGCGGGCCGGCCCCTGGACGGGGTTCGCGTCGGGGTCGACAGCGCCGGTCTGCGAGGCCGGAAGGTCTCTCGCCGTGACCGTCACTCGCCACGAGGTACCCGAGCGGCGTAGAAGCGCGCGCCCACCCGCGCCGGCGTCTCCGCACCGGATGGCGGTCCCGCCCGCCCGCAGCTGGCAGCCCATGATGAGCCGCGTGACGTCGAAGGACCGATCGGCGTCGGTCACGCGAACCGACAGGCCCGCGGCGAGCTCATCGAGAAGCTCCTGGGCCGTGAGGTCCTCGTCGATCACGGCGTCGAGCTTCATCAGGCCCTTGTCGGGACTGCTGCTCGCCCCGAGCGACAGCACCGCCTTGGCGATCACCAGCGGCGAGCCGCAGGCGGGCTGGCCCGGGCCGTCGCAGTCGCCGACCGGCGCGGCCGCGTCGGTCGCATCGAGGGAGGCCAGGTAGGCGACCAGGTCGTCGAGGTCTTCCGGCGCGAGGTCGCGCACGTGGGCGCTCGCCGCTGCCGCGTCGTCCGGCGTCGAGAACAGCACGTCGTCGATCGCCAGCACCCCGCCGGACGTGCGCCGGAGGACAACCGTGTTGGTGCCGCTGGCCCAGCTGACCGGCACGCGCACCCTGCGCCATGCAGTCGGCAGGTAGCCCGGGGAATTCGGCGTCATTGCCAGCGGCACGACCGTCGCAGCGCCGCCGTTCACAGCGACGCTGAGGTTCGCCGAAGCGTACAGCACGGCGTAGCGCACCTCGATGTAGCCCGCACCGGCAGTGGTCGTCTCGACGTCGTTGAACGTGATCGTCTGTCCGCCGGAGATCTCGACGTAGGCCCCCTGGTGCCACTCCTTCATCGGGAACCACGTGACGTCCTGGGCATAACCGCCGCCCCCGAGTGTGCCCCCCTCGGCCTGGGCCAGGCGGCCCCCTGTGCTGGTGAAGACCTCCTCGAGCGTGGCGGCGCTGCCGTCGTGGAAGTAGGGGGCGCTCGCGTGGGCCCCGAGCAGGGTCGGGGTATCGATCCCGGTAAGAGGCCCGCTGATCCTCTGGCCGGAGGAGGCGCGCAGGGTCCCGACGTCGTGCATCAAGCGGTCGGTGTAGTCGGTGGCCGGCGTGTGGCAGGAGTCGCAGCCTTCGGCGACGAAGAGGGCGGCGCCGTTCTCGGCAGCGGCGCTGCGTGTACCGTCGGGGTTCCTCGCCGGGGATCGCGGCAGAAACTCGGACGAGAGCGACGCGACGTAGGCGGCCAGCGCGTCGAGGTCGCCGTCGAGCCCACTCTTCATCGACCCGAGCGGATTGCCCGTGGCCGCGAACTCGGCGTCCCCGAGGAAGCCGCTGCCGCCGAAGAACGCGCGGATGTCGTTCTCGAAGTCCTGGATCTCGTCGAAGTTCGCGGTCCAGTGCACGGCGCCGTGACCGGTGCCGGCGCGGCCGCGCAGGTCCGTCGTGTTGCGGAAGCCTTCGCCCCGGCTGGTGAAGTCCCAGGTGCGGCCGTCGTGCCCGCCGTCGAGGTGGCAGCTTGCGCAGCTGATGTAGCCTTCGGCGCTCATGCGCCTGTCGGACGCGTCGTAGAAGATGCGCTTTCCATCGAGCACTTCCGGGTCGAGGGCTTCCGAGGCGGCGGTCACCACCGTGTTGGAAGGCACGGTGAGGGCGCCGGAATCGAGGAACCCGGCGGCGTCGAATAGCGTGACCTCGCGGCCGAGGAAGTCCTGGGAGACGACTCTGCCGGTGTCTCCGTCCACGACGATGCCCTGAGGCGCGGGGCCGGTGGCCCAGCGGCTGTGCACGGTGCCCGGGCTGTCCTGGCGCAGCAGGTCGAGCACGTCGATCACGGCCACCTGGTTGTTGCCCTGGAGCGTGATGAAGGCGTAGTCGCCGCGCGGGCTGAACGCGACGGCGCTCGGCGAGTCGCTGTTGTCGATGTCGAGGCGCAGCGAGGCGGCTTCCTGGCCGGTGGCGAGGTTCACCACGGCCAGCATCGCCCGCACGGTGCTGTCCTGGCCCGGCTCCATCTCCGGGCTGAAGAACGTGCCGCGGGTCGTGTTGTCCTTCTTGCCCACGATCCAGGCATAGGTGCCGTTGGGGTCGATGCGGATGCCGGCGAGGTAGTTCGGCACCCCGCGTCCCGAGGCCGAACCGTCGGTGGACTGGTCGCGGCGCAGCCGGATGGTGCCGTCGAGGGACATGCTGCCGGCGAGATCGACGTCGTAGACCGAGCCTTCGTACTCGCCCGAGATGAAGCGAGTGACCAGCGCGCGGCCACCGTCGGCCGTCACCGCGATGGCCCGGGGGAAGGGGCCGAGCGCAACCGTGCCGGTCTGCGTGCGCGATGCGGTGTCGAAGCGAACCAGGGAACGGCGCCCTTCGAGACTGACGAGCACGGCGGCGCCGCCGGGCACAGGCGCGATCGCCACCGGCGTCGCGCCGTAGCCAAGGGGCCGCGAAGTCACGCGGGCGCCGCTTGCGGCCGAGAGCACGATGATCTCGTCGCTGTCGCGGCACGCGACCCAGAGCGTGCCGTCCGCGACAAGGGCGAGGCTCACCGGGTGGTCGCCGACGCTGGCCTCCCACGCGACGGAGTTCGTGGTCGGGTCTACCGCTGCGACCGTGTCGCCGTCGGGATGGACGACGAACACGCGCCCAGTCGCACTGTCCAGCGCGATCGGGCTGCTGGCCGTCGAGCCGGGAGCGGCGGGCGGAGGCACTACGGTGATCCTGCGCGAGCGAGCCGACAGCGCGCCGTTGTCGTCGCGGGCCTGGACGGTCACCTGGAAGTGGCCTGCCTCGGGATAGGCGTGGGATTCGCTCGCAGCGCCTGACCAGTCCGTGCGCGGGCTGCCGTCGCCGAAGTCGATGCGGTACTCGATGGGGTCACCCTCGGGATCGCTCGCGGACCACGCGAAGTCGACGGTGGCGCCGGGAGCGGGCTCGGTGGGATCCGCCGTCAGCGACGCGATCTGCGGCGCCGCGTTCCCGCCGGTCAGCGCGTTGCCCGTGGAGAAGCGGAAGCTGTACGGCTCCATCGCATTGCCGGCGGCGTCGAGGATGGCGGCCGTCAGCACCAGCTCGTAGGTCGTGTTGGAAGCGAGGGGCTGCTGCGGCGTCACGGTGAGGAGCTTGCCCTGCGAGAAGGCGTGCCAGATCGCGACGGGCGAGCCGCCGACGGGACGCAGGATCAACGACACGCCATTGACGATGGTCTCGGTGCGCAGCGTCTCGGGGATCGACAGCGTGATCGGCAGCGCCTCCGGGTAGTTCGTCTGGTCGGGAACGGGCACGTGGTAGGCGACGAAGGGGCCGCGGGTGTCGGGGTCGGCCTGCTGGGCCCAGACGGCGAGGCCCGGGCCGTCGCTCCCGTAGCCGCCGGTGACCACCAGGTTGCCCACCGGCAGCGCGAACTGGCTCGTGTCAATCACTCCCGGGACCGTTGCGAGCTCGAGCGCGACGTCGAAGGTCCGCATGTCGATCTTGTAACGGTTCATGAAGGCGAACTCGTCCTGGAACGTGACGTACTGGTTCGAGCCTGGGAGGTTGCGGATGGCGACGACCTTCAGGTTGGTCGGATCCTCGAAGTCGACGACCATGAAGCCGGCCTGGCTGCCAACCCCGCCTTCGCCGTCGCGGCGCGGGAAGAACAGGTAGTGGCCGTAGATCTCGGGCCAGTAGCCGCCCGGGTTCGACTCCTTGAGGACATCGAGAAGGACAGGGTTGGAGAGATCCGAGACGTCGTAGGTGGCCACGCCGCTGCCTGCCTGGTCGGAGGCGACGATCAGGATGTTCCCCATCAGGAAGGGAAAGCCGGTGACGCCGGTGAGGCCCAGGTGATCCCACGTCGCGGTGATCGCCGGCCCGACGGCTGCGCCGCCGTTGCCCCAGTCGTAGACCCAGGCGCCGCCCCGACGGACGGCGAGCCACATGTCCCCGCCGATGGTGTTGTAGCTCCAGAAGTCGTTCAGCCCCCACGGCGACTGCGCGCCGGCGCGCTGCACGCTGCCGAGCAGCAGGCCGGTCTCGCTGTCGATGTCGCCGCGGCGCAGCTCGGAGTCGCCGATCGGCGTCCCGGCGCCGCCGATGCGCAGCGCGTTGGCCCAGACGTCATGGGGATAGGTGCCGTTGCACGGGTCGAGGGCGTTGCCGAGGCAGTGCGGCCCGACGAGGAGGTAGGATCCGGTGTGGTAGTAGCCGTGCGCGTGGAAACCCGAGGCCCGGGCGGGGATCACGGTGACGGTGGGGCCGGTGGAGTCGAGGGCCTCGAGGCTGACGACCCGCATCCGAAGGTCGGCGCCGGGCTGACTGCCCGGGGCCTCCGGAACCGACACGACGCGGCCGCCGTGCCAGGCGACGATGGCCGTGCGGCCCTGCTGCGGAGCGATGGGGCCGGCAAGAAGGTCGCCCGGAGTGCGCGCGACATTCGGAAGATCCTGCGCGAGGACCGAAGTGGCCACGGTGAGTGCCGAGGCGGCGAGCAGTGCGAGGCACAGCACGCGCGCATCGATGATCCGGGCGGGATCTCCGTTGCGGCGGCTGGCCGTGTCGTGGCGGCAGTTCATGTGGTCCTCCCCCCTGTCGGCAAGCGGACAGGCAGTACGAAGCGGGTATTTTTTCTTGTCACCGAAGACGGACTGCCCCTCCGCGACCGCGATCAGGTTCGCGGAGGACCACGGGATCCCGAGTCGGAACCCCAAGCGAGGGAGGAGCAGCCCGATGGCAAAGTACGCAGTGGGTCTCGCCGATCACAGGAGGCAGAGCACATTTTTGATTGAGGACGCGGCCGGCAAGGTATCGCGCAGAGCGAAGGATCGAGCACACCCGCAGGATTCTCCGAGCTGGTGGCGACGTACGACTTGACGCCCCGGATCCCAGGTCGCCCTCGAGACCTTGACGGTTGCTTTCTTCGTTGCTCGCCAGCGGAGCCGGCTCGGACTCGAGCCGGTGGTCGTCGACGCCCGCGAGGTGCGGCTCGAGACGCATCGCCCCAACCAGAAGGGCGACCGGTGCGATGCGCTCGAGCTCTGCGAGGGACTGCGGCGTCGCCCTGACCATCTGCGATTGATCGCGACCCGGCCGGCCCGCAACTCTCTACGGTATGCCCGGAACCGCCATCGAGGTGCTGTACAGGCCCTCGTGGGCGGTGACGTACATCGTCAAGTTTCCGGTACCGCCGAAGGCGCAATTGGTCGCCTGACGAGGAATGCCGATCGTTCCCCATCGGTCGCCGAGCGGCGAGAATACCGTCACGTTGTTCGCCCAGGTCGCTACGTAGAGGTTGCCGCGCGTGTCGACGCAGGTGCCGTCCGGAATGAACAGCCCGGTGGCGAAGGTGCGCTGATTGGAGAGAGCGCCGTCCACGGCGACGTCCCACGCCTGGATCGTGCCCCCCGCGGTCTCGGCCATGTAGAGGACCGTCTCGGCCGGCGACAGCGACACGCCGTTTGGACCGCTGCTGGTCGCTCCCATCCACTCGGCCGTGAGCACGCCCGCCGGCGTGCGGCGGAACAGACCGTTGAACGGCAATTCGCGGTCCAGCGGATTCGCCAGCCCGTACGCCGGGTCGGTGAAATAGATGGTTCCGTCCGACCGCACGGCGATGTCGTTGGGCGAGTTGAACCGGTCGCCCATGTACGTGTCGACCAGAGTGGTGACCGTGCCCATCGAATCGGTGCGCGAGATGCGGCGGGTCAGATGCTCGGCAGCGAGCAGGTCCCCGTTGATGTCGGTGGCGAGGCCGTTGGCCTGGCCGGACGGCGAGCGAAACACTCCGACAGTGCTCGGCGGCGTGAGTTCGTGGATCGTATTCGCCAGGATGTCGGTGAACAGCAATGCGTCGTCACGCCACAGCGGCCCTTCGGAGAACGTGAACGCCTCCGACACGGTGGTCACCGCGCCGATCCCGTACAGCGGATTGCACAGGCGCGTGACCACGATGTCGTCGACACGAAGGTACGCCGTGACCGGATTCGGTTGGAGATGGCTGTACGAATCGACGGCGATGCCTGCGGAGACGTTCTGCAGGGAGGGATGATTGTCGGTGGCCGTCACGTTCCAAACGGAAGGTTCGGGCGAGGCCTCCGGCCAGATGCGCGCGCGCAGCATCGTGGTTGACGCGTTCATCTGGGAGACGCGGAAGCGAACGCGATAGCGGACGCCGTTCGACAAGCTGAGAGAATTGTCGAGGTTGCCGGGTACCGGCAGGCGTTCTTCGACCCCGTCCGTCTCGCGCCAGAGACCGATGCCGTGGTAGCCCAGGAAGCCTTCGACGAACACGGCGTACCCCTCTCCGTGTGTCGAGCTGATCTGCACGTGACCGCCGTTCTGGCGCAAGTAGAATCCGAACCCCTGTGTGGCAAGGTCTTCGAACTCGACCGTGAACAGCGCCTCGGCGTCCCTCTCGCTCATCGGAGCGTAAACGCGGCCCGGCATGAACATGGGCAGGGGGCCCGGCTTGAACCGCCCGGCATTGCCCTGGATGTCTGGATTCGGGTTGATGCTATTCTCCAGCTCGACCCACGGCGCCGGCCAGGGCGATCCGTTGGCCCCCGTGAAGGCCTCCGTGAAGACCACCGTTTCGCAGGGATCGGGAGTTCCCGTTGCGGTAGGTGTCGGAGTGGGAGTCGGCGTCGCGGAGGGGGTCGGCGTCGGAAGCGCCGGGCAGACACCTTCCACGAGCGGCTTCTTCGCGGCGAAGAGCTTCGTGCCATTGTTCTTCACCAGACTCTGCACGCCGAACGCGATCGAGTAGCGATCACCGCCGCCAAGCGTGAGCGCGACGCAGCCATCGGTGCCGGGATTCGGCGGCACGACGTTCACCGTGCCGAACTTCGCATTGACCGCCACACTGATCGAGAAGTTGCCGGACGAGGTGCGCTGGATCTTCACTCTCTTCACGGGGCCGTTCTGTCCCTTGCCGTCGCGGTACAGGAAGCCGCTCGTACCGACCGCCGACCAGAACGGCTGCCCGGTCATGCTCAGGCCCTGCGGCAACACGAAGCGCTGCGCCGACGACGCGCTCCCGTTCACCATCACCTCGAGAACGCCGCCGCCGGCCGTCGGATCACCGATGACCGTGTTGCTGCTCGCCGGCTCCCTTCCCGAGCTGGTGACGCTCCGTCTCGTCGCGACACCAGGGTCCTTCACGACGAGCTGCGATCCGAGAATGGTCTGCTCGGCGGCCAGGAGCACCCCACTTGGCATGAAGGCGCCGAGCAGGAAGAGACACGCGAGCGCACGACGAACGGTTCGGTTCATGGCTGCCCTCCTGGAGCGGATGCGGGGTGAGAGCGCCGCGGAGGCCGTTGGGAGGCCGCGCCGGCAAGGGCGCTTTTTCGCATCCGTGGGTACGGCGCACAGGACGCGCGCGAGACGGTCCGTGCCAGATGCATGCGCAAGACGCACAGCGGGTGCTGCGACCGACACGATGCCAACGTGGTCGCCGCGCGAGTAGCAGCGACAGTGTGCGCAGTACTCCACGCCGAGCGCACCACGAGTACGGCGACGACGAGCCTGTTCGACCGATCGCTCCTTCGGCTCTCCGTCTCGCCGCTCCTGCAAAACCCCGCTGGGCACGTCACCGGTCGGGCGTGAGTTTCGAGGTTACAATGTAACCTCGTGCGATGTTGCGCACTTGGCCCGTTGCTCGAGTGCACAGCGACCGCCTTGCAACCGCGGATGGCAGGACTCCGCTATACCCGCACACCACGCGTTTGCCGTGCAACCGAACTCGCAGCGCTGAGCCCGGCGATGACGGCGATCGATGCGAGCCAAGGTGCGCCCGTGCTGCTCACGGGAGAGGCCGGCATCGGCAAGACCCGGCTGGTGCCCCACTCGTAGTAGCGAAACGGCTCGATCGGGCCCTCGGCCCCCGTGCACGACTCGGTGGCAAGTGCGCCGGCGCCCTCGTCATCGGCCGCTTGCAGGCGAGCTCGTCGAGAACGAAACCGTCCGGTCTCGAGTGCGACCTGGGTCCGGGCCGCCAGGACGCGGGGCGAGCTGGGTGCGCCGGCCGCGGTGTAGAAACCGAGCTCGCCGAGGGAATCGACGCGAGCCCTGGTCGCGCGCGCCTCAGACAGCAGAACCCGGGGCGGCGGTCGGCCCTCGCTCGCCCCCTGCGTCGCCAGCCCCCGCGTCGGCGCGCCACGGCAACGTCAGGTGCCGGCGCACGTAGTTGCCGTCCGCGTAGCGCCCTGCGGCGACGTCGACGCGGAAATCCGGACACCGACGCAGCAGCTCCTCGAGCACCACACGGCCCTGCAGGCGCGCTGCGGCGGCGCCGATGCAGTAATGCGTGCCGTAGCTGAAGGTGAGGATCTTCGAGATCGCCCGCCTCACGTCGAACTGCTCGGCGG
>VGTK01000193.1 GCA_016874715.1 Deltaproteobacteria bacterium | reverse complement strand
CGCCGGCGGGGCGTCGGCGTCCGGCTCCGCCGCCGGGCTGGCGGGTGCGACCGGCCTGCCGCCGGTGGACCCGGCGCGGCTGCACGCGCTGCTGCTCAACGGCGGCGGCACGAAGCAGGGCAACTACCAGTCGCACGTGACCCACCTCCGCGAGATGCTCGCCGTGCTCGAGACGGCACGCGTGCCGAAGGACCAGGTCGTCGTCTTCGCGAGTGACGGCGAGGACCCGGGCGAGGACCTCGCGACGCGCGAGCTGCGGCCGGAAGGGGAGGGCTGGCTGCTCGAGGGCACGCCGCTCGCGTCGTCGCTCGCGCGCCCGATGGAGTACGTCAGCACCGACATCGCGGGCCACGCGCTCCGTCCGGCGACCCCCGCGGCATTGCGCGCGTGGTTCGCGACCGAGGCGCCGCGCATCCCCGCGGGCGACACGCTGCTGGTCCTCGTCACCGACCACGGGACGCCCAACAAGGAAGACCCGATCGACACGCGCATCACCATGTGGGGCGAGAAGCAGTCGTTCTCGGTGCGCGAGCTGCACGCCGAGACCGCGCGGCTCGATCCCGGGGTGCGCGTCGTGCTGCTGATGTCGCAGTGCTACTCCGGCGGCTTCGCGCGCATCTCGGCGCGCGGCGCGGGCACGAGCCTCGACGCCGAGCCGGGCGGCGACGTCTGCGGCTACTTCGCCTCGACGCACGATCGCCCGGCCTACGGCTGCTACCCGGAGAACCGCGGTGCCGCGAACGTCGGCTACGCGGTGCGCTTCGTCGAGTCGCTGGCGGCGAACGGGTCGTTCCCCGCGGCGCAGGCGCACGCGCTGGTGACCGACCGCACGCCCGACGTGCCGCTGCGGACGTCGGACGTGCAGCTCGAGCGCCTGGTGCGGCGCGCCGCCGAGGCGAGCGGCCAGCCGGTCGAAGCCTACGCGGACGAGCTGCTGCGCGAGGCGTGGCGCGATCCGCGGCGCCACGAGCCCGACATCCGGTTGCTCGACCGGATGGGGCAGAGCTTCGGCGTCGCGAGCCCGCGCTCGCTCGCCGAGGTGGAAGGACGCCTCGAGCGTCTGCCGAAGGTCGCGGATTCGGTCGGCACGCACGCCGACGCGTGGCGCGACTCGCTCGACGACGCGAGCCGCGCCAACCTGGCCCGCTTTCTCGACGCGAACCCTGCCTGGAAGGAGCGCGTCGCGGCCGACCGTCTGAAGGCGGCCTCGCCCGAAGCGGCCCGCAACCTTGGCACCGAGCTGCTCGCGTCGCTCGAGCCGTACACCCGCGCCGACCGCGAGACGATGCGGCGCCTCGAACGGCTCGACCGGCGCGCGGACACCGCCGGGCAGGTGGCGTACCGGATGGAGGTGCGCGAGGCGGGGCTGCTGCGCATGCGCGCTCTGCTGCTGCGGATCGCGGGCGAGGTCTACCTGGCGACCCGCGCCAGCGACGCGGAGCGGGCGGCGTTCGCTGCGCTCGCGCGCTGCGAGGACCTGTCGCTGCCCGTGCACGGCGCGCCGCCGGCCGCGGCGCCGAGCGACGACTTCGCGTCGTACGAGGACGACCTCGCCAGCGCGAAGACGGTGATGCCGGCGTGGATGGGCATCCAGTTCCGCCCGGTCACGCCCGAGGAACGCGGGCGCGCGGAGCTCCCGGCGGGCGCGGTCACCGTGCGCGTGGTCTACCCCGACTCGCCGGCCGCGAAGGCCGGCCTCGTCGTCGGCGACGTCCTGTTCGGCCCACCGGGCGCTCCGTTCACCGAGCCGCGCGAGATCCGCGAGTGGACGATGCTGCAGGAGGTCGGCGAGCCCCGCGCGCTCGAGGTCCTGCACGACGGTCGCCGCGTGACGCGGACGCTCGTCCCGGGCGAGCATCCCGGCAAGTTCCCCGACCTGCCCGGGCCGCCGCGGGTCGGCAGCACGGCGCCGCCGCTGAAGCTCGCGCAGTACCGCGGCACGCCGCCGGCGTCGCTCGCCGACGGCAAGACGCGCCTGCTGTTCTTCTGGGCGACGTGGTGCGCGCCGTGCAAGGCGTCCTTGCCCGAGCTGCTCGACTACGCGCGCGAGCACGACGTCGAGGTGGTCGCGATCACCGACGAGGAGCCGGCGGTGCTCGACCGCTTCTTTGCCGGCAAGCCGCCGTTTCCCGAGCTGGTCACGGTCGACGCGCAGCGCGACGCCTTCCTGTCCTACGGCGTGAGCGGCACGCCGAGCTTCGTGCTGATCGACGGCAACGGGGTCGTGCGCAGCGTGTCCACGGGCTACAGCGCGAAGAAGGGCCTCGGTATCGGAGGCTGGAGCTGGCCGGGGCGTCCCGCCGCCGGGTCCTGAGGAACCGGCGGGGCGCGGGGCCGCGCTCGCGCCGAGGGGAGGATGTGACGATGTCGCTCCACGACCAGCCGGCGCTCGATCCCGCGCCGCAGACGCCGGATCGCCGGCACCACAACCACCACTTCCGCTTCCACCGCCCGCACGCGCACCTCGCGACGGCATTCGGTGCCGATGCCTTCGGCGTGCGGGCAGAGGCGTTCGCCCGCTTCTTCGGCACGCCGACCTTCCTGATCGCGCAGACCGTGATCGTCGCCGTCTGGATCATGGTCAACTCGGCCGACTGGGCGACCTTCGACCCGTACCCGTTCATCCTGCTGAACCTCGCGTTCAGCACGCAGGCCGCCTACGCGGCGCCGCTGATCCTGCTCGCCCAGACCCGTCAGGCCGATCGCGACAAGGCGCACGCGGACGCCGACGCGCAGCACCGCGAGGTGCTCGCCGCGGCGAGCCAGGACCGTCTCGAGATCGCCCTCGAGCATTCGGCGAAGCTGCTCGAGCTGCTCGAGCTGCTCGAGCAGAACACGAAGCTGACGGCGATCACGCAGGAGCTGAGCGCGCGCATCGAGAAGCTGACCGGCGAGATCCACGGGGTGGTCGTGCGGTGACGTCCGGATGCCGCCGTGCCGGCCTGCGGCCCGGCGCCGGCCGCGACGGTCGAGGCCGACGCCGGCGGGACGAAGATCACCTGTTCGCCCGTCCGCTGGACCCGGTGCATCGCCTCTTGTAGGGAGCGCCGGCGGATACGTTTCGGAACGGTGGGGGGCCAGATGGATCGGAAGCTCGTCTCTTCGCTCACGCTCGCGCTGCTGCTCGGCGGCACGACGCACGCGCTCGGTGCCAACCTGAACGTGGACACGACAGCGGATTCGCCGGACTTGAAGCCGGGCGACGGCCAGTGCGCGTCGAAGGCGGGGGGCTGCACGCTGCGCGCCGCGATCGAGGAGGCCAACGCGACCACGCTGGCGGACACGATCAACCTCCCCCCCGGAACCTACGCGCTGACGGTCGCGTCGACCGGCGGCCCCGACTTCGCGCAGTCAGGCGTGCTGTTCCTGAACGGCGAGGTGCAGATCCTCGGCGGCGACGCCGCGAGCACCGTCGTCGACGGCGGCGGCAAGCTCCGCGTGTTCGAGACCGAGAAGGACTCGACGATCAGCCTGATGGGCCTGACCGTTCAGAACGGGCTCGCGGACGGATCGAGCGGCGCCGGCATCCTGAACCGCGGTCACCTGAAGCTCGCCGACGTCGTGGTCCGCAACAACCGCGCGCAGGGCACGCCGCTGAACGCCTCGGGCGCCGGTGCCGGCGTCGCGAACGCGGAGACCGGGACGGCGACCTTCCTCAACGTGCGCATCGAGGGCAACACGGCGGACGGCCGGGGCGGGGGCGTGGCGAACTCGGGCGAGCTGCAGGTCATGAACAGCACGATCGCCGGCAACGCCTCGCTCACCGACGACGGCGGCGGCATCGTCAACCAGGGCACGCTGTCGCTGCTGCTGAGCGAGGTGACCGGCAATCGGGCAAAGAGCGGCGCCGGCCTCGACAACATCGAGGGCAGCGTCAAGCTCACCGACAGCACGCTCGCCGACAACGCGGCCTCGTCCGATGGCGGCGCGGTCTTCAACTCGGGGACGCTCGCCGCGGTGAACACCACCATCAGCGGCAACACGGCCGGCGGTGCGGGGGGCGGGATCGCGAACCGGGCGGAGGGCAGGGTCACCCTGAACAACGCGACCGTCGCCGGCAACACGGCGACCGGCGCGGGCGGCGGCGTCGCCAGCGCGGCGACCGCGGCCGTGGCCCTCGCGAACTCGATACTCTCCGGCAATACCGGCTCGACGGGTGCCGATTGCAGCGGCGTGGTGACCTCGGGCGGCTACAACCTCGTCCAGAGCGAGGGGGGCTGCACGCTGCAGGGCGCCGGCGACGGCGACGTGATCGGCAAGGACGCGCAGCTCGCGGTGCTCGCGAAGAACGACGGTCCGACGCGCTCGCGCGCTCTCCAGGCGGGAAGCCCCGCGATCGACGGCGGCAATCCCGGCAAGGCGACCGGCTCGGGCGGGACCTGCGCGCCTGCCGACCAGCGCGGCGTTGCCCGCGACAAGGGCCGCTGCGACATCGGCGCGTACGAGACGGCCGCGAAGTGAGGTGACCCGCCGCGTTACGCCAGGCTCCGCCCCAGCGCGGCCGAGCCTGGCGTCAGGCGAGTCGGGGGAGTGAATCGCCCGCGGCTCCGCCGCGGGCGAGGGAGGGGGACAGAGTCCCCCTCCTTTCAATTATGGAACCGGAACCAGCCGTAGTTGGTCTGCTGCCACGTGTCCGTGACCTGGTTGACGTGCTGGCCCACGCGGAGCGTGATCGTCATCGTCGGGTCGGTCGCGGTCGACAGATCGCCGTACGCCTCGATACGACTCGGCCGCTTGCCCTTCGGGCTTCGCAGAAGGGGCGGTGCGGGGCTCGGTGGTGACGTCGCTTCGCTGGTCGGTGGGCACCTGGATGAAGAAAGGGGGGACGGTCGTGAGACCGTCCCCCCTTTTGTGCTCGTGGTGAGCTCGGTGGTCAGGGCATCGCGACGATGCAGACGCCGCAGGCCTGGGGGGCGCCGCCGATGTTGTGCGACAGGCCGACGGTCGCGTTCTTGACCTGCCGCTTCTCGGCCTTGCCCTGCAGCTGCTTGTAGTTCTCGTAGATCATGCGCACGCCGGTCGCGCCGGTGGGGTGGCCGAAGGTCTTCAGGCCGCCGTCGGTGTTGACCGGCAGCTCGCCGCCGAGCTCGAAGGTCCCCGACTTGATGTGCTCCTTCGCGGAGCCCTTCTCGCAGAAGCCGAGGTCCTCGTACGCGAGCAGCTCGGTGAGCGTGAAGCAGTCGTGCACCTGCGCGACGTGGATCTCCTTCTTCGGGTCGGTGATCCCCGCCTGCAGATAGACCTGCTTGGCCGCGGCCTCGGTCGGCTTCCAGCGCAGGAAGTCGAAGCTCGGGTCCTCCTTCGGGTCGGCCGACAGCGAGATGCCGATGCCCCGCACGAGGACGAAGTCGTCGCGGTAGCCCCGGGCGAGCTCGCGGTGGGTGATGATCGCGGCCGCGGCGCCGTCGGACTGCGCGGCGCAGTCGTAGAGGCCGAACGGCCACGAGATGACCCGCGCGTTCAGGGCGTCCTCCACCGTGATCTCGCGCTTGAGCATCGACTTCGGGGCGAGCGTGCCGTTGTGGTGGTTCTTGACGGCGATGCGCGCGAGGTCCTCGCGGCCGGCGCCGTAGGTGTCGAAGTAGCGCGCGGCGACGTGGCTGAACCAGCCGGCCGGCGTCGCGGGCAGGCCGCGCACGCCGGTCACGGCGACGCTCGGGCCCGACACGCCGCGGTCCTTCGGCTTGTCGAAGCCCACCACGAGCACCGTGTCGTACATACCGCTCGCGACCGCGAACACGCCGTAGCGGAACGCGTCGGTGCCCGTCGCGCAGTAGTTCACGACCATGCTGACGGGACGGTCGTAGAGCTTGAGTGCGTCTGCGACCTCCGCCGTGCCCTTCGAGGGGTACTGTGCGCCGCAGAACACCGCCTCGATCTGCTTCTGCGGGTTCTCGATGCCGGCGTCGGCGTACGCCTCGTAGGCCGCCTCGACGATCATGTCCTGGGGGTCCTTGTCCCAGTTCTCGCCGAACTTGCAGCAGCCCATGCCGACGATGGCGACCTTGTCGCGAATGGCTTCAGGGTTCATGCACGTGATCCTTCTTCTGCTCGGGCGTCGTGGCGCGTCGCGGCGGTCGCCGCTTCAGCGCACCGGCGTGCACTTCCAGTAGTAGTTCGGCGTCCCGCCGGCGTCGTGGATCTTCCGGAACGTCAGCTCGACCGGCAGGTCGAGCTTGACCTCCTTCGGGTTCGCGTCGGTCATCTGGATGTAGAGGCGCGCGCCGAGAATGTCGGTGACGGTCGCGACCAGCGGCGGGTTCGGGCTGCCGGCGAAGTTGTCGAAGGTGAACGACTTCAGCGAGCCGATCTGGTCCGACAGGCGGACGTGGTCGAACTCGTCCTTCGCGTAGCAGCCGAAGCAGACGCGCTGGTGGGGGTACTGGACCTGGCCGCACTTGCGGCACTTCTGCGCGAGCAGGCTGACCTCGTAGTCGCGGTCGCGGAAGTGCTTGGTCGCCGAGAGTCCCGCGCCGGCGCGGCGGTCGTGCTCGGTCGCGAGCAGCTGACGGAAGCGCAGGTACATGTCGTAGGTCGGGATCTCGCCGCGCCGCTTCAGGTACCAGCGGACGGCGCGGCGGTCGCGGAGCTTCTCGATGCCGGATCCGACCTCGATCACGAACGCGTCCGCGCCGTCGCCGTAGTTGACCAGCAGCAGCTTGTCCCCGGCCTTCGCGTCCTCGAGGGCCGCCGCGAGCTGCAGCGGCGCGAACGCGGCGCCACAGTTTCCGACCCGGCCGAACAGCGCATCCTGCAGCTGGGCCGTCGGGTCGAACTTCAGCTCGCGGGCGAGCGCGCCGTGGCTGCGCTTGTCCGGCCCGAACAGGACGAGCTTCGCGAAGTCCTTCGGCGCGAGCCCCTGCTTCGTGAGCAGGCCGGCGACGACCTCCCTCACGTTGGCGCGATAGCCGTGGTCGACGACGAAGCGGTCCTCCCACGAGTGCACGAACGGATCCCCCTCGGTTCGCCACACGTCGATGATCTCGTCGGCGACCGCGTGCGTGGCGGTGACGCTCGCCGCCACGTCGACGTCGCCGATCAGGAACGCGACGCCCGCGTCGCCGAGGTTCCCCTCGAGCGCGGAGCGCGGCGCCGCCATGCGGGTGTCGCCGATGACGACGAGCACGCTCTTCGCGGAGCCGGCCTTGACCGAGTCCATTGCCGCACGCAGCGCGTTGGTGCCGGCGCGAAGCGAGTCGCCGACGTCGGCCGTGAGCACGTCGCGGCGCAGGTCGAGCGCCTTCGCGACGATCGCCGCGCCCTGCTTCTCCTTGAACGCGTAGGACGTGGACGCGAAGAGCACGCCGTCGACCGTCTTGCGGTCGATGCCGCGCAGACAGTCGATGCCGGCGGCTACTGCCAGGGTGAGCGCGTCCTCGTCGTAGTTGGCGACGGCCTTCTCGGGGCCGCCCTCGGTCCGCTTGCCGCCGCTGGCCGCGGCCAGCGACAGGCGGAGATAGGGGATGTACGCGCCGAACGAGGTGATGCCGACCATCGGGGGGTTCCTCCGAGAGGGGACTGCGAATCCAAGTACGGTTACGACCCCGGTCCGGAAAACTCAAGCGTTCGCTTGAAAAGCGGTCCGTCGGGCCGCTGGAACGCTCCGTCGCGCGCGCGCTGCGCGCGCGTTCACTTCAGCGTGATCTTCAGACCGTCGTTCGCGAGCTCGTCGGGGATCTCGCCGCTGCGCGCCCGCATCTCGCGCCCGAGATGGGTCAGCAGGAGGCGCCCGCTGTCGAAGCTGTGGCGGTTCGCCGCGATGTCGAGGTAGCGCACGTGGCGCGGGACGTGGCTGTCGAACGTGGTGCACTCGCAGACGAAGAGATCGGTGCCGCGCGAGTGTCGCAGCAGGTCCGGCGTCCAGGCGGTGTCGCCAGAGTACGTCACGGCCGTACCGTTGGCGCGCACGCGGAAGCCGAGCGAGACCGCGGTCTCCTGGTGCGGGACGCGGAAGCTCTCGACGCGGGCGTCGACGACGTCCTGCACGCCGCCGTCGACCATCTCGAGGAAGCGGAGCTCGAAGGGCAGGGCCTTGCCGCGCATGTCGTCGTAGAGCGCGTGGTAGAGCTCGAAGACGCGACGCTCGGTGCCGGGCGGACCGACCACGAGCAGCGGACGGTCGCGCGGCGCCTCGTAGCAGAACTCGAGGATCAGGAAGGCGACGCCGCCAAAGTGGTCGCCGTGCAGGTGGCTCAGCAGGACCGCGTCGACCTCGATCGGTCGGCGCTGCTGCGCCTTGAGCGCGCCGAGGACGCTCGGGCCGGCGTCGAGCAGGATGCACCCTTGCGGCGTGTCGAGCAGGTAGCCGGCGCAGTGGCGGCCGGCAGAGCCGAAGGCGTCGCTGGTGCCCAGGCAGGTGAGGGTCGTCACGCGACCTGCCCCGAGTCCATGCCTGAGGTTTGCCACAGGTGTCGCGCGAAGTCACGCCGCACCCGTTCGAGCGGGCCGACCGGGCCGGGGCACGCCTGCCGGTCGGTCCGGGGTCGCGATTTGGCGCGCCGGCGCGGCGCCGTCTCGCCTCCCGGCAGCGGCGCGGAACAGCGATCCGCCGCCACTGCGCCGCCGAGGCGTCAACGAAGTGCCGCCCGCCCGCACCGCGACCGAGCGAAGCGCGCGGCGCGCGCGCCGGCGCTCGCGCACGCATCGTCGTGCGCGTCCGCTTCCGCGCGCGGCACAGACGACCGTGCGGCGCTCGCGATGTCGCGCGATCCCGGTGGCGGTGGTGCGCGCGGTGCGCGGAAAAGTCCCTGCGGGTCAAGGACGCCGGCGCGCGCGGGCGTCACGTGTTCGACGCTCGCGTCACGCCCGGGAAGCGCAGGCGCTGTGTCGCACAGGTGCTGCGCGGCGATCTCGCATGGAGCCGTCTCGCGTACGGACCATGGCACCTCCGTTGCTCCACACCCGCCGAGCAATGGAGGCGGTGATGCGCAAGCGGGTGGTGTGCGGGGTGGTGACATTTTTGTTTGGCGCCGTGTGCGGGCTCCGCACGGCCGGGGCCACGACGTGGGTCGTGCCCGACCAGGAGGAGATGCTCCGCGGTGCGGACGCGGTGGTGCTCGCCACGGTGAGCGGCATGCGCAGCGTCGCGGCGTTCGACGGCTCGCAGGTGAGCACCGAGGTGTCGCTGCGCGTCCATGAAGGGTTCAAGGGGGCGGCTGCAGGTGACCGGCTGACGCTGGTGCAGACCGGCGGGCAGGTTGGCGACCAGCAGCAGTGGATCTTCGGCTCGCCGGAGTACGCGCTGGGCGAGACCGTGCTCGTGTACCTCAAGGTCGGCCCCGACGGCGTGCTGCGCACGCACAACCTGGCGCTCGGCAAGGTGTCCGCACGCGTCGCGAACAACGGCCGCGTGTGGCTGTCGCGCGTCGCGCCCAAGGGCTACGGTCGCCGCATCGAGTCCCTGGACCGCTTCACGCGGCGCATCTCGCCGCTCGCGCGGGGCGCGGCGCGCGTCGAGGCACGGGCGCCGCAGCTCGTCGGGACGGCGCAGGCGACGACGCAGTTCCGGCTGATGTCGCCCGCGTCGCGCTGGTTCGACCTGCCGGTGCAGGTGTTCGGCGACCTCGCCGGCGATGCGAAGCTCGGCGCGGCGGTGTCGAGGCAGTCGGTGGTCGACGCCGCGGCCGCGTGGAGCAACAAGCCGGGCTCGTCGCTCGCCATGCGCTACGCCGGCGACCGCCAGGGCGGCGGCTTCCAGTGCGTGCAGGGCGCGATGACGATCAGCTTCGACGACCCGCGCAACGAGATCGACGACCCGTCGAGCTGCAGCGGCGGCGTGCTCGCGGTCGGCGGCTTCTGCTCGAGCGGCTCGGTCCGGCCGGGCACGCCGTATCAGACGATCAATTCCGGCTCGATCGTGTTCAACAACGGCTGGGGCGGGTGCAACTTCTGGAGCAAGACGGACTTCCGCAACTTCTCGGAGGTCATGACGCACGAGATGGGGCACGCGATCGGTCTCGCGCACTCGGCCGACGGCACCTCGGGCGGCACGTTCGCGAGCGACGCGACCATGTACTGGATGGCGCACTTCGACGGTCGCGGTGCCGGCCTGGACGACTACGACCGTGGCGCGGTCGCCTACCTGTACGACAACGGCGGTGCCGCTCCGACGCCGGGCCCGACCGCCAAGCCCACGCCTGCGCCGACCGCGAAGCCGGCACCGACTCCGACGCCGCGTCCGGCCGCGACGCCGCCTCCGGTACCGACCGCGGCTCCGACGCCGGTCGCCAGCGACGGCGACGGCGACGGCGTGCGCAACGCGCGCGACAACTGCCCGGCGGTCGCGAACCAGAACCAGTCCGACCGTGACGCCGACGGTGTCGGCGACGCGTGCGACTCCTGCCCGGATCTCGCGAATCAGGCGGCGAACCAGAGCTGCACGATGCTCGAGGGCAAGGCGACCATCACCACGGCTCCGGGCCGCGACGACGGCGCGCTGATCCTCGAGGGCGGATTCAGCGGCGTCGTCGATACGCGCACCGTCCCGACCTTGCGTCTCGAGCTCACCGGGGCCGGCGGCAGCCACGCGGTCGAGGTCCCGGCCGGTGCCCTCAAGCCCAACAAGCAGGGCACCGTCGCGACCTTCAGCTCGAGGACGCTGGCGGTGACGCTGCGGCGTGCGTCGGGGCAGGGCATGCTGGTCTCGGTGCGCGTGATGGCGCCCGAGATTAAGAGCCTGGTCGGCGCGACCCTCGGGACGCGCGTGGTCCTGCCGAACTACAGCGCAGCGATGAGCCTGCCGTGCTCGACCCGCGACCTGGCCTCGCGCGTCGTCACGCAGTGCGCGCCGCCGCGCTCGGCGGGCGGCACCGCGACCCGCGGCATCGGCGGCTGAAGCTGCCTCGCCCGCGGGC
>VGTK01000192.1 GCA_016874715.1 Deltaproteobacteria bacterium | reverse complement strand
CGAGCCCGGCGCCGGAGGCGGCGCCCGCGCCCGCGCCCACGGCGAAGCCCGACCGCCCGTCGCCGGCGATCTTCGACCCGTTCTGAGCGAAGGAGGTCGACGGTGGCGACCAACGAGAGCGGCGACACGGGAGGCAGCGCCCCCGCGCCGGGGACGCGCGCGCGCACGACCTGGGCGACGGCCTGGATCGACGCGATCCGCGGCCTCGGCTCGGTCTCGCCGGAGCGGCGCGAGCGCATCCTCGAGGACATCCGCGTCGGCTCGCGGCCGACCCCGACGTACTACGTCCTGCTCGGCATCTCGGAGCTGATCGCCGGCTTCGCGCTCATCATCGACAGCGACGCCACGCTGATCGGAGCGAACGTCGTGGCGCCGCTCATGACGCCGATCATCGGCGTCTCGCTCGGCCTCATGGTCGGCGACTTCCGCCTGCTGCGGAGGGCGCTCGCCGCGGAGTTCGGCGGCGCGCTGTTCGGCGTCCTGCTCTGCGTCCTGCTCGGCCTGATGCCGTTCGTCGGCGAGCCGTCGGCGGCGCTGCTCGCGCAGACCCGCCCGACGCTCATCGACCTGCTGGTCGCCGCACTCGCGGGCTTCGCCGGCGTGCTCGCGCTGATGGACGAGCGCGTCAGCCCGGTGCTGCCGGGCGTCGCGATCGCGACGGCCCTGAACCCGCCGATCGCGGCGCTCGGCCTGTGTCTCGCGAGCGGCGCGTACGCCGGTGCGTGGGGCGCGTTCCTGCTGTTCTTCGCGAACGTCCTCGCGATCCTCGCCGTAGCCGCGGGGCTGTTCCTGATCGCGGGCTTCGTGCGGCGCGCGGAGATCGGTTCGGTGGGCACCCTCGCCCGCCGCCTCGCCCCGGCGGCGCTCGGCCTGCTGCTGGTCGCGGGCCTGCTGACCAACTACCTGATCGGCCTCGTGCAGAACCTGCGCACGCAGCAGGCGATCCAGAGCGTGCTCGACGACGCGCTGTCGCACGAGCCCAACACGGCGCTGGTCAACGTCGACTTCAGCCGCACGCCGGACGGCATCGACGTGCTGTCGACGATCACCACGCCGCAAGTCGTCGAGCCGCAGCTCGTGCAGGAGATCCAGGACACCCTCGCACGCCGGCTCGGCGAGGACGTCCGGCTCTACGTGCGCTGCAGCGTGACGCAGGACGTCTCGGCGACCGGCTCGACCAGCGTGCGGCCGTACCTGAGCCTCAACGGGCGCGTCACCGAGGCGAAGCTGTCGCCGGCGATGCGGCTCCTCCAGCAGGCCGAGCAGGTGGCGCGCGAGGTGTCGGCTTCCCGCCCCGACATCCGCCTGCAGAACATCGAGCTCGTCGACCTCGCGGCGGGACCGGTGTTCGTGATCTCGATCGAGAGCACGCGCACCCCCGACAGCGACGACGTCGCGCGCTTCGAGAACCGCCTGCGTGAGCGGCTCGGCGAGCCGCGGCTGTACGTGGCGGTGCGCAAGACGGCGACCACGGACGTCACCGCGAAGGGGCGCATCCTGCTCGGCAGCGCACACTTCGGCAAGAAGGACGCGGCGGGTGTCGCGCGGCAGGAGCAGGTCGAGCAGGCGGTGCGCGACGGCATCCAGGCCGTCCCCGACCGCTTCGCCGCCGCCGTCGACGCCGTGGAGCAGGACGGTGGCTGGCGCGTGCGCGCCGAGGTCCTGGGTCCGAAGCTGCCGACTCCGGCGGAGGTCCGGGTGGTCGAGGAGCGCGCCTCGGCCGCGGTCGGAGCGCCGGTGCGGCTGTCGGTCTGGGCGCGCGCCGAGGCGCAGGTGGACGCGGAGCGCTACGCGCCGCTCGGAGACTGACGCATGGAGCACGTTTCCCAACATCCGCACGCGCTGCTCGTCGTGCTCTTCGTCGCCGCGCTGGCGCCGCTGTTCAACGAGCTGCCGATCCGCCTGCGGCTGCCGCTGGTCGTGCTCGAGCTGCTGTTCGGGATGATCGTCGGGCCGTACGGGCTCGACCTCATCGTGGCCGAGGGCAACCTGCGCCTGCTGTCGGCGCTCGGCCTCTCGTTCCTGTTCTTCCTCGCCGGCATGGAGCTCGACTTCTCGGCGCTCAACGGCCCTCCGCTCAGGCTCGGGGCGCTCGGCTGGCTGCTGTCGATCGCCGTCGCGCTGGTGGCGACGTACGCCCTCGCCGCGGCCGGGCTCGTGAACGACCCGCTGCTGATCGCGGTCGCCCTCGCCACGACCGCGATCGGCACGCTGCTGCCGATCCTGCGCGAGGCGGGGGATATCGACACGCGCTTCGGGCGGTTCGTGCTCGGCGCGGGCGCGCTCGGCGAGTTCGGCCCGATCGTCCTGTTCTCGCTCGTCCTGGCGAATAGCGAGGGCGGCGTGATGCGGCACTCCGCGCTGCTGGTCACGTTCGTGGTGATCGCGCTCGCGTGCGCGGCCGTGTTCCTGCGCATCCGCCCGCCGCACGTCGTCGACGTGCTGGCGCGCGGGCTGGTCAGCACGAACCAGCTGCCGATCCGCATGTCGATGCTGCTGCTCGGCGGCCTGGTGGTGCTCGCGGACGTGCTCGGCCTCGACATCCTGCTCGGCGCGTTCGCCGCCGGCACGCTGGTGGGGCTGGTCGCGCGCGGGCCCGGCACGGAGCCGTTCCACGACAAGCTCGACGCCATCGGCTTCGGCTTCCTGATCCCGATCTTCTTCGTCACCAGCGGCGCGCAGATGGACCTACCGGCACTGTTCGCGAGCGCCGACAGCCTCGCGCGCGTGCCGCTCTTCCTGGCACTGCTCCTCCTCGTGCGCGGGCTGCCCGCGCTGCTCTATCGCAAGGAGCTCGACGGCCGCGACCAGTGGCTGCTGGCGCTGTTCTCGGCGACGTCGCTGCCGCTGATCGTCGTGATCACCGAGGTCGCGAAGGCGGCGGGACGGATGCAGCACGCGAACGCCGCGGCGCTCGTCGGCGCCGGCATCCTGTCCGTGCTGATCTTCCCGCTGATCGCGCTCTCGCTGCGCAGGCGCTGAGCGCCGCGGGAGCGGCTCAGCCGTCTACCGGCGCGGTGAGCTTGAGGCCCACCACGGCGCCGAGCAGCAGCAACAGGAACGCCGCGCGCGCGAGCGTCAGCGGCTCGCGGAACAGCACGATGCCGCACAAAGCGGCGCCGAGCGCACCGATGCCCACCCAGACCGCGTAGGCGGTTCCGATCGGCAGCGCGCGCGGCCCGCGACAGCAGGACCAGGCTGCCGGCCAGCGTGACCAGGACCAGCGCGGACGGCCAGAAGCGCGTGAATCCGTCTGCGTACTTGAGGACCACGGCCCAGACGACCTCGAGCAGACCGGCGAACAGAAGGAGCCACCACGGCGACACGACGAGACCTCGCTCTCTCGCGTCGTCTTGTCGTGACCGGGTACGGCGCGTCTCGTCCGGGCCCGCTTCGTGTCGGGGCACCCCGGAAGCAAACTCTTCGCCCCGGGATGCAAGCCGCCGCGGCCGGATCGCGTCGCGACGAGCGTGGCAGGCCGCGCATCTGCTGCGGCGAAGGAGAACCGGTAGCGAAGAAAATGGGCGGTGCGGCCGTCCCTTGCGTGCTGGGTTCGCAGGCTCGCGTCGTGCCCGGCGGTTGCCGACGGTCCGGTGCGTGTCGTTTGGACGGTGCGCCTTCGAGGGGGGCGCGCCCATGGAGGTCCGATGGTCCGCAAGCTGCTTCTGCTCGCTCTCGCACCGCTGCTCGTCGCGTCCGCCGCGCACGCGGCCGGCGACCTGACGGACGCCGAGATTCTCGCGCTCGCGGGCCCGAAGACCTGCGAGTTCGGACAGTTCCCCGACCAGGCAGCGAACGAGATCTCGATCCCGCTGATCAACCTCGAGCCCGGCATCACCTACGAGTACTGCTTCAAGCTGCCGAAGGCCCCGCGCGCGGCGGTCGGGGCGCTCATCAACGGCTTCATAGAACTGCGCACCGCGAACCTCGCGAACTCGTCGTGCGGGACAGCGTCAATCTACGTGATCCGGCCGAACCGCAAGCCGCTCGGGCCGTTCTTCACGAAGGCCAACACGCCGCGCGCATACGCAAGCATCGACCAGGTCTCTCCCACCGGCGGACTGCTGCGCTACACGCCGGGCACGTGGCGGGTCCTCATCCGCGGTGAGAGCGGCTTCGAAGACAAGTGCACGCGGTACAGGGTCGACGTCACGTGGTGAACGGCGCGAGCGCGCGACGTCACGAACGCCGCGCGCTCGACGCCCTCCTCAGCCGGCGCAGCCCGTGTCCGGCGCGACCCGCACCGTCACCCGCGCCGCCTCGGCGTCGTTGAACACCGCGATGACGCGCGTGCACGGCTCGGACAGCACGCGCCCGCCGCTCGCGTCGGCGCTCCAGCCCGCGCCGAAGGCGCTCGGCGGCAGCACGATCGTCGTCGGCAGCCCGTCCCGAGCGACGTCGCCGTCGGGACGGGTGGTGCTCCACGCGTACTCGAGCACGCGCGTCGCCGGGTCGTAGGCGAAGCTCCGCGGCGTGCCGTTGGTCGCCGACGCGTACGGCCGCGCCAGCGCCGCGACGACTTCCCGCGGACGTTGCCGGGCGTCGGCGGGAGCGCCTTGTCGCGGACGACTTCTCGTCCCAGGTCCAGAACACCCACGGCACGAGGCGGACGTCGAACGCGTTCGTGAGGCGGTCGAGCTTCGCGACGTCACCGGTCGCGCCGAACTCCGTGATCAGGAGCGCGTCGCCGCGCACGGAGACCGCGATCGCGTTCTCCACCACGGCCTCGTCGAGCTCCGGCCTCGCGGCGTAGACGTGGAACGAGAGCGCGCTCGCGGGCGCGCCGATGCCCGACAGCGCGGTGCTGGTGAACCCGAAGTTGAACAGCATCCACGGCTCGCTGAACACCAAGCGCACCGGGTCGACCGAACGGATCGCCGCGGCCATGCGCTCGCCGAACGCGCCGAGGCGCGCCAGCTCGAGCTCCGGACAGCCGGTGAAGCAGGCCTCGTACTCCGAGCCCGGCCAGGGCTCGTTCATCAGGTCGTAGCCGAGCACCAGCGGCTCGTCGGCGACCGCCGCCGCGATCCCGGCCTGAAGCGCGCTTCGTCCGCCCCGCTCACTGCGACGCGATCGCCGCGCGCGCCTCGCCCCCCGGATCGCGATACTCCGGCCCCTCGACCTCGATCACCACGCGCCGCAGCGTGCCCGTGAAGGGGAACGGCGCCTGGAAGTCGTCGCTCACCGCCGGCTCGACCGCCCAGCCGCAGGTGAGTCCCGCACCGGTGATCGAGAAGCGCGACGGCGTGAACTGGTCGATGTCGCACCGACCGGCGACGACGCCGTCGACCAGCAGGTGCCCCGTGCCGCGGTGCTCGCCGGTGCGCTCGAAGTGGAACGCGAGCGCCTGCGGCCCCGGCGCGAGCGCGCCTTCGGCGACGATCTCGTGCTGCGCGAGCCCGACGAAGTTGTGCACGTAGCGCAGGCGTCCGTGCTTGACGTAGAGCGCGTAGCCGCCGAACAGCGAGCCCATCGCGAGCAGCACGCCCTCGTCGCCCGCGGCGAGCTCGACCTCAGCCGTGATGCGGTGCGAACGGTTGCGGACGTTCGCCGCCACCGTCTCCGGGACCATGCCGTTGCCGGGCACGTAGACGTACCGGCTGCGCGGCGGCACCAGAGACGGCCGCTCGAGCACCAGCTCGGAGAGCGCGCGGTTGTCGAGCGGCAGCACCTGGTGCTTCTCCGCCTCGCGCCACCACAGCGCGACCAGCTCGTCGAGCTTCCCGGGGTGCTCGGCGGCCAGGTCGCGGCACTCCGCGACGTCCTCCGCGACGTGGTAGAGCTCCCAGCGGTCGTCGTCGAAGTTCTGCCGCGGGTCCTGGATCTCCCTGTAGGTCACCGCCTTCCAGCCCTCGTGGTAGATGGCCCGGCAGCCGAACATCTCGTAGTACTGCGTCTCGTGGCGGCCCGGCGCGTCCGCGTCGGCGAAGGTGTACGCGAAGCTCGTGCCGTCGATGCGCCGCTGCTCGATGCCGCCGATGTGCCGCGGCGCGGCGACCCCGAGCACGTCGAGCACCGTCGGTACGACGTCGATCGCGTGCACGTACTGCGTGCGGATCCCGCCGCGCGCCGCGATGCCGCGCGGCCAGTGCACGATCAGCGGATCGGCCACGCCGCCCTCGTGAACCTCGCGCTTCCAGCGCCGGAAGGGCGTGTTGCCGGCGACGGTCCAGCCCCACGGGTAGTTGTTGTGCACGCGCGGGCCGCCGATCTCGTCGAGGTGCTCGAGCGCCTCCTCGAGCGAGCGCGGCGCCATGTTCCACGGGCGCAGGTCGTTGAGCGAGCCGAACGGCCCGCCCTCGGAGCTGGCACCGTTGTCGGACAGGACGACGAGTAGCGTGTTCTCGAGGTCGCCGGTCTCTTCCAGCGTCGCGACGAGGCGTCCGAGGTGGTGGTCGGTGTGGGAAAGGAATCCCGCGAACGCCTCCATGTAGCGCTCGTAGACGCGCTTCTCGTCCGCCGACAGATCGTCCCACGGCGGCACCCACTGCGCGCGCGGCGACAGCTCCGTGCCCGGCGGGATCAGTCCGCTCGCGATCTGCCGCTCGAGGGCCTGCTCGCGCCAGCGGTCCCAGCCGCGGGCGAAGCGGCCGCGATAGCGGTCGAGGAACGACGGCGGTGCCTGGTGCGGCGAGTGGCACGCGCCGGTCGCCAGGTAGAGCAGGAAGGGCTTGTCGGGGTCGATCGCGCGCAGGTCGCGGATCAGGCCGATCGACTGGTCCACCAGGTCCTCGGTGAGGTGGTAGCCCTCGGCGATCGAGCGCGGCGGGCGGATCTGGTGGTTGTCGCTGATCAGCGCCGGCGCGAACTGGTGCGTCTCGCCGCTGAAGAAGCCGTAGAAGCGCTCGAAGCCGCGCCCGAGCGGCCAGCGGTCGCGCGGAGCGGCGACGTGACACTCGTCCTCGGGCGTCAGGTGCCACTTGCCGACCGCCCACGCGGCGAAGCCGTGCGGCGTCAGCATCTCGGGCAGGAATCCGTTCTCCCTCGGGATGCGCGCGGTGTAGCCCGGGTATCCGGTCGCGAGCTCGATGATGCGGCCCATGCCGTTCGCGTGGTGGTTCCGTCCGGTCAGCACGCACGAGCGCGTCGGCGAGCACAGCGCCGTGGTGTGGAAGTTCGCGTAGCGGAGCCCGTTCCCGGCGAGACGGTCGAGGACGGGCGTCTCGATGTCGGAGCCGAACGACCCGAGCTGCGCGAAGCCGACGTCGTCGAGCACGACGATCACGACGTTCGGCGCACCCGCGGCCGCGCGCGGACGCGGGTGCCAGTACGGCGTCGACTCCCAGTAGTGGCGTCCGACGACGCCGCGGAACGGATCGGGCATGAAGCTCTCCTGGGGCGCGCGCTCAGGAGAGCGGCGCGCACGTGAAGCGACGACGGGCCTCGTCCAGCTCGGCGAGCCGGTCCTCGCGCGCGATCAGCGTGCGCGTCAGCACGATGCCGCGCGCGCTCGGCGCCTCGACCAGCGTCGCGCCCGGCGGCAGCGCGACCTTCGTTCCCGGTGCGACGAGCACGAGGTCGACGGTGCCGGCCGCCGCCTGGCGATCGTTGACGACGAAGAAGTTGTCGGTGTTCGCCGCGAACATCGACAGCGACCAGTAGGCGTCGCCCGGCACGACCGCCCGGATGCGCACCGGCGCCGACGCGACGTCGAAGGCGCAGCCGGCGTAGAGCAGGTCGGGGCTCGGACGGACGATCGTGCGCGACGTCTCGTCGGCGCGCGGCGGGAACACGGCGCGGTTGAAGCCCTCGCGCTCCGCCATGACATTCGTCGCGACGCGCACCACGGCACGCGGCAGCAGCCACACGGTCAGCGCGTGCGCGACGACGGCGACCACGACCGCGAGCAGGAGCCAGCGGCCCCATCCGCTGCGCCTCACGAGCACTTCTCCCGCACGATCCGCGGCAGCGGCGTGCCCGCCAGGTCGTTCACGATCGACGCGTCCGGGTTGTACAGCCGAAGCGTCAGCGAGAACGGCTGCGACGCGCCGGCGCTCCCGGTCGAGATCCAGTTGCCTGCGCGCGGCGCGCCGCCGACGCGCACCGTGAACGAGCCGTCGGCGCCGCGCTCGACCGCCGCCCTGTCGACGGAGTGGCGGCCGTTCGAGCCGGGGATCAGGAAGTGGTCGTCGCCGTAGGCCGTGATCGACCACCAGCGCGCGTTCGGCTCGGTGCCGTCGACGCGGTACTCGCAGCCGGTGCGCAGCGCCGCGCCCGACTCGTCGGTGGTCGCGGTGTAGTAGACGGTCTCGCTCGCGTTCAGCGCCAGCAGCCCGCCGAGCGCGACGCCGGCGCGCAGGTACGGACTGGCGCCGGTCGAGCCGATGTGGACGTTGGTCGCCCAGACGCCGCTCTGGACGCCGCCCGACGAGAAATGGTTCCGCACGCCGAGCACCGCCGTCACGACGCCGACCAGCACGGCGCACACCAGCAGCGCGATCACGCCGAGCGCGCGGCGCACGTGTTTGCCGTTCCGTTGCCCGGCTGCCATCGTCGTCGGGTATAGCCGGCGCCGTCCGGAAGAGGAACCGTCGCGCGACCGGAGCGGTCCGGTGCGCCGCCCGAGGAGCCACGACCCATGTCCGAGCTGCGACACCGCACGCTGTCCACCAACGGCATCCAGATGCACGTCGCCGAAGCCGGCGACCCGGGCGCGCCGCTGGTGCTGCTCTGCCACGGCTTCCCCGAGAGCTGGTACTCGTGGCGTCACCAGCTGCCCGCGCTCGCCGCGGCCGGCTACCACGTCGTCGCCCCGGACATGCGCGGTTACGGGCAGACCGACAAGCCCGAGGACGTCCGCGCCTACACGCAGCTGCACCACGTCGGTGACATGGTCGGCGTGCTCGACGCGCTCGGCGCGTCCACCGCGACCATCGTCGGGCACGACTGGGGGGCGCCGGTCGCGTGGAACGCCGCCGCGCTGCGCCCGGACCGCTTCACCGCCGTCGCGGGCCTCAGCGTCCCGTGGGCGCCGCGCGCGCCGATGCCGCCGACCGGCCTGATGAAGATGATGTTCGGCGACCAGTGGTTCTACTTCCTCTACTTCCAGGAGCCGGGGAAGGCCGAGCGCGAGCTCGACGCGAACGCCGAGACGTTCCTGCGCGCGTTCCTCTACTCGATCTCCGGCGACGCGCCGATCGAGCGCCTGATGAGCATGGTGGGCGGACCGAAGACGGGGACGATGCTCGAGCACCTGCTCGTGCCCGACGCGCTGCCCCCGTGGCTCGGGGCCGCCGATCTCGCGTTCTACGCCGGCGAGTTCCAGCGCACCGGGTTCCGCGGCGGGCTCAACTGGTACCGCTGCGCGGACGCGAGCTGGGAGCTGACCGCGGCGTGGGCCGACGTGCACATCGGGCAGCCGGCGCTGTTCGTCGCCGGCGACCGCGACGGCGTGATCGCGATGATGCCGGGCGCGGTCGACACCATGAAGCAGAACATGCCCGGGCTGCGCGACGCGATCCTGCTCCCGGGCTGCGGCCACTGGACGCAGCAGGAGCGGCCGCAGGAGGTCAACGAGGCGCTGCTGGGCTTCCTGCGCGCGCTCTGACGCCGCGCGCGCTCACTGCACGACGACCGGCTGCTCCTGCACCAGCACGTTGTTGCTCTCGTCGGACTCGTCGAGCTCCGACATGCCGTCGACGATCATCACCACCCGGTACGCCCCGGGCAGTACCGGCACGACGGGCCTGAAGGGCAGCGTGCCGTTGCACGTGGTCGTGGCGCCGGCCTTCAGGCCGAACGGGAACTGGCACACGGAGAACAGCACGTCGTCGTCCGACGGCGTCGCGTCGGTCGACAGGTAGAAGCCGGCGAAGAAGCCGCGTGCGTTGCCGGCGCCGTCGTTGCGGATCGAGGACGCGATCGTCAGCGAGCCGCCCGTCACGATCGGCGATGACACCGCGAGCGTCACCGGCACCAGGTCGGGGCGCGGGCGCGGACCCATCACCGTCACCGGCAGCCGTACGCGGACGTTCCACGAGCGCAGCTCGATCGTCGCGTGGCGCACCGCGCCCGCCGGCACGGCGCTCTTGTCGACCGCGATCGGGAAGGTCGTGGTCGCGAGCGCGGCGACGGTGATGCGCGGCGGCGCCATGATCGACAGGTCGGGCGGCGCACTCACCGTCACGGTCCAGGTCGTGTCCAGCGCGAGGTGGCTGCGCGGGCGGCGCGTGACGACCACGTACCCCGGCGCGTCGGCCGGCAGCAGCAGGCTCGGCTGATTGACGGTCCAGAGGTCGGCCTCGTGGGCGGCGAAGTCCTCGGCCGCGACGTCGAAGGTGAGACCGGGATCGAGCGCCCGGCGCATCTGGACGCGTCCCGCGCCGGCGTCGAACGGATCGAACGGCGTGACGCCGTCCTCCTCGACCACCCGCCGCGCCTGGGCGGTGGTCATCAGGGCGGACTTGATCTGCCCCGGGGACCAGTCCGGTCGCGCCGCGGCGAGCAGCGCCGCCGCACCCGCGACGTGCGGCGCCGCCATCGACGTGCCGTCGATCGCCTGGAACAGCTCGCCGTCACGGAGCGTCGGGTCCGCGTGCTCCGGCGTGTCGCCGGCGAGGATCTGCACGCCGGGCGCGGCGAGATCGGGCTTCAGCACGCCGAGCCGTGCGCCGGGCCCGCTGCGCCCGCTGAACGCGGCCACCACGTCGCCCTTCGTCCGCGCCGGAATCGCACCCGCGAGCGCGGCGCTCGCGCCCGGGTGCGCCTTCAGGAAGGCGAGCAGCGCGGCGCCGTCGTCGTGCTCGAGGTGCACGGTCGGAACGAAGTGGTCGTCGGTCGCGACGCCGCGTTGCGACGGGTCGGCGGCGTCGTTGCAGAGGATCATGCCGCGCGCGCCGCGCCGCGCGGCCGCGAAGCTCTTCGCCGGGCGCGCACCGCCGCCGC
>VGTK01000191.1 GCA_016874715.1 Deltaproteobacteria bacterium | reverse complement strand
GACGCGACCGCGCAGGCGGCGGGCTACGGCGCCGTCGTCACGACCGCGGCGCTGATCGACCGGGCTCGAGAGGCGTGCCTCGGCGAGGCGGCGACGATCGCGGCGCGGACGTTCGGCGGTCCGCAGGCGGCGCTGCTCGACGGCGCCGCTCCGGCCGATGCGTCGTGCCTCGACGCGGCCTTCGCCGAGAGCGGCAAGCTGCTGCTGTCGGCGTACCGCGTGCAGGGCTCGTGCATCCGCAAGGCGCACGCGGGTGGCATCTGCAACCCGGCGCTGGTCGCGAACAAGGTCGCTGCCCTCGAGCAGAAGGCGGCGGCGCGGATCGCGGTGCAGTGCACGTCGCTCGATGCCATCCTGAAGGTGTCGCCGCAGCAGCACGCGGCCCGCGCGACCGCGCAGTCGAAGTGCCTGACGGCGACCGCGCATGGCGACGCGGGTCCGCTCGAGCTGCGCTGCGGGCCGCGCGCCGACGCGCCCGTGCCGGCGCGCGGGCAGTGGGTGAAGGTCACGCTCGACGAAACGACCTGGGGGTCGCGCTGCGGCGACGGCAGCGCGTACGCGTTCTGGCTCCGTCTCGCCCCCGCCGGAGCGCCACTCTCGCGCGTCGTGACCGACCTGCAGGGCGGCGGCGTGTGCCTCTTCGAGAACGACTGCAGCTCGGCCAACCCGAACCTGTTCCGCGCCGAGGAGGGGCAGCCGGGCGGCGGCTATCTGTCCACGAACGCAGGCGTCAATCCGTTCCACGACTGGACCATGGTCTTCATGCCGTACTGCACGCAGGACCTGCACATCGGCGGCGGCGTCACGCAGGCGTTTTCGTCGATCACCGTGCACCGCTACGGCGCGAACAACACGCGCGCAGCCCTGCGCTACGTGCGCGACGTGCTCTGGGCCGCGACCGAGGCGGAGGATCCTGACGGCTGGCACCCCGACCGGCTGCGCGTGATGTACGCCGGCGAGAGCGCCGGTGGCTACGGCGTGATGTACAACTACCACGACGTGCTCGACGAGCTGCGGTGGGCGAACACCACCACGGTGCCCGATTCGGGCCTTGCGCTGGGCCCCGGGCTCGCCGTGCTGGCCGCGCTCAACGGACCCGTGACCGGCTGGAACATGTTCCGGACGCTGCCGCCCTACTGCACCGCGGGCGACTGCGCGTCCGGGCCGGTGATCGAGGCCGCGACGTCGGACCGGCTTCTGGGCACGCCATGGCAGCGGATCCTCAACGTCTCGAACCAGGTCGACTCCGTGCAGAGCAGCACGACGTTCTTCTCCAGCCTGAGCGCGTGGATCAACGAGGTTCGCGCGACGTACTGCGACGAGCGCGGCCGGAACGGCGTCCACTGGTTCCTCCCCGCCAGCACGAGCTCCATCCACACGATGCTGCGCAGCGACACGCTGTTCTCGACGCTCGCGGCGCAGGGCGTGGCCGTGCGCGACTACGTGTCGGGCGTGATGAGCGATCCGACGACGGCGCGCGATCGCGTCGACGAGGGTAGCCTCGTCGTGACGCGTCCGGGGGTGAATCCGTTCCCTTGTGCGCTGCCGGAGCCCTGATCGCCGCCGGAGGGGCGCGAGCGCTGGCACGGGCTGGAGCTGCGCTCGCGTTCGGCGCAGGCGGCGGCCGCGCGTCGATGCTAGGGGACGCCCCATGTCTGTCCGCGACGGAGCGTGGGCGTGGCTGACGCTCCGGACGGCGTGATGCGCCGCCTGCGGGCGCTCGCGCTGCCGCTCGTCGTCTACGCGGCCGCGGCCGCCTGGTTCACGTGGCCGCTCGTGTCCGTCGGGACCGATCACGTCGTCGTATCGCCGGTCCTGCTCAACGACGTGTATCTCGTCCTGTGGCTGCTGAGCTGGGTTGGCCGGGCCCTGCTGCACGACCCGTTGAACCTGTTCGACGGCAATGCGCTGCACCCCACGCCGCGCGTGATCGCGGCCTCGGAGCACCTGCTGGGCGACGCGCCACTCTTCCTGCCGGTGTGGCTCGCGACGGACAACGCCGTCCTGGCGCTGAACGTCCTGATCTTCGCGAGCTTCCTGCTGTCGGCGCTGTCGATGCACTTCCTGGCGTGGCGCTGGACCGGTAGCCCGGCGGCGGCGTGGGTTGCGGGCGCGGCGTTCGCGTTCGCGCCGTGGCGCCTGGAGGCCGGCCGGCCGCACCTGCTGCAGGTGCAGTACCTGCCTCTGATCGCCTGGGGCCTCGACCGTGTGGTGCAGGGCGCCGGGCCGCGTGTCGCCGTGCTCACCGCGATCATGCTCGCGTGGCAGGTGCTGTGCTCCTACTATCTCGGCTACGCGGCGTACCTGCTCGCAGGCGTGTTCGTGCTCGCGTGGCTCGCGGTCGGCGAGGGCCGCGACGACGTTGCGCGCTGGCGCGACCTGGCGATCGCGCTGCTGCTGCCGCTGGTCGTGATCGTGCCGCTGTCGCTGCCTTACCTGATCGCGCGCCGGAGCGGCGGGCTGGTCACCGACCCGACCGGAGCGCTGCTGCACCTGTGGTCGGAAGCGGGGCGCCCGGAGACGGTGGTCGCGACGTTCTGCGGCTGGGGCGCGACGGTGCTCGCGGGCTGCGGCGGCGCCGCGGCGCTCGCGCGCTGGCGCGTGGAGCACCGGCAGCGCGTCCGGTTCGTTTTCCTGTTCGCGACGTTCGCGCTGGCGATCGCGCTCGCCGCCGGACCAGGGGGCTTCGCCGGTGGCCGGGTGTCGCCGTACACGTGGCTTTCGGCATTGGTGCCCGGATTCGGCAGCCTGCGCTCGCCCATCCGCTTCGGCATCCTCGCCGGCCTCGCGGCGAGCGTTCTTGCCGCCTTCACGCTGGCGCTCGTGGAGCGGTGCCTGCCGCCGCGCACGGCGCAGCGCGCGCGCTGGCCCCTGGCGGTGATCGCGGTCGCTGCCGTGGTCGGGTGGGCCGTCGTCACGCCGCCGCCCCAGCACGTCGCGCAGCGTGTTCCGCTACGGGCCGACCTGTCGGCGGCGCACCGCTGGCTCGCGCAGCACGGCCAGGGCGGGCCGCTGCTCGAACTCCCGTTCGACCGGGCGCTCGGCCTTGCGCAGGCAAGGGCGATGTTCGTCAGCACGTACCACTGGCTGCCGCTGCTGAACGGCTACACCGGCTACGTTCCGTCGGCCAGCGCCTTCCTCCACGCGCACGCGCAGCAGCTGCCGTCGCCCGGGTCCCTGCAGCTTCTCGTCGATTGCACCGGCCTGCGCTGGATCCTCGTCCACTTCGCGACCGGCGTGCGTCGCGACGCCTGGCGACGCACGCCCGGTGTGCGTCTCGTGCAGTCGTTCCCGCCCGATTCGGAGCGCAACCAGTGGGACGACCTCTACGAGGTGACGACCCCCCGCGCCGGGGCGTGTCCCGGGCTGTTCGTCGCGAACACAACCGCCGCGGGCCACGCGATCGCGACCGTGAACGAACCGCGAGGTACGCTCGAGGCTCGCGTGCCGCCGGTCGTATCTCCCTTCCGCGAGAGCCGCCTTGCGCTCTCGCTGGTGAACGATGGGGACACGACGTGGCCGGCGACGGCGACCGATCCGCGCCGGCGCTTCACGGTGGCGTACTCGTGGGAGCCCGCCGCGGGCGCCGCGGCCGCGGCGTGGGAGCGGATCCTGCTGCCGGGCGACGTCGGACCGGGTGAACGGATCGATCTGACGGCGTGGCTCTGGGCCGCCGGCACCGGGCGAGTATCGGCTGCGCGTACGGGCGGGGCAGGGCGACGACCCCGCCGCACCCCTCGTCTGGGAGGCCCCGGTGCGCGTGGGGACGCCGCGATGAGCGTGCGGGGAGCTCGGGTGGCCGCGGGCTGCCGAGCCCGTGGCGGCCGAGGCGCTTCCGGGCGAGCGACGCCGGCGGCGTCGTTCGCTCAGAAGTAGCCGGCCATCAGCCGATCGACCCACTCCGGCACGCGGGCGTTCGGCGCTGTGTCGAACACCGGGAAGTACGGCTTCAGGTCGAGGATCGGGGTGCCGTCGATCGCGTCGAGACCCGTCACCGTGAGGCCGTCCTCGGTCACGCGCACGATCGGGCAGACGGTGACGCCGATCGGGTTCGGGCGGTCCTTGGCGCGCTGCGCGAAGATGCCGAGCTCCGGCATGTCGGCGAGCCCGCGCGGACGCCGGACCAGGTGGCGCTCGGGCTCGAAGCGCGCGCCGTGCAGCAGAGCGACCACCAGCACGTGCGAGAACTCTCCGAGCCCGCGCAGCCCGGGGCGCAGCCCGGGCTCGACGACGATCTGCGACTCGATCGTCCCCCAGCCCTCGTCCACCGGATCCTTGACCGGCGACCGGACGGTCCCGATCGGCCGCAGCACGTGCTCGTCTTCCGCCATGGCGTCCTCCTCGACAGCACGACGTCGTATCATCTCCGCGCGCCACTGCCGCACGCGTTCCGGCGTCGTGGAATCGTCGCGCGGCCCGACGTCACGTCCGACGGCGTCAGGCCCGGCGCCGGCCGGCGTCGGCGGCGAGCCGCTCGAGGACGTCGTCGAGGTCGTCGAAGCGGTCGAGCGCGGGGACGTCGGCGGGCAGCGCGCCGGGGCGCGGCAGCGCGAGCGGGTTCGCCCACACCGCGTGCAGTCCCGCGCCGCGCGCGGCCAGCACGTCGTGCTCGGGGTGATCGCCCACGTGTACGGCTTCGTCCGCCGCCACGCCCGCGTCGGAGAGCGCGCGCTCGAACATCGCCGGATGCGGCTTCGCGCGCCCGACGGTCTCGGCCGACAGCACGACGTCGAACAGCCGTCCCGCGCCGATGCGCTTGAGGTCGGCGTTGCCGTTCGACAGGGCCGCGAGCGTGTAGCGCCGGTGCGCGCGCTCGAGCGCGTCGAGCACGCCGGGGAAGAGCTCGACCTGGTTGCGCAGGTGCAGGAAGACGTCCATCGCCTCGGTCGCGGTGCGCGTCGCAGTGGGCTCGTCGCGGCCCGACGCGAGCAGCATCTCGCGCATCGCGTCCCGGCGAAGCGACGTGAGATCGTGCACGTAGTCGGGGCGTGCGCGCAGCAGCTGGGTGCGCTTCTCGCGCACCCACGCGGCGTCGAAGCAGATCGCGAGGTCGGGGACCCGCGCGACCAGCCAGTCCCACGTTTCGCGTTCGGCGCGGACGAGCACCGGCTCGACGTGCCAGAGCGTGTTGTCGAGGTCGAAGCAGACGAGGCGGAGCGTACCCATGGCGCGACTTCCATTCGTGCACGTGCACGGCGCTCGCGCCAGGGCATCCTGGCCCGCAGAGCCTGCAGCGCCCGCTGTGCGGGCATCGAGCCGTGCGCGCCGCCGGTCGAGAGCCGCCGCGCTGGACCATCCGGTATTGCCCGCGCCGTGCGCGCGGCGTACCTCTGGTGGTTCGCGATGGACCGTGCAACGGTCCACCGCGAACGCACGACGCCCAACCCCACCATCGTCACGGAGATTCCATGTCCGACGCTCCTTCCCGCTTCGAACGACTGAAGTCCGAGTTGCGCGCCGCGCCGCGCTCGTGGCTCGTGACCGGCGGCGCCGGCTTCATCGGCAGCCACCTGCTCGAGGAGCTGCTGGGCCTCGGCCAGACCGTACGCGTGCTCGACAACCTCGCGACCGGCAAGCGCGCCAACGTCGACGCCGTGCTCGCCGCGGCCGGTCCCGACGCCGCCAGGCGCTGCACGTTCGTCGAGGGCGACATCGCCGACGCCGCGACCGCGGCGCGCGCCTGCGCGGGTGTCGACTACGTGCTGCACCAGGCCGCGCTGGGCTCCGTGCCGCGCTCGATCGCCGATCCGCGCGCCAGCCACCGCGCGAACGTCGACGGCTTCCTCGAGATGCTGATCGCGGCGCGCGACGCCGGTGTGAAGCGCTTCGTCTACGCATCGAGCTCGAGCGTCTACGGCGACGAGCCCAACCTGCCCAAGGTCGAGTCGCGCGTCGGCCGCGTGCTGTCGCCGTACGCCGGGACCAAGGCCGTGAACGAGCTGTACGCGGGCTTCTTCCAGCTGACGTACGGCCTCGAGTGCGTCGGGCTGCGCTACTTCAACGTGTTCGGGCCGCGCCAGGACCCGGATGGGCCGTACGCCGCGGTGATGCCGAAGTGGGTGAAGGCTCTGCTGCGTGGCGAGCCCTGCACGATCAACGGCGACGGCGAGACCAGCCGCGACTTCTGCTTCGTCAAGAACGCCGTGCAGGCGAACCTGCTGTCGGCGGTGGCGCCCGCGACCTCGACCGATACCGCGTACAACGTCGCCTTCGGCGAGCGCACGACGCTCACCGACCTGTTCGCGATGCTGCGCGACGGGCTCGCCGTGGAGCGTCCCGAGCTCGCGTCGGCGCAGCCGGCGTTCGCCGACTTCCGTCCGGGGGACGTGCGCCACTCGCTCGCCGACATCGCGAAGGCCCGCGAGCTGCTCGGCTACGCGCCGACGCACGACGTCAAGAAGGGAATCGGCGAGGCGCTCGCCTGGTACGCCGCGCAGTACGGCGGCTGACGACCGCGGTGCGGGCCTCGCGCGCCGACCCCGCCGCGGAGCCCGCTTGTTTCCCGCGCGAGGGTCGTGGTAGGCCCCGTGCATCTCGAGGGCATTCTCGGACAGGAGGTCATCGTGATGCGGACGCCAGCCCTGGCCTGCGTGATCGTGCTGCTCGCGGCGAGCGCGGTGCCGGCCGCGACGTTTCAGGTCGACGACACCGGCGACGCCGTCGACCTGACCCCGGGCGACGGAATCTGCGCGACCGCCGGCGCCGCATGCACGCTGCGCGCCGCGGTTCAGGAGGCGAACGCGCTCGCCGGTGACGACCGCATCCGCGTTCCGGCCGGCACATACGCGCTCACGATCGCCGGCGCCTTCGAGAACGCCGGCGCGACCGGCGACCTCGACCTGACGGGCCGCCTGCGCATCGTCGGACAGGGGCCGGAGGCGACGATCGTCGACGCGGGCGGCCTCGATCGAGTCATCGACGTTCGTCCTGGTGCGCGCGTCACGCTGGTGCGCCTCGCGGTGCGCGGTGGCAAGGCGAGCAATACCGAGGTCGGCGGCGGGATTCACACCGATACGAGCTCGCGTCTGGTGCTGGAGCGCGTGCTGGTCGAATCGAACGAGGCGCTGGTCGGGGGCGGCATCGGCGCGGGCGGCCGCGTCAAGATCACGGCGTCGACGGTGCGCGACAACTTCGCCGAGGCCGGCGGCGGTCTCCTGACCACGACCGATGCGACGATCCGAAAGAGCACGTTCGACGGCAACGTCGCCGACGGCATTCTCGAGATCTTCGGCCACGACATCGCCGCGACTGGCCCGGCCACGGTGACGATCGTCAACAGCACGATCACCGGCCAGATCCAGACGTCGTCGATCTGCAGGTCGGAGCCGGTGCAATCGACGGTGGGAGCGGACTTCGTGCTGTCGAACGTCACGGTGAACGACGTGTCGAACATCGTGCGGACGCTCGACTCCTGCACGCCGGGCGAGGGCGAGGGCACGTTCACGCTGCGCAACTCGATCGTCCAGCAGTGCAACGCGACGCTGATCTCCCAGGGCTACAACTTCGTGCAACCCGAAGGCTGCGGCATCCTCGGCGACCTCACCGGCGTCGTCGTCGGCGACGACCCGCTGCTCGGCTCGCTGCTCGACAACGGCGGCCCGACGCAGACACTGCTGCCCGTCGCCGTGAGCCAGGCCGTCGATGGCGGCAACCCGGCGACGCCGGGCAGCGGTGGCTTCGCATGCGAGCCGTTCGACCAGCGCGGCGTGGCGCGTTTCCTCGGGGCCGGCTGCGACATGGGGGCGGTCGAGGGGCACTGACCCGGCGAATCGAAGGTGCGCCCGGCGGGCTCGGGACGCAACGCGCGGGCGAGCTACTTCAACCCTTCCTCGAGCACGCCCAGGTCGACCAGACGCTCGATCCGGTCGGCGTCGTGCGCGACGAAGACCTCCACTTCGGGGTTCAGCTCGGCGAAGGTGATCAGCGCGCGCAGCTGGTCGGCGACCGCGGCCGCGTCCTCGTGCAGGAAGTACTCCGAGACCAGGCGGGGCCGCGTCCGGGCCGTCTGGAGGTTGCGGAAGCTCCAGGCAAGGTCACCGGCGTACAGCAGCTCCCGCCCGTCGGCGGTGCGGACGTAGAACAGCAGGTGCCCTGGCGTGTGGCCCGGGGTCTCGATCGCCACGACGCCGGGCGCGACCTGCGCGAGGCGCTCGAAGTCGAGGATGCGCTTCAGGTCGTCGAAGCTCTCGACGTCGAAGGCGAGCGTGGCCGCATCGCCGTTCTCGATGTCGCCCTTGCGCCGCAGGCCGGATCGCTGCTCGGGCGTCACCGCGGTGCGGGCGAGCAGCGCGCGCGGATCGGGCGCGTCCACGAGCCCGCCGAGATGATCGCGGTGCACGTGGCTGATGAGGATCGTCTGCGCGGTCGCGAGTGCGGCCTGCATGCGCGCGAACTGCTCGGCGTCGAACGGCGCCTCGTCGCCGAGGACCTCGCGCTGCGTTGCGGCGCCGAAGGGCGCGTCGATCACGACGTGGCCGTCCGGGTACACGAGCTGCAGTGTGACGAAGACTCGCGTCTCGGCCGCGAATCCGCCCCAGGCGGTGCTGATCCAGGCGGGCGTCTCGGTCTGGCCGACGACGCCGACGCGGACCTCGAACGGGCCCGTGCCGGTCGCGGTCCGGCGCAGCTCGTCGAGCGCGCCGGGCTGGGCGAGCCAGAAGCTCGAGGTCGCCGGTACGGGCACCGAGCTGCCGAGCCACCACAGAGCGACGGCGGCCACCACGACGAGGACCGCCAGCGTGCGGCGCACGATCACCATCGCGGAGAGATGGTCCAGCGCGCGGCCGCGGTCAATCCGGCGGCCTCAGGCGGGCGGCCGCTTCGGCGACCGGCGCGGCGCTCGCGTGACGCCGCGGCAACGGCAGGGTCGCTGGCGTCGGGCCGCTTGCCGCGGCTCGCGATCTGCGGCAGCACGCCCGCGGGGGTGCTGCATGGCGACGCGCGTTCTTTTCATCCGTCACGGTGCGACGGTGCTGTCTGCGGAGGACCGCTTCGCCGGCGCGACGGACGTCGAGCTGTCCGACGAGGGGCGCCGGCAGGCGCGTGCGCTGGGCGAGCGCCTCGCGAGCGAGGTGATCGGCGCGGTCTACGCGAGCCCGATGCACCGGACGATCGAGACGGCGCGCCTGGTCACCGCCGCGCACGGCCTCGAGCCGAGCACCGATCCGGGGCTGCGCGAGATCGACCACGGCCGCTGGGAGGGTCTCACGCGCAAGGAGGTCGAGGAGCGCTTTGCCGACGAGTACGCGGCGTGGGAGATCGACCCCTTCCTGTCGGCGCCGCAGGGCGGCGAGGCCGGCGTCGCGGTGATGGCCCGCGCGCTGCCGGTGGTCCGCGCGATCGTCGAGCGTCACGCCGGCTCGACGGTCGTCGTGGTGTCGCACAAGGCGACGATCCGGCTCGTGCTCGCGACGCTGCTCGGCATCGACGCGCGCGGCTACCGCGACCGCCTCGACCAGGCGCCGGCGTGCCTGAACGTCGTGGACTTCAAGGACCCGGTGCGCGCGCGACTCATGCTCTACAACGACACCTCGCACTACGCGGAGCAGCCGCGGCCGGCCGGACCGCACCTGTCGCCGTGGTGGGACGCGGTCTGAGAGGGGGAGCACGATCTGCGAACGCCCGAAGGAGGCGGGCCAAGGGCCCGCCTGAAGGCGGGGTGAAGCCTGCGAATTCACTTCGCGGTCGAGGGGAGGGCCGCGGTGGAGCGGGAGGACTGGGCCGACGAGCCAGGCCGAGCGGTCAGACCAGGACCGGCGACGGGAACGCGCGCTCGACCAGCTCGCGGCAGAAGGCGAGGTCGACCTTCGGCACGTAGTACGGCGACACGAAGCCGCCGTCGAAGCGCTTGAACGGCACGAGCCAGCGCTCGGTCCACTCCCGCTCCTGCGCGGTCATGTACGGCGCCTGCACGTCCGGGTGGATGTTGTGCCAGCGCACGACCCACGCGACGTGCTCGGGGACGAGCCCGGCGATGCGCGAGTGCAGGAACTCGCCGTGCCCGAACTGGAAGACCGCGCGGGCGAGCCCCGCCCCGGGCTCGCCGTCCGCGATCCGCTTCGTCGTCCCGACCACGTTCTCCGGCGCTTCGTGCGCCAGCAGCAGCACCTTGCCGAGGTCGTGGATCAGCGCGAGCAGCAGCATGTCCGGGTCGTCGACGCCGTTCGCCTGCATCGCGGCGAACGCCTGCTGCGCGTGCACGAACTGGCTGCCGCAGAACAGGCGCCGGTCGCTCGGGTCGATGCACAGCGCGAGGCGCTCCATCAGGTCCCACATGCGGACCTGGCCAAAGACCGCGCTCTCGTAGCGCGTCTTCAAGGTGCGCACGTCGTCCGCGGTCTGTCGTGCGCGCGCCTCGTCGATGCGCGACGCCTCCCGCCGGAAGGAGTCCATCCCACCCGGAACGTCGAGCGGCCAGGCGAGCGCGTGTAGCTTGACGTCGCGGATCTCGGTGCGGAACCGGTAGCCGAGGGCCACGCCCGCGGCGCCGCTCGCGAGCGTCGCGGCACCGCCGAGGAGCAGGGCACGGCGCGACGCACCGCGCGCGCCGTCCGTCGTGCGCTCGTGGAACGCTGCGTCCGCCACGCGTCCGTCCGGCGCGGCGGCAGCGTCGTCGTGCGAAGGCGCGGCCGAGCGGGCGGATGCATCGAGGCGAGGCATGGGCGTTCTCTCCGGCGTGCGCGATCGTCGCGCGACGCGTGCCGGACCTTCGCCTCGCGGCGATCGCGAGGCCACCGGCTGCGGATCGCGGGTCCGCCAGACGAGGATCTCGCCGCCGCGCAGCGTGCCGTCGAAGCGCCCGACCAGCTCGAAGTCGCGGTCGAGCGCGCGCGCAACGTCGGCCCGCGCGCTCCGCAGGTGCACGGGAAAGGAGTGCACGAAGCAGGTGCGCGCGGCGCCCGCCCGCCCGCACGCGGTCGAGCTCCTCCGCCGTGCCGACCCGCGTCCACGGGAGCCGCCAGGCGTCGCGGCAGACCGGGGTCGCGGGACCGGAGGTCGTGAACGCGTCGTCCGGCTGTCGCAGCCGCTCGACCAGCGCCACGGCCTCCGCGTAGCGCTGCTT
>VGTK01000190.1 GCA_016874715.1 Deltaproteobacteria bacterium | reverse complement strand
CGTCTGAGTGCCACTGGCATCGTCGAGGCACCGCAGCCGCTTCGCGGCCTCCGGCCGCGAAGCGCGCGCGCGTTTCTCGCCGCCCGAGCCCACCGAAGACGAGCTGATCGAGGCGTCGGCCGTCATCGCTCGGGCTGTCGTGACGTCGATCACGAGCTACCGCGACGCCCGGAGGGGCACGACCCGGGGGGCGACGGGAGGACGTCGATGACCCGGCGCACCACACCCGGTCTCGCGTACGGCACGGTGGTGGTGCTGGCCACGCTTCTCTCGTCGCTGGCCCACGCGGCACCCTCGACCACGAAGGTCTGGATCTCGGGGACGACGCTCAAGCTGCGCGACGCGTCGACCGGCGGCCCCTCGGACGCCGACTTCAAGAACTGCATGGTGGTGAAGCTCAAGCGCGACGAGGGCCGCGCCTACATCGCAGAGTGCTTCGGGACCGTGATCGCCGGCCCTGGGTGCACGGCCGGCTCGATCACCGAGGACGTCAGCGCCGGCAACCCCGAGGACCTATACCTTCCCGACAACGAGGACTTCGGTGCCGTGTGCGACACCGCCGCCGTCGAGAAGATCATCATCAACGCCGGGCCCGGCGACGACGTCGTAGGCGTGCTGCTGTCGCACGTGCCGGTCAAGGTCATCGGCGGCGACGGCAACGACGACATCGATATCGAGTCGTTGCGGTGGGACGGGGTGGCGATCCCGTACTTCTCGACCGTGACCATCAAGGGCGGCCCGGGCGACGACTACCTCATCGGTGGACGCGGCGACGACCGCATCATGGGCGGTCGCGGCCGCGACTGGATCGAGGGTGCATGCGGCTCGGATATGCTGTTCGGCGGCAAGCAGCCCGACTACTTCATCAGCCAGGATCGAGATTGGGGCTGCCGACCGGCGATCGACCACGTCGACTGCGGTAACGCCGAAGACGGCTTGATGGCCGATCCCATCGACGTCCTGGTGCACTGCGAGTAGCTCGCGCCCGAGTGGGCCGGGCCTCGCGCTCTCGTGAGGCGCCCCGACGATCATCGAGCGGGTTGGGCGTAGGGCGGGCCCGACCCGCATCGCGGGGTGATGCGTGCGGCGGGCGTCGTCGCACACAGAGATCCGAGGCGGCGGGTCGGCGACTTCCGTGTCGTCTACTGCATCGTGAAGCGCAGCGTCTACGTCGAGGCCGTGCAGCCGCGAGGGCAAGCGTACAAGCGCCGCCGCCTCCAGCGGCTCCGACGAATCTTCGTCACGAGTAACGTGTCCGTCACCGTCGAGCCCGATCTGCGCTCGCTGCGCCGGCTGCTGCGCATCGACCCGGCGGGTTAGCCGCGCGCTCGACGTCGTGCGCCAGTGGTCAGCCGCCTCGGGCGCGCCGGCTGCAGCCGCTTGTTCGACCGCACCCTGGCCGCGTCCACGTTCTCGAGTGGTACGCCCTTCCCCGCGCGCAGGCTCGCCCGCGCTTGCTCGATGCGGCTCAAGAAGCGCGGGTCGGTCTCCAAGCGGTAGTCGAACCAATCATCCTCCGACCCGAACCCGATCAGGACGCCAGCCGGCTTCCCATGCCGGCGGATGACGATCTCCTCTCGTTCGGCGACGCGTAGATACCTGGAGAGCTGATCCTTTGCCTCAGAGAGAGCGATCTTTTTCATGACGGTACTCCGTGTTGCGCGAGCCAATCCACCGCGCCGCTCTTCGACACAACCGCCAAGACCGACACGGTGCGCCCGTCGACATCATAGAACACGCGTACGTCGTCCACTCGCAAGCGGCACTGCGGTCTTGCAAGCCCTCGGAGCCGCTTGATTCGGCTCCGGCTCACGGCCGTGGGCTGATGGCGTAGATGGGTCTCCATCCCGGTGCGCGGTCGTCCGGAGCCGCGACGGAGGTCTGCCACGGCGTCCGGTGCCAGAACGATCTCGCGATCGCATGACGTGGGTCGGGGCGCCGGCTTCGACCACGGATGGACCCGCCCGGCGTTCCGTCCAGTGGGCTCGCGGCCGCCCAAATTTGGATCCTTGACCACTGCGCGATGCTCGGCCTAATAGATGCTCACAGTGGACACCGGCGCTCTCACCAACGGTTCGGCGCCGGCCGCGCAGACCGCGAGGCCCACCGCGACCCGCACGCCGCTGCTCGGCCGTCTGGTGTCGCCGCTGCCCGCGAACGAGATCCACCTGCAGTTCCAGCGCGTGACGCACATCGCGTACATGCAGGTGCTGATCCTGACCGCGGTGATCTACGCGGTGTACGTTCTGACGCGGGTTTCGATCGACGTGCCCGGGGTCACCGGGGTGCTCGCGGGGCTGCACGTTCTGAACCTCGCGTGCATCCGCGTGGCGCGATCCGCGAGCCGCCTGCCGCTCAAGATCTGGACCCACACCGTCGTCTCGGTGCTGCTGATGACGGGTCTGATTCACTACCTCGGTGCCACCGAGGCCAACATGATGACGATCCTCTACGTCGTCGTCATGCTGAACTCGCAGATCCTGCTGTCGACGATGGGCTTCTTCGTCCACGCGAACCTCGCCGCCGGTGCCTACTGTGCCCTGCTCCTGCTGGAGCAGATGCACGTCGTCCCGGCGCCTCGCCTGTTCGTGGTCGAGGTGGCCCCGCCGTTCTGGAGCTTCATCATGGCCGCCGCGACCACGGCGTCGCTGAACCTCGTCGCCATGTCGTCGGCGAGTTTCGGGCGCGTCCTGCGCGAGCGCTCCGACCAGCTCACCGCGCGCACACGCGAACTCGCGCAGGCGAACGCGTCGCTGGTCGAGAAAGCGGTGGCGCTCGAGGAGCGGCAGGAGGAGCTGCGGTCGTTCGTCTACTCGGTCACGCATGATCTCAAGAACCCGGTGAACGCGATCCTGCTCACGACCGACCTGGTGCTCGATCGCGAAGGTCACGTCCTCACCGCCGCTGGGCGCGACGACCTCGACTCGGTCGCAAAGATGGCCGCCACCACCGACGACATGATTCGCGACCTGCTCGGCTTCTTCCGCATCACCTCGAGCGTCGAGGCGCCGTCCCCGGTCGACCTGAACGAGCTCGTGGAGGAGACGAGGGCCACCCTGCGGACGGTCCTGCAAGCGAAGCGTATCGACGTCGACGTCGGCGCGTTGCCGGTCGTCTGGGGCCAGCGCAGCAAGCTCGCGTGCGTGCTGGCGAACCTGCTCAGCAACGGCGCCAAGTACGTTTCTGCCGGGCGCGGTCGCCTGCGCATCACCGCGTCCATGGCGGGCGAGGGCGAGGTGGTGCTGGTCGTCGAGGACAACGGCATCGGAATCGCCAAGCGCTACCACGCCGGAGTGTTCGAGCTCTTCCGCCGCGTCCCCGACGACGAGCAGATGGTCGACGGCGCCACGGCGGGTGGCACCGGCGTCGGGCTCGCGCTGGTCAAGCGCATCATCGAGGCACACCGCGGCAGCGTCTGGGTCGAGTCCGAGCCCGGCGCCGGGAGCCGGTTCTACGTCCGCTTGCCGCACGGCGGCACGCTCGAGGCGCACCACGATGCATGACGGTCGCGCGTCGGTCCTGGTCGTCGACGACAATCTCGGCTTCGTCCGCGTCGTGCGCGCGGTGCTCGAGGAGCCGCCCGAGGAGTTTTACGTGCACACCGCGCACAGCGGCAGCCGGGCAATCGCCTGGCTCGAGGAAGCCTGTACCCGGCCCGGCGCGCGGCGACCCGCGTTCGTCGTGCTCGACTTCCACCTTCCGGACATGGACGCACCGATGGTGCTGGCGACGCTGCGAGGCGACCCGCGCACGCGCGACGTTCCGGTGCTGGTGGTGAGCCAGGGCGGCTGGGAGGAGGACGAGTCGTGCGCGCTGTCGGCGGGCGCGTGCGCGTTCCGCGTCAAGCCGGCGGCCATCCGCGAGCTCAGGACGAGCCTCGCCGACTTCTGGAGGAGCATCCGCGATGCCGATGTCGATTCTCTTGATCGAGGACCATCCGAAGACGGCCGACCTGCTCGAGCGCACGCTGTCGGCCGCGGCTGAGGGCGTCTCGGTCGAGATCGCGCGCTCGAGCGCGGAAGGTCTGCAGCGCCTCGCAGCGCAAGGCTTCGACTGCGTCCTCCTCGACTACTCCCTGCCCGACGGGGCGAGCCTCGCGTGCCTGAGCCGAATCCGTGCAGAGCATCCCGACGTCGCGGTGGTGATGGTGACGGGCACCGGCTCGGAGGAGATCGCCGTCGACGCGATGAAGCTCGGCGCCGCTGATTACATCGTCAAGCATGGGCGCTACCTCGCCAAGGTGCCGCACGTCGTGCAGGAGGCGATCGGTCGCGCGACGATCGGACGCTCGAAGCGCCTCCTTCAAGAGGGCGCTCCCGCCGGTGCGCAGAGCCTGCACGCCCCCGAGCCGTCGGCTGCGCTGCGCGACCTCGGCTTCGTTGCCGCTGGCAAGGCGATCCTTGCCACGCTCGAGCTGGTGCGGGTCGGCGCGCGCTCCGACGTGACCGTACTTCTCGAGGGTGAGACCGGCACGGGCAAGGAGCTGATCGCGCGCGCGATCCACCTGCAGAGTGCGCGCGTCGCGAAGCCGTTCGTGGCGCAGAACTGCGCCGCGCTCGCCGAGGGAATCCTCGAGAGCGAGCTCTTCGGCTCGGTGCGCGGTGCCTTCACCGGTGCCGACAGAACGCGCCACGGCCTCATCGAGGCGGCGCACACGGGCACACTGTTCCTCGACGAGATCAGCGAGGCCAGCTCGGCCACCCAGGCAATGCTGCTGCGCTTCCTTCAGGAGCGCGAGGTACGACGCGTCGGCGAGACCACGTCACGAGCCGTCGACGCCCGTGTGGTGGTCGCGTCGAACCGCGACCTCCGGCGCGAAGTCGAGACCGGGCGCTTCCGGCTCGACCTCTACCACCGGCTGAACGTGTTCCCGATCCGCATCCCGCCACTCCGCGAGCGCCCCGAGGACGTGACGGTTCTCGCGCAGCACTTCCTCGCCAAGTTCACGCGGCCGTCCGAGCGCGCGCGTGCATCGTTCGCGGCGGACGCGCTGCAAGCATTCAGGTCGTACCCGTGGCCCGGCAACGTCCGCGAGCTGGAGAACGAGGTGCGGCGCATCGCGCTCCTCTGGGACGGCGCTGCCGCGGTGCCGCTCCATATGCTGTCACCGTACATCGCGCGCATGGCGCGCTGCGACGTCGACTGGTCGACGCGCTCGTTGAAGGAGATCGTGCGGGACGTGGAACGGGCGACGATCCAGGAGCGCCTGCAACAGAACGGCCAGCGGCGCGCGGCGACCGCGCGCAGCCTCGGCATCACCCGCGAAGGTCTGTGGCTGAAGCTTCGCCAGATGGGCTTCCGGACCACCCAGGACACCCCGGACTGAGGACGGCTCCGCCCGAGCCTAGGCCACCCCACCCCAGCGCAGCAGCAGCAGCTCGCAGGTGAGGCCGGGGCCGACCGCCATCATGAGGCCGAGGCTGCCCGGCCGCGGCGGGCGCTTGCGGATGCGCTCGAGGATCGCGAACACCGTCGCGGACGACAGGTTGCCGAGCTCGTCGAGCACCTGCGCTGACGGTGCGAGGTGTTGCGGGTCGAGGGCGAGGCCCTCACCGATCGCTTGCAGGATGCGTGGGCCGCCCGGGTGCACGACGAAGAACTCGGGTTCTGCGAAGCGCACACCGGCCGCCGCAAGGAACGATTCGACCCAGGGGCCGATGCGCGGCTGCAAGAGGCGGCCGATCTCGTTCGACAGGATGAGACGAAAGCCCGAGCGGCTGAGCCGCATGCCCAGCTTGTCGCTGGTACCGGGCCACAGCACCGAGCGCGCTGCGCACACCTCGACCAGTGCGGGTCCGTCGGCGACCACCGCGGCCGCGGCGCCATCGGCGAACAGGATGCTGCCGATCACGTCGTCTACCGACGGCTCATCGGTCTGGAGGCAGAGCGAGCAGATCTCCACGCTGACGACCAGCACCGAGCGGTGTGCGCCGGGGCGCACGAGCTGCGCGCCCAGTGCCAGCGCGGCGACGCCCGCCGAGCAGCCGAGGCCGCCGATCGGCACGCGGCGCGCGTGCGGATCGATGCCCATCTCGGCCGCGAGGTGGCTCTCGAGCGACGGCAGCATGTAGCCCGTGCACGAGACGCAGACGATCGCCTCGCAGTCCGCGGCCGCGGTTGCCGCATCCTCGAGCGCGCGTTGCACCGCGGTCCGTGCGAGCGTGAGCGCGTGCCCCGCATAGGCACGGTCACGATCCTCGATCGACGTGCGCGCCAGCAACTCGTCGACCGGCACTGCGACGTAGCGTCCGCTGATCCCGGAGCTGTCCACGAGGCGCGCGAAGCGGTTCGCGATGCGCGGTGCGTAGGCGCGGCCGAGCGCGCGCTTGGTCTCGTCGACCGAGACGTAGTGCGGCGGCAAGGCGGTGCCGAAGCCGACGATCGCCGCCATCCCTCAGCCCTCTGTCCGCAGCGCTTCGCGCGCGTCCGCGGTCACCGCTGACCGCCCTCGGCCGCACTCGAGCACCGCTCGTGCTCGACGACTCGGCCGTCGCGCAGCTCGATGATGCGCTCCGAGTAAGCCGCGACCGCTTCGCTGTGGGTGACCTGCACGATGGTGAGTCCCTTAGCGACGTGCAGTTGCTGGAGCAACGCGAGGATCGCTTCACCCGTCCTGGTGTCGAGGTTTCCGGTCGGCTCGTCCGCCAGGAGGAGCTGCGGACTGGTCGCGATCGCGCGCGCCATGGCAACCCGCTGCTGCTCGCCGCCGGAGATCTCGGCGGGACGGCGCTGGTGCGCACTCGCTGGGATCAGCACGTCGTCGAGTGCAGCAGTCGCGCGCGACCGCGCCTCGCGCGCCGGTACGCCGAGGAACTCGAGCGGCCACAGCACGTTCTCTGCGACCGTCAGGCTCGGCAGCAGGTTGAACGCCTGGAAGACGATGCCGACGTGGCGGAGCCGGAACGCGCTGCGCTCGTCGTCGGACAGGGCGCGCAGGCTCCGGCCCTCGACCAGCACCTCACCCGACGTCGGCTCGTCGATGCCGGCGATCAGGTGCAGCAGGGTCGACTTGCCCGATCCGCTGGGACCCATGATGGAGACGAAGGCCCCGCGCTCGAGCTCGAGGTCGATGCCCGCCAGCGCGTCGACCGGCTGCCCCGCCGCGGCGTAGCGGAAGCGCACGTCGCGCAGCCGGACGATCGGGGCGTCGGTGCGCATGCTCACTCCGAGCGCACCGCCAGCGCCGGACGCAGCCGCGCCGCGGTACGCCCGGCGAGCCAGGCCGCGCCGGCGCAAGTGACGACGCTCAGTACGGCGAACAGCGCGAACTCGCGCCACGGCACGTGCAGCTCGATCATCCAGCCGAGCAGCGCCGGGAAGGTCGCGTGCACCCATAGAGCGCCGATCACCATTCCGAGCATGAGCGCCAGCGCGAGACCGAGGACGCCCAGCACGAGCCCTTCGAGGAGCACCATGGTGACGATGGCGCCGCGACCGACCCCGACCGCGCGCACCACGCCGAGCTCGCCGGTGCGCTCGACGACGTTCGCGGTCAGCGTGTCGATCATGCCGATCAACACGACCAGCAAGAAAACGGCGCCGAGCGCGTGGATCGGCGTGAACGCGCGCCGCACCGCGTCGCCCAGGTGCGCCATGAGTTCGCGCTGCGAGAGGATGCGCAGCGCGTGCGTGCGGCCTAGGCGCTCGGCAATGACACCGCGCACCCGATCGACGGGCACGCCGTCCTGCACCTGGACCAGCACGCGAATCACGGAACGGTCGCCCCAGTGGCTGCGCAGCAGCTCGCGGCTCAGCTCGAGCGTTCCGCGCGGCGACAGGAAATCGGTGACCAGCCCGACGATCGGCAGGCGCAGCGGCCCGGTCGGCGTCGCGAGCTCGATCTCGTCGCCGAGCCCGTACCCGGTGTGCAGAACGAAGTTGGTCGAGGCGAGGACACCCGTACCGCGTGCAACTCGCGGCAGCGCATCCCGCTCGGCTGCGAGGAGGGGCCACGAGCCGTGCACCGGGTCGCTGAAGTATGCCGGGTCGAACGCGTTGAGAGCGATGGTCTCGCTGCCGAAGCGCCAGTCGAGGGCGCGCTCGCCCGCCGCCGCGGCGACCCCCGGTAGCCGTGCGATCTCAGCCACGACTCGCTCGTCGAGCGGCGCCTCGACGAAGCCCAGCGCCACGTTGGTCGAGCCGACCGCCAGGTCACCGCGCAGCACACCGGGCATGACCGCGCCGAGCGTGCGCTCGAAGCTCGCGGCAAGGAGGAACAACCAGAACACGGCGCCGAGGCCGACCGCCAGCGTGGCCATGGCGAGCGCCGAGTGACGTGGGTTCCGCAGCAGGGTCGCCGCCGCGAGCCGCCCCTTCGCACCCCAGCCTGCGCGCAGCAGTGCTGCGACCGGGCGCTGTGCAATCGCGACGGCGAGCGGTGCCAGCGCGACAACGAGAGCCGCGAGCAGGACCGTCGCAGCGAGGCCGAACTCGGCGGCCTGCGTCACCGCTTGCGCGAGAACCGCCCCCGCCGCGAGCAGCGCCAGCGTGACCGGTAGCAGTGCGCGCGCGCGGCGTGTCGGCGTGACCAGCTCCATGCCGCGCCCGCGGACGACCGCGGCGATCGACACCGCGGCTGCCCGCCGTGCCGGGATGGTCGCCGCCAGAGCCGCGGCGGCGAGACCTAGCACCGCCGCGCCGGCGATCACCCGGGGGTCGACCGAGAACTCGCCCGGCGCGACGATTGTCTTCGCGGCGAGCGAGGTGGTGGTCGCGATGATCGGCAGCAACAGCCGGCCGAGTGCGATGCCCAGCGGGACTCCGAGCACCACCCCGAGCGCGCCAGTGAGGAGGCTCTCACGCAGCAGCAGCGCCCGGACCGTACGCGCATCGAGCCCGGTCGCGCGCAGCACGCCGATTTGCCAGAGCCGCCGCTCGAACACCGACGACATACGGTTGAAGACGATGAGGAACGCAGCAAGGAGCCCGACCAGGCTCGCCGCCAGCAGCATGACGCGGATCGAGCGCATGACCGCCTGCAGGTCGACGCGTCGCTGCTCCGGTCGTTGCACGGCGAGGCCTGGCGGCAGCACGGCGCCGATGGCCGCCGCGATCGTCTCCAGGTCGGCGTCGCGTGCGACCATCACGTCGACGCGGTTGATGAACCCACGGCGCGCGAAGACCTCGGCCGCGGCGTAGACATCCATCACCACCAGCTTGCCGGCGAACGCCGCGCCGACGCCAGTCGGCTCGAGGAGGCCGCGGATCACGAAGTGGCGAACGCCCTGCGGCGTGTCGAGCGCGATCTTGTCGTCGCGCGCGAACCCGCGCGCCGCGGCGAACGCGCGCGTCACCACCACGGAGTCGGGCTGGCTCAGGAAGACCAGAGGGTCGTCGATCACCTCGTCACGCGAGGTGCGGGCATCGTAGCTCCGCACCGCGGTCTCGTTCGCGAGGTCGACGCCGTAGACCATCAGCAGCTCACCCGATCCGTCGGCGGGAAACGCGACGCCGGTCACGACGGGGGTCGCGAGCTGCACTCCTGGAACACTCGACACGGTCTCGACGACGGTCAGGGGGAACGCCGCGCCGTCGCCGGCAGCGATCTCGAGCGATGCACGCCCCGCTAGCGTGTCGATCATCTCGAACAGGGAGCCCTCGACCGCCCGGCTGCCGAGCGACACCGCGCACACCAAGGCCGTGCCGCAGGCGACCGCGACGACGCTCAGCGCCGTGCGCCGTGCATCGCTCCGCAGGAACGCGAGCGGCAAGCGCCAGCCGCGCATCATCGGCAAGCTGAGGCTGGTCCGCGCTGGACGTTTGCGTGCGAAGGTCGAGCGCAGGCCGGAGGCACGCAGCCGGGCTGCACGAGACGCACTCCGTCGAGTCGCTGGCAGCCTCCGCTCACCGCGCGGGCTTATCAGGCCGACCACCGACGGTCAAGAATCGCGCGAGCCGATGTCGTACGTACCGACCACGCACGAGTTGCGCGCGCGTCGATGCGACTCGAGCGCGCAGGCGCCGTGAACGACACTTCACGGCGCCACGAGCCGTCGATTCTCTCCATGGATGGTCCGTCGACCTCGACCCGAAGGCCGGAGACTCGACGCCTGGCACGCGGGGACTCGGTCTCGCCGGGACACCCCCCGCGTGGCGACCGTGAATGATTCTTGACGCTCGTGACTGCCCGAGCTGGGAGTGGGCTCGGCCGTGTGTCCGCCGGTGACACGGAGCCGCTTGCGGCAGAAGGGTCTGTGCGCAGATCGATGCGCACCGCGGCAAGGGGCATCGTTCTTGCTGCCTAGCGCGACAGGAGGCCCAGCATGACCGACCACGACGCGCGCGTGAAGCGCCGCCCGGCGAAGCACATTACGAACACCCTCAACCGGAGGGGCACGACCCGGGGGGCGACGGGAGGACGTCGATGACCCGGCGCACCACACTCGGTCTCGCGTACGGCACGGTGGTGGTGCTGGCCACGCTTCTCTCGTCGCTGGTCCACGCGGCACCCTCGACCACGAAGGTCTGGATCTCGGGGACGACGCTCAAGCTGCGCGACGCGTCGACCGGCGGCCCCTCGGACTCCGACTTCAGGAACTGCATGGTCGTGAAGCTGAAGCGCGACGAGGGCCGCGCCTACATCGCCGAGTGCTACGGCAGCGTGATCGTCGGCCCCGGCTGCACCGCCGGCTCGATCACCGAGGACGTCAGCGCAGGGAACCCCGAGGATCTCTGGCTTCCGAACGAGGAGCACTATGGCGCCGTCTGCCAGACCGCCGGCGTGAAGAAGATCGACATCAACTCCGGGCCGGGTAACGACGTCGTGAGCGTCCTGCTGTCGCACGTGCCGGTCAAGATCGTCGGCGGCGAGGGCAACGACGAGCTGGACTACGAGTCCTTCGTACCCAGCGGGATCGCGCTCCCGTACTTCTCGACCGTGAACATCAACGGCGGCCTGGGCGACGACTACCTCATTGGCGGACGCGGCGACGATCGCATCAGCGGCGGCGGCGGCACCGACTGGATCGACGGCGCGTGCGGCTCGGACCGGCTGTCCGGCGGCACGGGCACCGACTCCTTCGTCACCCAGGAAGCGCTCTGGGGCGACGGGGACTGCCCACCGTCGGTTGACCTCGTGAACTGCGGCGACGCCAAC
>VGTK01000189.1 GCA_016874715.1 Deltaproteobacteria bacterium | reverse complement strand
ACGCTGGTGCACGCTGTGCTGGCCTCGGTCCCGCTCGACGCGGGTCCCGACACGGTCCGCGCCACCGCGGCCCTGCACGCACGGGTACTCGGTGCCACCGACGACGAGGCCGCCGGCGCCACCGACCTCGCCACGCGCGCGCTGGCGCACCCCATCCTCGGCCGGGCCGCCACGGCCGCCCGGCGCGGGCTCTGCCGCCGCGAGACCCCGGTCGCGGTGGAGATCGACGGCGTGCTGGTCGAGGGCGTGGTCGACGTGGCGTTCCGCGACACGGCCGACGGCCCCTGGACGGTCGTCGACTTCAAGACCGACCTGCAGATCGGCGCCCGCCGCGAGGACTACATGCGACAGGTGGCGCTCTACGCACACGCCATCGCGGAGGCGAGCGCCGCCCCGGTCGAAGCCGTCCTGCTACAGCTCTGAAGCAGGCCGCGCCTTGACTCGGCGGGGATCAGACCGACAATTCGACGAGCCCATGCACGAGCACGAGATCCTCGACCAGTGGCGCCACCAGCACCACCACCACCTGAGCGACCTGACCGTCCGCGCCGAGCGCAACACCTGGCGGGTGATCGCCCTGACGGCGGCGATGATGGTGATCGAGATCGCCGCAGGCAGCATCCTGGGATCGATGGCGCTTCTCGCCGACGGCTGGCACATGGCGAGCCACGCCTCGGCGCTCGGCATCAGCGCGTTCGCCTACGCCTACGCGCGCCGCCACGCGAGGAACGCGCGCTACTCGTTCGGCACGTGGAAGGTCGGAGTGCTGGGCGGCTTCTCGAGCGCGCTGGTGCTCGGCGTGATCGCCGTGCTGATCGCCTGGGAGTCGATCGGACGCCTGCGCGAGCCGCTCGCGATCGGCTTCGACGAGGCGATCCTCGTCGCGGTGATCGGCCTCGTGGTGAACCTCGTGTCGGCCTGGATGCTCGACGTGCCGCACGAGGACCACGACGAGCACCGCCACGAGCACGCCCACGCGCACCACGACCACAACCTGCGCGCGGCCTACCTGCACGTGGTGGCCGACGCGCTCACCTCGGTGTTCGCGATCGTCGCACTGCTCGCAGGCAAGTACCTCGGCTGGGTCTGGATGGACCCGGTGATGGGCGTCGTCGGGGCGTTCGTGATCGCGCGCTGGTCGTTCGGGTTGCTGCGCGACACCGCGCGCGTGCTGCTCGACGGCGACGTCGAGCCGGAGCTCGCCGACCGCCTGCGCACCTGCATCGAGCGCCACGCCGACAACCGGGTCGTCGACCTGCACCTGTGGCGCGTCGGGCCGCAGCAGCTCTACGGCATCATCAGCCTCGTGACGCACGACCCCCGGCCGCCCGCCCACTACAGGAGCCTGCTCGACGAGCTCGCCGACCTGAGCCACGTCACCGTGGAGGTGAACCGCTGCCCCGGCGAGACCTGCGCGCCCGCCCCGGCACCCTCGTGAGCGAGCCTCGCACGCCGCGCACCATGCCCGGCTTCGACGGCGCGATGGGCTTCGAGCTCCTGACCGCCACCCGCGAGGAGGTCGTCGTCGAGTACGTGATCGACGACCGACACCGCCAGCCGTACGGCATCGTCCACGGTGGCGTGCACTGCGCGGTCTTCGAGACCGTCTGCTCGACCGGTGCCGCGATGGACGCGATGTCGCGCGGACAGAGCGTGGTCGGGCTCGAGAACCACACCTCGTTCGTGCGCGCCGCGCGCGAGGGGCGCGTGCGCGTGGTCGCGAGGCCGATCACGCGCGGGCGTCGCACGCAGGTGTGGGAGGCGACCGCGACCGACGCGTCGGGGCGAACGCTCGCGACCGGGCGGGTCCGCCTGCTCTGCCTCGATCCCGGCAGCGAGCTCGCCGGACGCCCCGTCGCGCCGGCGGAGCGCTGACCGCGCGCAACCCCGCGCCCTGCCCGCCACCCCCGCTGCCGCTCGGACCGCGCGCGGCAGGCGCCGTCCAGCGGTTGTCCCGCACGCCGGCTACCGTGCAGGAGCTCGTGGAGCCGTCCTGTCGCTGCCCGCACGCGTCGTGACCACGCGCGCGCGTCGTGGTAGATGCGCCGCTCCACGTTCCGGAGCCGCACGCTCATGCACGTTCACCGCAGCAACCGCACCGAGCAGCTGGTCGAGATCCTGTGCGACGTGGTGCGCGCGCCGCTTGCGTCGCCGTTCGCCAGGGAGTGCATCGTCGTGCAGGGCCGCGGCATGGAGCGCTGGCTGTCGATGCGGCTCGCAGAGCGCCTCGGCGTGTGGGCGAACCCCGAGTTCCCCTTCCCGCGGAGCCTGATCGAGCGCGCCTTCGCGGCGGTGTCGCGCGAGGCCGAGGACGTGGGGGCGAAGTACCAGCCGGAGACGCTGCTATGGGTGATCGCGGACCTGCTGCCCGGGCTTCTGGGGCACGACGGGTTCGCGCCGATCCGCGGGTACGTCGGCGAGGATGCGTCGGCCGCGTCCGGTTTGCGGCTGCTGCAGCTCGCGGAGCGCATCGCCACGACCTTCGACCAGTACGTCGTCTACCGGCCCGACATGGTTCACCGGTGGGAGGGCGCAGACGACGAGCGCGACTGGCAGCCGGTTCTGTGGCGGGAGATCGTGCAGCGGCTCGGCGAGAGCCATCTCGCCGCACGCGCGGAGCGCTTCGCGCGCGGCATCGAGGGACGAGCCGGACTCGACGGCTTCCCCGCGCGCATCAGCCTGTTCGGGCTGTCCACGCTGCCGCCGCTGTACGTCCGCGTGCTGTTCGCGCTGTCGCGGGTCGCCGACGTCCACCTGTTCCTGCTGAGCCCGTCGAGCGAGTACTGGGCCGAGATCCGCTCGAAGCGCGAGCAGCTGCGTACCCTGGCGCGGACGACACGGCCCGGACGCGAGCCCACGGAGGACGACCTGCACCTCGAGGAGGGCAATCCGCTGCTCGCCTCGCTCGGACGTCTCGGGCGCGACTTCCAGTTCGTGCTCGAGGAGGGCGGCGACTACCAGACGAGCGACGACGACCCGTTCGTCGATCCGGCGACCGGGCCGATGCTCGGCACGCTGCAGTCCGACATCCTGCACCTGCGCGAGCGGCGGCACGACGTCGCCGGCCGGCCCGAGCGCGTCGCCGCACTGCCGATCGACGCGAACGACCGCTCGATCGCCGTCCACTCGTGCCACTCGCCGATGCGCGAGGTCGAGGTCCTGCACGACCAGCTGTCACGGCTCTTCGAGGAGATCCCGGGGCTCGAGCCGCGCGACGTCGTGGTGATGACGCCGGCGATCGACACGTACGCACCGCTGGTCGAGGCGGTGTTCGGCGAGACCGACTCGCGGCCGAGGCTGCCGTGCCACGTCGCCGACCGCGGGGTGCGCAGCACGGATCCGATCGTCGACGCGTTCTCGCGCCTGCTCGACGTGGTCGACGGCCGCATGACCGCGACCGACGTGCTCGACCTGCTGCGCATCGAGGCCGTACGGCGGCGCTTCGCCATCGAGGCGAGCGACGTCGACACGCTCCGCCACTGGGTGAACGAGGCCGGCATCCGCTGGGGCATCGACGAGCGGCATCGTCTCGAGCGGAAGCAGCCGCCGGCGGTCGAGAACACGTGGCGCTTCGGGCTCGACCGTCTGCTGCTCGGCTTCGCGCGGCCGGGCCGCGACCACGACCTCTACCGCGACACGTTGCCGTACGACGACGTCGAGGGCAGCTCCGCCCTGCTCCTCGGGCGGCTCGCCGAGCTCTGCGACACGCTCTTCGGGCTCCACGACCGGATGCGCGAACCGCGCACCCTCGCCGGCTGGCGCGACGAGCTCGGCCGGCTGCTCGACGCGATGCTCGCCAGCGACGACACGACTGCCGATCAGCACAACGACGTGAAGCAGGCGCTGTCACGGATCGCCGAGCGCGCCGCGTCGACCGGCTTCGCGAGCGAGCTGGCCCTCGATGCGGTACGTCCGGTGGTCATCGCGGAGCTGACGCGGGCGCCGAGCGCGCGGACGTTTCTCTCCGGCGGCATCACCTTCTGCGAGATGGTGCCGATGCGCGCGATCCCGTTCCGCGTCGTGTGCCTGCTCGGCATGAACGGCGACGCCTTCCCGCGCGTGCGCCGGCCGCTCGGCTTCGACAAGGTCGCGCAGCAGCCCAGGCGCGGCGACCGCTCGAGCCGCGAGGACGACCGCTACCTCTTCCTCGAGGCGCTGCTGTCCGCGCGCGACCGGCTGCTGGTGACGTACGTCGGGCAGAGCATCCGCGACAACGCGGAGCTGCCGCCGTCGGTGGTGGTGAGCGAGCTGCTCGACACGCTCGGCGAGTCGTTCGTCGTGCCCGAGGACGGCTCGCCCGGAGCGGCCCCGCGCGACGGGGAGCTGCCTTCCGAGCGCGCCCAGCGGCGCATCCGCGAGCGGCTCGTCGTGCGACACCCGCTGCAGCCGTTCAGCACGCGCTACTTCACCGGCGACCCGGCGCTCTACAGCTACGCCGGCGGCTACTACAGCGGCGCGCAGGCGCTCACCGCAGCGCGCGGACCGGCGCCGGCGTTCGTCCGCACGCCGCTGCGCCCTGCCACCGACGCGACCGTCGAGGTCGACGTCCGCGACCTCGTGCGCTTCCTCGAGCACCCGCCGCGACACTTCGCGCAGCGCCGCCTGCTGGTCTCGCTGGGCCGCGACACGGAGCCGATCGAGAACCGCGAGCCGTTGCAGCTCGACGCGCTCTCGACCTGGGAGGTCGGCAACCGGATCCTGGGCCTCCTCGACGCCGGCTGCGACGTGCCACGCGCCTACGAGGTGCTGCGCGCATCCGGTGTGCTGCCGCTCGGCGCCCCGGGCCGGACGAGCTACGCCGGCATCGTTCCCGAGGTCGAGGCCATCGCCGCACGCGCGCGCGCCCTGCGTGCTCCCGGCCGTCTGGCGCCGCTCGAGATCGAGCACACGATCGGCGACGTGCGTCTCGTCGGCGTGGTCGAGGACCTGTTCGCCGGGCGGGGGCAGGTGCGCGTGCAGTTCTCCCGTCTCCGGCGGCGCAGCGAGCTCACCTGCTGGGTGAACCACCTGCTCCTCCAGTGCTGCGCTCCGGCCGACCACCCGCGCGACGCGCGTCTCGTCGGCCGCTCGCCGGGCGACAGGATCGACGAGATCGAGCTGCGCTACCGCCCGGTCCGGCACCCCGAGCAGCACCTCGCCGACCTGCTGGAGCTCTACCGCCTCGGCGCGACGCGCCCGCTGCCGCTCTTTCCGAAGACCTCGCGCGTCTACGCCGAAGCGCTCGCGAGCAGGAAGACGCCGGAAGACGCGCTCGACAGGGCGCGGCGCGCGCACCGCGACGAGTTCAAGGGCTGGGGCGACAGCTTCGACGCCTACAACCAGCTCGCATTCGCCGGCACCGACGCGCTCGACGGCGATGCCGACGACGAGACGTCGTTCCAGGCCATCGCCGTACGCGTGTTCCGCCCGCTGCTCGACCATCGCGAGGCGCTGCCGTGAACACGCTCGATCCGCTCGCGGTGCCGCTGCGCGACACGATGCTCGTCGAGGCGAGCGCCGGCACCGGCAAGACCTGGACGCTCGCGACGCTCTACCTGCGCCTGTTGGTCGAGAGCGGGCTCGGGGTCGGCGAGATCCTCGTCGTGACCTACACCAACGCCGCGACCGCCGAGCTGCGCGACCGGATCCGGAGCCGCCTGCGCGAGGCGGTGACCGTGTTCGAGCGCGCGGCCGAGGGGCGCCCCGACACGCCCGAGGTCGACTCGGAGGGTCCGCTGGCGTGCCTGGTCGCGCGTTGCCGCGAGGCGGGGACGCTGCCGCAGACCAGCCGCCGCCTGCGCGACGCGCTGCGCGGGTTCGACGAGGCGGCGATCTTCACCATCCACGGCTTCTGCCAGCGCGTCCTGCTCGAGAATGCTTTCGAGAGCGGCGTCTCGTTCGACGCCGAGCTCGTCACCGACGAGCGCCCGCTGTGCAGCGAGGTGGTACAGGACTTCTGGGTGCGCCACCTCCACGCCGCGCCGCCGGCCCTGGTCAAGCACCTCGCGGCGAAGCACGGCCCCGAGGACCTCGAGCGCCTCGCCCGGCTCGTGCTGTCGCGCCGCGACATGCCGGTGCTGCCGAGGAACGCCCCGAAGTTCGAGCCGCAGCGCCTCGAACAGCCGTCGGCCGAGTGGGACGCGGCGCTCGGCGCGGCGCACGAGGCGTGGCCGGGCTGCCGCGACGCGGTGGGGCTCGCGTTGACCGACGGGACGCTCGACGGGCGACAGTACCGCCGCGACTGGGTCGCGGGATGGTGCGCACAGCTGCATGCCGACCTCACCGCGGCGATTGCAGGACTTCCGGCGGAGTTCAGGAATCTCGATCGTTTCACCCCGTCGCGGATCGAGCGCGCGGTGAAATCGGGCCAGCGCCCGCCGTCACACCCGTTCTTCGCGTGCTGCGAGCGGCTGCTCGCCGCGAAGACCGCGCTCGACGCCGAGTGCGCGCGCCAGGCGCGGGCGTTCGAGGGCGCGCTGGCCGCGCACGTCGGCGACGAGGTCCGCAGCCGGCACGAGGCCGCCAACACGCAGTCCTTCGACGACCTGCTCTATCGCCTGCGCGACGCGCTCGTCCGCGACGACGAGCGCGGTGAGCTGCTCGCCCGCCAGATCCGCGAGCGCTTCCGCGCAGCGCTGATCGACGAGTTCCAGGACACCGATCCGGTGCAGTACCGCATCTTCGAGCGCGTCTACCGGGGCACCGGCCAGCCGCTCTTCCTGATCGGCGACCCGAAGCAGGCGATCTACGCCTTCCGGGGTGCCGACGTGTTCACCTACGTGGCGGCGAAGGGCGACGCCGGCGGCAACGCGCACACGCTGCAGGTCAATCACCGGTCGGCGCCCGCGCTGGTCGAGGGCGTGAACGCGCTGTTCTCGCGCGTCCGTACGCCGTTCGTGTTCGACGCCATCCCGTTCGGCTCCGTGCGCGCGAGCGGGACGGCGAGCGCCCCGCTCGGCGGTGCGCTCGCCGCCGGACCGCCGCTCGAGATCCTCTTCGTGTCGCGCCCGGCCGGCGCGGCGGGCGACGACCCCCCGGCGAAGGACTGGGCGAAGACCCACGTGCCGCAGCTGGTCGCCGCCGAGGTCGTGGCCCTGCTCGAGTCGCGGCCGGCGATCGGCGACCGCGAGCTGCACGCCGGCGACGTCGCGGTGCTGTGCCGCACGAACCAGCAGGCGGTCGACGTTCAGGACGCGCTGCGCGAGCTCGGCGTGCCGAGCGTCCGGCAAGGCGACGACAGCGTGTTCGAGTCGCCGGAGGCGGAGGAGATCGAGCGCGTCCTCCGTGCAGTCGCCGAGCCCGGCGACCCGCGGCTCTTGCGCGCCGCACTCGCCACGCGCCTGTTCGGCTACGACGCCGAGCGGCTCGAGGAGCTGCAGGGCGACGAGAACGCGTGGGACGATCTCGCCGACCACTTCCGCGACTGGCTCGAGACCTGGACCACGCTGGGTTTCATGGCGGCGTTCCGCAAGCTGCTCGCGCACTGCGACACGCAGCGGCGGCTGCTCGAGATCGACGACGGCGAGCGCCGTCTGACCAACCTCCTGCACGTCGCCGAGCTGCTGCAAGCGGCGTCCCGGGAGGCGCACCGCGGGCCGCTCGGGCTCGTCGACTGGCTCTCGCTGATGCGCGGCGACCGGGCGGCACGCGCCGAGCTCGCGAGCGAAGCGGCGCAGATTCGCCTCGAGAGCGACGACGAGGCGGTGCAGCTGGTCACGATCCACCGCAGCAAGGGGCTCGAGTACGGCGTGGTCTTCTGTCCGTACACGTGGGACGGCAGCGGGCTGCGCAAGGACGAGGAGCGCTGGATCCGCTTCCACGACGAGAGCGACGGCGCCTTGAAGCTCGACCTGGGATCGGAGGATCGCGACGCGCACCGCGCGCGCGCCGACCTCGAGAGCTTCGCCGAGAGCCTGCGCCTGCTCTACGTCGCGCTGACGCGCGCGCGACACCGCTGCACGGTGGTCTGGGGCTGCGTGAAGAGTGACGAGCTCACCCCGCTCGGCTACCTGCTGCACCAGGATCGCACCGCCGAGCTACCCGACCTCATGACCGCAACCCGGGAGCGCCTCCGCGGGCTCGGCGCCGCCGCCCGGCTCGCAGAGCTGAAGCAGCTCGCGGCGGAGGTCCCGGCGAGCATCGCGGTCCGCGAGATCACCTTGCCGCTCTCGCCACCGCCGCGCCCGCTGGCGCAGCTGGGCGACACGAGGGCCAGCCTCGTCGCACCCGGCCGCGGCCCCGTGCTCGACGCGCCCTGGCGCGTGTCGAGCTTCTCCGGGCTCGCCGCCTCGGGGGGCCGCACCAGCCACCGGGCCGAAGAAGGGCTCGATCACGACGCCGTCGCGGCCGCCGAGGACGGGACCGGCCGGCTCGCGCCGCCGTCCATCCGCCTGCACGACTTGCCGAAGGGCGCCCGCACCGGAGAGCTGCTGCACGCGATCCTCGAGAAGATCGACTTCCAACAGACGGATCGCGACGAGCTCGCGCAGCGCGTGCGCACGGAGCTCGAGTCGTTTGGGTTCGACGCGAAGTGGGAGGCGCCGATCCGGCTCGCGCTCGAGGAGGTGCTCGAGACGCCGATCCCGGCGGGCGACACGACGTTTCGGCTCGCGGACGTCGCAGCCGCGCAACGTCTGAACGAGCTCCAGTTCCTGTTCGGCGTGCGGGCCGGCTTCGACCGCGAGACGCTCGCGCGCTGCTTCGAGCGCCATCCGAGCGCCGCCCGGACCGACGATTACCCCGCGCGCATCCGCGATCTCGGGTTCAAGCCGCTCGCCGGGTTCTTGAGCGGCTTCGTCGACCTGGTGTTCGAGCACGGGAAGCGCTGGTACGTGGTCGACTACAAGTCGAACCTGCTCGGCACGGAGCCGGCGGACTACGCGCCGGACCGGCTGCGGCGCGCGATGTCGCAGCACCACTACCACCTGCAGTATCACCTCTACGTGCTCGCCCTGCAGCGCTACTTGACGCTGCGCCTGCCCGGCTTCGACTACGAGCGCGAGTTCGGCGGCGTCGCCTATCTGTTCCTGCGCGGCATGTCGCCGCGGCACCCCGCAGGCTGCGGCGTCTTCTTCGAGCGGCCGAGTGCCGCGCTGCTGCACGACCTGTCCGAGCTCGTCGGACCACCGGCGGGTCGCGCACGATGAACGCCACGGTCGAAGCGCTCCGCAAGGCGAGCCTGCTCGGCCCGCTCGACGAGCACTGCGCGCGCACCGTGTGCCGGATCGCCGGCGAGCCGCACCCCGACGTGCTGCTCGCCGCCGCCGTCGCGGCACGGCAGGTCGGCCTCGGGCACGTGTGCGTCGACCTGCGCATGCTCGCGGCGAGCGGGCGGCTCGTGGCCGACGACGGCGTCACCGTGCACGACGTCGCGTGGCCGGATCCCGCAGGCTGGATCGACCGGCTGCAGAGGAGCAGCGCCGTCGGCGAGCCGAGCGACGCGGAGCGGCGCCCGCTGGTCCTCGACCGGGCCGGACGGCTCTACCTGCGGCGGTACTTCGAGCACGAGCAGCGTCTCGCCGCCTCGATCGTCCGGCGCGCCACGGCACACGCCACCTCGCCCGCCGACCACGAGCTCGAGACGGCTCTCGATCGCCTGTTCGGTCTGACTTCGGCGGCGTCACCCGACCGGCAGCGCGACGCTGCACGCACCGCCGTGACGCGACGGCTGTGCATCATCAGCGGCGGCCCCGGCACCGGCAAGACCTCGACCGTCGTCAAGATCCTGGCACTGCTCGTCGAGCAGCATCTTGTCGCGCAGCGCCGTCCGCCGCGCGTCCTGCTGGTCGCCCCGACCGGCAAGGCGGCGATGCGCCTCAGCGAGGCGATCCGCCGCGCCAAGAGCGGGCTCGACTGCGGCGAAGACGTTCGCGCCGCGATCCCGGAGGAGGCATCGACGGTCCATCGTGCGCTCGGCTCGATCGACGGCAAGGGTACGCGCTTCCGCCACGACGCCGACCATCCGCTGCGCGCCGACGTGGTGCTGGTCGACGAGGCGTCGATGGTGGACCTGGCGCTGATGGCGAGGCTGGTCGACGCGGTGCCGCCGGACGCGCGCCTCGTCCTGCTGGGCGACAAGGACCAGCTCGCGTCGGTCGAGGCCGGTGCGGTCCTGGGCGAGCTCTGCGCCCTGCCCGACGGCAGCGCGGCGACCGCCGCCCATCCGCTCGGCTCCGCCATCGTCGAGCTCGAGCGCAGCTGGCGCTACCGGGAAGGAAGCGGCATCGAGGCGCTCGCACGCGCGATCAATGCGGCCGACGCGACGCGTGTGCTCGAGATCCTCGACGACCCGGCGTTCGACGACGTCGAGCGCAGCGCGCCGGGCGACGGCGTCGCGCTGTCGGAGCGGCTGCGCGGCGACGCTCTGCGCGGAGCTCTCGCCTATCTCGACCGCCCCGAGCCCGCCGCCCGGCTGCAGGCCCTCGAGGAGTTCCGCATCCTCTGTGCGCACCGCGCGGGTCCGCACGGCGTCGCGAGCGCCAACCGGGAGGTCGAGGAGCTACTCGCGGACCGCCGTCGCATCGACCGCCAGCACGGGGCGACCTACGCAGGAAGGCCATTGATCATCACGCGCAACGACTATCAGGTGCAGCTCTTCAACGGCGACGTCGGCACGATCGTCGCGCAGGGCGACAAGCGCCTCGCGTTCTTCGTCGCCCCCGACGGCACCGAGCGCCTGCTCTCCCCCGCTCGCCTCCCACCGCACGAGACCGTGTTCGCCATGACCATCCACAAGAGCCAGGGATCCGAGTTCGACCACGTCGCCGTCCTGCTCGGCGACCGATCGTCGCCGCTGCTGACGCGCGAGCTGCTGTACACCGCGGTCACGCGCGCGCGGCGAAAGGTCACGCTGTACGCGACCGAGGCGGTGCTGCGCGAGGCGATCCAGCGGCGCACCGAGCGCGGTTCCGGCCTGCGCGACGCGCTGAAGGGAGCGAGCTGAGATGACGAGTTCCGAACCGAGCGAGCGCAGCGGCGGGCCGGCGACCGATCTCGCCGGCAGCAGCGCCTTCGTGACCGGCGCGAGCGGGCTTCTGGGCTGGGCGATCGTGCAGCTGCTGCGCGCGCGCGGCGCACGCGTGCGCACGCTGCTGCGCGACGGGCGCCTGCCGGGCGGGC
>VGTK01000188.1 GCA_016874715.1 Deltaproteobacteria bacterium | reverse complement strand
CGGCCGGTGCCGAGCCCGCGGCACCGCCGGCGATCAAGTCGAGCACGCGCCGCGCTGCCTTCGGGATCTGCGTCCCCGGCCCGAAAATCGCCTTGACGCCGGCCTTCTCGAGGTACGGGTAGTCGCGCGCCGGAATGATCCCCCCCACCGTGACGACGATGTCGCCGGCACCGAGCTCGGCCAGCTCCTTGATCAGCTGTGGAACGAGCGTCTTGTGCCCACCCGACTGGGTCGACACGCCGACGACGTGCACGTCGTTCTCGACCGCTTGACGCGCGACCTCGGCTGGAGTCTGGAACAAGGTCCCGACGTCGACGTCGAAGCCCAGGTCGGCGAACGCGGTGGCAATGACCTTGGCGCCGCGATCGTGGCCGTCCTGTCCGACCTTCGCGACCAGCATGCGCGGCCGGCGTCCGTGCTCGTTGGCGAAGCTGCTCACCGCGGCGCGCAGCTCGCCCCAGCCGTCGTCTTCCGCGAACTGCGCGCCGTAGACGCCGGAGATGGAGCGAACCTCGGCGGCGTAGCGCCCCCAGACCTTCTCGAGCGCACCCGAGATCTCGCCGACCGTCGCCCGCGCGCGCGCCGCTTCCACGGCCAGTGCGAGCAGGTTGCCCTTGCCGTCACCGGCAGACTGCGTGAGGGCCGCGAGCGTGGCTTCGACGCGGGCGGAGTCGCGGCTTGCCTTGATCTTCTTGAGCCGTGCGACCTGCGCTTCGCGCACCGCCGTGTTGTCGATCTCGCGGGTGTCGATCTCGGGCTCTTCGGCGAGCTGGAACCGGTTCACGCCCACGATCACGTCGTCGACGCGGTCGATGCGCGCTTGACGGCGAGCCGAGGTCTCCTCGATGCGCAGCTTCGGCATGCCGGCTTCGATCGCGCGGGTCATTCCGCCCATGCGCTCGACCTCGTCGATGATGCCGAGCGCCTTGCCGGCGAGCGCGTGGGTGAGCGACTCCATGAAGTACGATCCCGCCCAGGGGTCGACGACCTTGGGGATCCCGGTTTCGAGCTGCAGGATCAGCTGCGTGTTGCGCGCGACGCGGGCCGACGCGTCGGTGGGAAGGGCGATCGCCTCGTCGAAGGAGTTCGTGTGCAGGCTTTGCGTTCCGCCGAAAACCGACGCCATCGCCTCGATCGTCGTGCGGATGATGTTGTTGAACGGGTCCTGCTCGGTCAGGCTCGCGCCCGAAGTCTGACAATGCGTGCGCAGCATGAGCGAGGTCTGCTTCTTGGGCGCGAAGTGCTTCTTCATGAGCGTTGCCCAGAGCAGGCGCGCGGCGCGGAGCTTGGCCACCTCCATGTAGAAGTTCATCCCGATCGCGAAGAAGAAGGAGAGGCGACCGGCGAACGCATCGATGTCGAGGCCCTTGGAGAGCGCTGCGCGCACGTACTCGAGGCCGTCGGCGATGGTGAACGCGAGCTCCAGGTCGCACGTCGCCCCGGCCTCCTGCATGTGATACCCGGAGATCGAGATCGAGTTGAACTTCGGCATCTCCGACGACGTGTACTCGATGATGTCGGCGACGATCCGCATCGAAGGGGTAGGCGGGTAGATGTAGGTGTTGCGGACCATGAACTCCTTGAGGATGTCGTTCTGGATGGTCCCGGTCAGATCGGCACGCTTGACGCCCTGCTCCTCGCCGGCGACGATGAAGCTCGCGAGTACCGGCAGCACGGCGCCGTTCATGGTCATCGACACGGACATCTTCTCGAGCGGCACGCCGTCGAAGAGGATCTTCATGTCCTCGACCGAATCGATCGCGACGCCAGCCTTGCCGACGTCTCCCTCCACGCGCGGATGGTCCGAGTCGTAGCCGCGGTGCGTGGCGAGGTCGAAAGCGACCGACAGGCCCATCTGTCCGGCGGCCAGATTCTTGCGGTAGAACTCGTTCGATTCTTCGGCGGTCGAGAAGCCGGCGTACTGGCGGATCGTCCAGGGCTGGCCGGCGTACATGGTCGCGCGCGGGCCGCGCAGGAACGGGTAGACGCCCGGAACCGTATCGAGAAAGTCGAGGCTCTCGATGTCGGCTCGCGTGTAGAGCGGTTTGACGTCGATGCCTTCCGGGGTGGTCCAGACCCAGCCGTCGGCGCTCTTCCCCTTGCGGTCTTTCGTGGCAAGGTCGCGCCACGCATCGAGATTGGCTCGCTCGTTCTTGTCGGCCATGGCCGTCTTCCGCCTCCTTGTGATCCACGTCCGCTCGGGGGCGCGGCGTCTTGCGCGTACGAATACCAGCTAGCAAGTGAGGCCGGCGAGCGAAATCGGGCCTGATGCTGCGACGGCCTCGCGCTGCGCCGCGCGACGGTCGGCGAGCAGATGCCCTGGCGCCGTCTGCGGACACCACGGCCGAGCTGCTCGTGTGCCGCGGGCACCGAGGCGCGGCAGGGCTGTCCGCGTGGGCCGGGGCAGGGCGGCCGCGCGGCCGGGACGGCGTCGTTCGGGACGAGGGCCGGTGCGGGGTTTGGCGCTCCGTGGCTCGGGCGCTACCCCTTCCGGCAGAGCACCTCGCCATCCCCGTACATCTTCTTCACCCGGACCGCGCCCGCCGGCGCCGGTGGCAGGCACAGCTCGCACAGCGTGCACTCATCGAGATTCTTCTCGACGATCTCGAGCCCGCCGTCCGGCTTCTGTGCGAAGATGTTGACCGGGCAGACCTCGACCAGCTGCTTGACGATCGCTGCATCCGCGGCGACCTTGGGATCGACCTCGACCTGGATGAAAAGTGCCATCGATCCCTCCTTACGCCGCCATGCCGAGCCGCTGCTTGACCAGGCCCGGGATGTCCTCGATCCGTTCGGCTACCGAGATGCCGGCCTTTTGCAGCCGCGCGATCTTGTCCGCCGTCGTGTCGGCCTTGCCCTCGACGATCGTGCCGGCGTGGCCAAAGCGCATGCCGGGCATTTCGTCCATGAAGCGCCCGGCCATGAATGCGACGATCGGCAGGCGCGACTTCTTCTCGACCACGTAGTTTGCGAGCTCGGCTTCCATGCGCCCACCCGGCTCGCAGTAGATGACGATCGCCTTGGTCTCTTGATCGGCTTCGTAGAGCGGCATGAGGTCGGCGTAGGTCGAGCCGATCACCGCATCGCCGCCGATCGAGACCGCGGTCGACTGGCCCAGGCCCGCGGCGGTGAGCGTGTTGCACATCTCGGTGGTCATGCCGCCCGAGCGCGACATGACGCCGATCGGGCCCTTGGTGAAGGCCTTTCGCGCATCGACCGCGCGCCCTCCGAGCCCGCCCATCTTGGCTTCGCCCGGTGACAGGATGCCGAGGCAGTTGGGACCGATGATGCGAGCGCCGCGCAACTGCGCCAGCTCGACCATCTGGGCAACTTCGTAGCGCGGGATGCGCTCGGTGACGATGACGACGATCTTGACGCCGGCGTCGAGCGCTTCGAAGACTGCGTCGCGCGTGAAGGCCGGCGGGACGGCGACGACCGAGCCGTCGACCCGCGTCCTGGCCGCGATCTCGCGCACCGTGTCGTAGACCGGAATGCCGTAGATGTCGCGGCCGCCGCGTCCCGGCGTCACGCCGCCGACGATCTTCGAGCCGTAGTCGAGGCACTCGCGGCTCATGTTCACCGCTTCGCGTCCGGTGATGCCTTGAATGATGAAGGTCGTGTCTTTGGTGATCAGGATCGACATCGTCCAGCCCCCCTCACGCAGCCTTCATCTTGGCGACCGCGCGGCCGGCGGCTTCGTACATCGATACGCTGCGATCGCAGTACTCGACCCCGTAGTGTTGCAGGATCTTGAATCCTTCCGTCTCCCACGAGCCGGGGATGCGGAAGATCGCGATTTTCTCCGCCGGCTTGAAGCCCGACTCGACCACGCCTTTGATGACGCCGCGGGCGACGATGTCGACGCGGGTGTTCGAGACCACGTTCATCATCACGGCGATCTTCTTGACGCCGGGCTTGGCGAGGATGAGCTTGGTCAGCTCGCAGGCCTTCGTCACGCTCGGGTTGCCCCCGATCTCGCAGTAGTTGGCGGGCTTGCCGCCGTGCTTGCGAATTGCGTCGAAGAGCGTCAGGGAGCCGCCTCCCGCGCCGATCACGAGGCCTAAGTCGCCGTCGAACTCGACCACGTTGCCGGCGACACCGCGGTGATCGGCGGCGTCGACGGCGGCGCCCTTGATCTCGAACTCTGTCGGCGGACGCGCCTGGCGCTTCTCGTCCGGGGCGATCCCGAGTTCCTTGAGAATCGCCTTGTGGCTGTCGCGTGCGTCGTCTTCCATGTCGACGTGGCCGTCGAGGCAGACGAAGCGGCCGTCGGCGAGCTTGGCGAGCGGGTTGATCTCGGCCAGCGTCAGGCCGTAGTTGACGAAGATGCGCGCCAGCGACGCGGCGATGCGGCTCAGCTGGTTCAGGTCGGAGCCGCCGATCTTCAGCTGGCCGATCAGCTCCTTGGCCATGAAGTCGGAAAAGGGGAGGAGCGTCGAGAAGTGGCGCTTGGCGATGTGGTCGGGGTGGGTTTCGGCGACTTCTTCGATGTCGATCCCGCCCATGTCGCTGCAGATCATCACCGGCTTGCGGGCGAACCCGTCCCAGGTGATTCCCATGTAGTACTCTTGTGCGATCGGGGCCTTGGCTTCGACCAGCACGCCGCGCGGCTTGTGGCCGTTGATCGTCAAGGCCAGGATCTTCTTGGTTGCGTCGGCGGCCTGGTCCGGCTGGTCGGCGAAGAGCACGCCGCCGGCCTTCATGCGCCCGCCGCTCAGCACCTGAGACTTGAGCACGACGGGGCCAGCAACCTCTCTTGCGATGGCCGTCGCTTCGTCCGGGGTCTTGGCGACCTTGGACCCGGTGGGCAGCGGAATGCCGTGCTTGCCGAAGAGTTGCTTCGATTCGTACTCGTAGAACCGCATTGAGGCTCCTGTCGTCTCGCGGGTGCTTCCGGGAATTCGCCTGAGTCGCTTCGCCCATCCGCGCGACCGTCTTCGGGCTGGCTCGCATACGCGGCGCCCGGCCGGGGATGTGCGCTTGCGAGTTACTATCCGGGTTCGCTCGGGTCAAAGTAGCCGACCAGGATCGTCCTGCCGTCTTGCGCCCGCCAACGCCCGACAGAGGGCACTGCGCGAAATCGGTGCTGTACGGCAGCGCACGATCCGAACCTTCCCGAGCACGTGGTGGACGACGTCACCCCGGCCGTAGCCGGACTCCTCATCGTCACCGACGCGTGCTACCCGGGCTGGGTGGCGGACGTCGACGAGGTGGACGTGCGGATCTTGCGCGCCGACTACGGCTTCCGTTCCGTCACGCTGCCGGCCAGCACGCACCGGGCCCAGTTTCGCTACCGGTCTCGGTCGCTGTGCATCGCGATGGCGGATTCTCTCGGGGCTCTGCTGCTCGTGCTCGTCGTGCTGCTACCGCCGGGGCGCGCGGCGGAGGGCCGTGCGGCGTGAGTGGTCGCCGGCCCGATTCTGCGCGCAGGCGCGTCGTGGCTGTTGTCGGCTGGGTCGCGGTTCTCGTCGTCGCCATCGCCTTGCGCTTCCACAACGTTGCCTGGGGCGCGGTCCCGTTCGTCGACGAGGGGATTTACTGGCGCGTGCAGCTGCTCTCGTTCATCGATACCGATCCGGCGAAGCTGCTGACCTGGCCGATCTTCTAGCCGACCCTGTACGGCTACGTCGCAGGTGCAAGCGTCGGCGTCGCGCACCTGCTCGGATTCGTTCCACGTCCCGCAATGCAGTGCCTCGATGCCGTGATCGTCGCACGGTGTGTCTCGGGCGTGGCCGGGATCGGTTCCGTGCTGCTGGTCGGTGCGCTCGGGCGGCGGATGGAATCGAAGGCGGCGGGGCTCGCTGCGGCGGCGCTGCTCGCCGTCGTGCCGATCGAGGTGACGCAGACGCACTACGTCTCGGTGGATGTCCTGCAGAACGTGTTCATCACGCTCACGTTGATCGCGGGCTGCGCGCCCGTCGTGGGCGCGTCGCATCTCTGGGCGGCTCTCGGCGGTGTCGGTGCGGGGCTCGCGTTCGCGACCAAGTACAATGCGCTGCTCGCAGGCGCGGCACCGGCCTGGGCGATCCTGGAGATCGCCTGGCGCCGTCGCTCGGTGTTGCCCTTGCTCACGATGGGCACGGCGCTCGCGGGCGGGCTGCTCGCGGCGGTCGCGCTCGGCTGTCCGCCGTGCGTGCTGAATCCCGATCGTCTGGCGCAGGCGATCTCCTTCCACACCAGCACGAGCTTCTCGTCTGCCGCAGCGAGCTTCGGCGCGAACCCGTCGCCGGAGATCGGCTGGCATGCGCGGCCGTATGTCTATCGTCTCGTTGCCGGGCTGCCGTTCGCACTGGGCTGGCCGCTCGCGCTGCTGGCACTGGTGGGCGTCGTCGCAGCGGTGCGCCTGGGCCGCGCGACCGATCGCGTGGTGCTGGCGGCGCTGGTGGCCTCGTTCGTGGTGATCGCCAGATCGCCCATCGTCTATCCGCGATATCTCCTGCCTCTCGTGCCGCCGCTGGTGGTCCTCGCCGCGATCGCCGTCGTGCAAGGTCGAGAGCCGCGGCCGGGAGAGCGGCGCGACTCCCGTCGCCTGGTCTGGCTCGCGATCGCGGCTCTGGTGTGGCTCTACTCGGCGGCCTTCGCCTGGAGCCTGACCGGGCTCTATTCTCACCGTCAACAGGCGGCGGTCGGCGCCTGGCTGCGGGTGCAGGCCGAGGCCTGCGCTGCGCGCGGCGTGCGTCTTTCCGTGGGGTACCCGAAGAGCAACTACTACGCGCTCGACGAGTTTCTCCGTCAGGTGGACGCCGATGTGCACTCGCAGCATCCCGGATCCTGGTTCGCCACCGTACCGGACGTCTTCATCGTCCCGGACTGGGCCGCGACCAACATCCGCCTCCGACGCCTGTACGCCAACGCGGAGCTCGAGCGCGACCTTCGACGTCTCGAGGATCCCGCGGGGGAGTACGTGCGGGTCGCGCGCTGGTCGTCGCGCTACCTGCAGGAGGGCTTCTATACTCGCCTCGATCCGAGCTTTGCCACCGCTCTCGAACGCGGCGAGATCGGCTTCAGCGTCTACGCGCGGCGCTCGCTCGCGTGCATCGATCGGTCCGCCGTGGCGGCCCCGTAACGACGGGTGCCGCGCGCGCGGCCTCGACCGCGCGGACGGGCCTCCTCGGTGGCAAACGTCCGCCACCATCCCGGGTGTAGGGAAGGCGCCTCAGGGTGCGACGTCGAGGCCGGTGCCACCGAGCAGGACGAACATCTCGTCGTCGGTCGTCGTTCCGCCGGTGATCGCGCACGCGTCGCAGAGCCCGTCGCCCGAACCCGGCTCCGTGTCGCACGTCGCGTGATCGGAGGCACCCGCGCACGGCGCGCCGATCCGGCCTTCCGCGCACGCGACCGGCGTGCAGGTGCTTCGCTCCGGCTTCCGTGAGAGGCGCGTCACCGTGTCCGGGTCCGGCGCGCCGTTCGCGTCGACGCCGTTGTTGTAGATCGCGCAGTACGTGAGCGTCCGCTCCGCCGGATCGGCCGCGTCGAACACGATCGGCGGGTCGAAGGCGAGAAACACCGGGTCGTCGTAGAACGGGCTCTCGTAGATCCGGCTGCCGTCCGGCGCGTCGACCCAGAAGAGCCCGCCCCGCTTGTGCGTGTGCGACGCGAGGTAGAGGAGCTTCTGGCCCTGCTCGAAGGTTCGTGTCGCGCAGTACGTCTTCTCCGTGAACGGCGGCGTTCCCGCGGCGATCGCGATCGCATGGAAGTCGTTGAAGTGCGTCATCTCGAGCTGCAGGTCGTCCGTGAAGTAGAAGTTCCGCCAGACGTGGTGCAGCGTGTCCTTCGTCGTCACGTTGAAGGCGTGCGAGTTCCAGTAGACGAGGCCCTTCACCGGAAGCTTCGTGTAGAAGCCGGGCACCTTGATCTCGGGGATCAGGTACGTCTCGTCGAAGTTGATGCCGCCGTTCGGCCGGCCCTCGTCGGGTCCGAACCCGATGCAGGTGACGCTGTCCTTGATCGCCGTGCGGCAGAGGCTCGTGCCGCAGGCGTCCGGGTCGAGCGGGTCGCACGTCTCGCCGGCACGCGCGCCGTCCGCGCACACCCAGCCGCCGAAGGACGGATCGTCGATGCGATCGAGGGACACCGTCGGCTTCATCACGATGATGTGATGCGTGTTCGGGTCCTCGCGCTTCTCCTCGCGCTTCGCGTAGTAGAACTCGCCCGTCGGATCGAGATACTGCTCGGGGATGTGCCCGGTGAAGTCGAAGTACGACGCGAAGCAGATCTCGGACTCGCTGCCGGCCGGCACCGGATGCGGCGGCATCACGAGCTGCACGCCCTCACCGGGCGCCGGCGGCGGCAGCGGCGCGACCTCGACCGGGCTCGGATCGGGGAGGCACGCACCGAGGAGCTCCGCGAGACGCCTCGAGCCCCCGCCTTGATTGTCGGCGACGGCACCCGTCTGGGGTGCACCCGCTTCGATCCAGATCCGGAGCGCTTCGAGCTGCCCGACGGTGAGCGCGTCGCCGGAGAACGGCATCGGGCTTCCGGTGATCGTCTCGCCGCCGAGGAGAGACGGGTCGGTGCGCGCCGCGACCTTCAGGAAGAGGTAGCTCTTGAGCGGCTCCTTCGGGTAGATCCGCCGGAGCGGGCTTCCCGTCGCCGCCACGTCGATCAGGCTCGCGTACGCGGCCTCGCGTCGCAGGTCGAGCCCGCCGGACGCCGCACTGCCATGGCACGCCGCCGCGGTGCAGCCCTTGCGCTCGAAGAGCACCGTCTGGATGGCGTCGTACGTGCCCGCGAACGAATCGCTGCACTCCGCGGGCGGATCCGGGTCGACCATGGGAGCAGGTGACGTGCCGGACGACCCGCCTCCGCCGCAGCTCGCGAGCGCGCAAGCTGCGAGAGCGGTTGCGAAGGCTCGAGCCCGCGGAATCATGGAGACGCGCGTATCGCGCCGATCGAGCTGCGGTCAAGCCATCCGCGATCCGCAGTACGGCTTCCTTTGCGACCAGCGAGGAGAGGTCGAGGTCGTCGGTGAGCACGACGCGTCCTTCGGGGCGCGCGAAGTCCACGATGCTCGCGTCCGATGACGTCGGGTCGAGGACGTCGCCCAGGCGAACGACGTCCTGGCCCTGCGACCGCTGGAATGCGCAGGTACGAGGCGCGGTGTTGACGTCCGTGAAGGTCTTCACGCGACGGCGGACGTGGGCTCACTCGTGAGCCAAGCCCCCTAGCGGGCGGACTGGAACACGTCCTCGCGCTCCAGTTGGGGGTACTCGCGCCGATTTCGTCCACACTGGAGCCGTCGCCGCTCAGCCGGAGGACGAGATCGACCGTCAGCCGGAGGCCGCGGATCGTTGGCCGCCCCTCGCAGCCGCCTGGCTCGGCACGAATGCGATCGAGCGTCCTGCGCGCACCGCAGACCGAGGGCTGGGCTCGGCAACCGTGCCAAGCTCCGACTGCGTCGAAGAAAGCGTCGACAGGTCGGAGGGTTGGGAAGTGCGAGGAGCGGGACTTGAACCCGCACGGGTTTTACCCCACTAGCCCCTCAAACTAGCGCGTCTGCCATTTCGCCACCCTCGCACAGAGGCGCCGCCATCGCCGAGTGAGGGACTTCCGGCCGCGCGGCAAGCGCATCCATACATCCCGATCCGCCACGTCTCAAGACCGTTCTGCGCGGCCGCAGGCTCGCGCCGGGCGCCGCATCGGGGCAAGACGGGCTCGGTCCGGAAACCGTACGGCAAGGGCCGGCCGAACCGAGGAGGCGACGTGGCGACGATCGAAGACCTGGAGCGGCGGCTCCGCGCACTCGAGGACCGCGAGGCGATCCGCGACCTGATCTCGCGCTACGCATTCGAGGTCGACTGCGGCGAGCCGCCCGACTGGGCGAGCGTGTTCAGCGCCGACATCGAGATGGAAGCCGGGCAGCTCGGGACGTCGCGCGGGCTCGCCGAGATCGAGCGCCGCTTCGCGCGGGCGGAGCACCTCGACGCGATCCGCGACGGCAGCCAGCACGCCTACTCGAACGTCGTCGTCGACCTCGAGGTGAGCGGTGACGAGGCGATCGCATGGGGGTACGCGTGCGTGCACACGCGCCGCGATGGCCAGTGGCGCATCTATACGCTCGGCGTCAATCAGTGGAAGCTGCGCCGCGAGGCGGATGGCTGGAAGTTCGTCGCGCGTCTCCGGCGCGAGGTGGGGGAGGGCGACTGGCGCCGCCTCATCGGCGCGCGCCGGGCGGCGCAGCGCACGCCCTGAGGAGGCGCGTTGCGGTGCAGGCGCGCCGCCGCGCGCGCCATCGTCGAACGGTCGCGCCGCGAACGATCACGCCTCGACGCGGAACAGCCGCGCGAAGTTTTCGGCGAGCCGCTCGGTCACCTCCGCGACCGACACGCCCCAGCGCTCCGCCGCGTACGCGGCTGTCCCGGCGACGTCGGCCGGCTCGCTCAGGCGCGTGCGGTCCGGCGACAGGTACGGACAGTCCGTCTCGAGCAGCACGCGATCGCGCGGCAGCGTCTCGAGCATGCGTGTGAAGCTCTCCGAGCGCCGCGCGTTGGCCGGGATCGACAGCAGGTGCCCACGCTCGGCGATCGCGCGCGCGAGGTTCACCTTGCCGCCGAAGCAGTGCCAGTTCACGCGCGTCGCCTGCATCTCCTCGAGGATCTCGAGGCAGCGCCGCTCGCGCTTTCGCGTGTGGACGATGATCGGCTTGTCCGCCTCGAGCGCGAGCGCCACCAGCTCGCGGAACACGTCCTCCTGCCGCGCCCAGAGTGCTTCCGGCACCCAGTAGCCGTCGAGGCCGATCTCGCCGATCGCGATCGCCTCGCCGACGTGTGCGCGCACCCAGGCGACGCTCTCGCCGGCGCTCGGCAGCTCGCCCTCGCGCGGGTATTCGATGCCGAGCGCCTGCATCTCGGCGAGCACGGCGTCGACCGGGTAGAGCCCGAACGCGGGCTTCACCGTGGCGTCGCGGGCGGCGAGCGCGCGCACGGCCTCGTTGTCGCGCGCGTTGAGGCCGTTGACGACGACGGTCGTCACGCCAGCCGCGCGGGCGCGCTCGAGGATGCCCGCCTCGTCGGCGACGAGGCGGGGACTCGTCAGATGGGCATGGACGTCGGCGAGTCCCACGCCGGACGTCCGCTCAGGGCTGCGCGGGCGCCGCTTCCTGTCCCGCCGGAGCGCTGGCGCCGGCGGGAGCTGCCGGTGCGGCCGCCGGCGCG
>VGTK01000187.1 GCA_016874715.1 Deltaproteobacteria bacterium | reverse complement strand
GGCAGCGGGCGCGATGCGCGGCACGCCCGTCCACGGACGCCGTGCGGGGACGCCGTGCGGGGACGCCGTGCGGGGACGCCGTGCGGGGACGCCGTGCGGGGACGCCGTGCGGGGACGCCGTGCGGGGACGCCGTGCGGGATTGACGCGCGCCGCGATTCCGGCCTTGTCTGGCTCCGCGAAGGGAGCAACGATGGATTTGTTGGCGGGCAGGAAGGTTCTGGTGATCGGCGCGTCGGCCGGGATCGGTGCCGGGATCGCGCAGCGCGTCGCCGCCGAAGGCGCGAGCGTGCACCTCGCCGCGCGGCGCACCGACCGGCTCGAGCAGCAGGTCGCCGCGATCCGCACCGCGGGTGGCGAGGCGACCGCACACGCCTGCGACCTCGAGTCCGGGGACAGCGTCGCGGCGCTGTTCGAGGCGGTCGCGCGCGACGGCGCGCCGCTCGACGCGCTGATCAACGCCGCTGCCGTCCTCTGGTGCGAGCCGTTCGCGACGCAGAGCGAGCACGCGTGGCGCACCATGCTGGCGATCAACCTCGCCGGTGCGATCTGTGCGACGCAGCACGCGCTCGCCCACATGCTGCCCCGCGGGAGCGGTCACATCGTGCACGTGACCTCCACCGCCGGAGCGCTCGCGATCCCGTATCTGTCGGTCTACTCGACGACCAAGGCCGCGCTCGCGCATTTCCTCACCGCGATGCGCGGCGAGTACGGCAGGAGCGGCGTGCGCTTCACCGAGCTGCAGATCGGCAACACCGGCGGCACGGAGGGCGGCGGCGTCGTCGAGCGTCCGCCCGGCGAGGAAGGCATCCGCAGCATCATGCGCTGGACCGGTGCGCCGTCGATGATGGAGATCGACGACGTCGTGGGTGCGGCGATGTACGCGCTGTCGACGCCGCCGCACGTACGGCTCGACCGCATCGTGATCCGCGAGGTCGCGGAGATCCCCACATGACCGCCGCGTGCTGCCGCCGGCTCGTCGCGCTCGCGCTGGCGCTGGTGGCCTCGGCGGCCGCCAGGCCCGCGCGCGCCGAGGCACCGCGCCAGCGGGCGGGCATCGTACCGCTCGAGCTCGCCCAGGTAGCGGGGGCGACCGGCACGGAGCTCGCGACCGCGGACACGACGCTCGCCGGCAAGCGTGTGCGCTTCACCGCGAAGGTCGCCGAGACCGGTCGCACACCCGCCGGCGAGGCGATCCTGGTTCTCACCGACGGCGGTGCGCGCGTCGTCTTCCGCATGCCCGACGTGCTCGAGCGCGCGGAGCGCCTCACGCCGGACGTCGAGTGGGAGGTGATCGCCCGGCTCGACCGCCCCGTTCAGCTCGCCGACGGTCGTGCGGCGATCGCGGTGATGCCGGACATCCTGGTCAAGACGCCGGGTTTGCCGGCGGAGGAGAAGCCCACCGACGTGATCGCGCAGGTGGTGGGCGCGACCATGCTGGTCGATCCACCGCTGGTGCCGTTCGAGTCGGAAGAGCCGCTCTACCGGATGCGCATCACCGACCCCGGGAAGGGCCTGAAGCGCGAGTTCACCGAGCTGCGCGCCAGCGCGCTCGCGTCGGCGAAGGACGACCAGGGCCGCACGATGTACAACGCGATCCGTACCGACCGCGCCGAAGACGGCCGCGAGCGCACGACGAGCTGCATCTTCCGCAGCGACGGCGGAGAGCTGCGCATGGTCGAGTATGGCGAGGTCGAGGTCGAGCCCGCGACCGGGCGACGCAGCAACGAGACCGGCGTCAACCTCGAGAACGAGCAGTTCAACGACACCTGGTCGGCCCGCAAGCGCTCCTTCGAGCGCAACACCTACGCCGGGGTGTGCATGGGCACGGCGATCAGCGGGTTCCCGCTGGGGCGTGCGCGGGTCGTACGCATCTACGTGTACGGGGGAAGAGGCATCCCCGTGCCGGTCTACGCCTACCAGGACGGCGAGGAGACGCTCGACGTGCGCGGACGCCCCGAGCGCGCGACGCGGATCCGCATGGGCCTCGACGTGCGGCAGACGTCGAAGTCGATCGACGTGCCCGAGGTCTGGCGCCAGCACGCCGAGGCGGGCAGCGAGGTGTGGTTCTCGGGAGAGTCGACCTACTGGATCGCGTCGGCGCCGCCGCACGAGGTGCTCAAGTTCGAGGGACCGCTCGGGCCGCCGGGCGCTCCCGAAGCCGTCGTCGAGCGCATCCGCTGAAGCGCGGGTACCGGCTTCGCCGACGGCCGGGTGTTGTGGCAAACTGGCTCGATGCTGCGCCTCGTGTTCTGCCTCGCGGTCGCCGTCTGGCTCGGGGCGATCGTGTGCTTGTCGTTCGTCGTGGCGCCGATCGCGCACGGCGAGTTCCCCACGCACGAGGCGCGTCGCTTCCTGCGTCCACTGTTTCCGCGGTACTACCGGCTCGGCACGCTGTGCGGGCTCGTGGCGCTGGGCGTCGTGCTGCTCGGGCGCAGCAGCCTGTCGGACGAGGAGGTCGCTCGGCTCGCGATCCCGGTGGCGACGGCGATGGTGACGAGCCTCGGCGGCGAGTGGATCGCGCCGAAGCTGCGCGAGCTCGACGGCGAGGACGCGCGCTTCGGCTGGCTGCACCAGATCTCGGCGATGCTCAACACGACGACCCTCGCGGCGCTGATCCTCGCGGTCGCCGGCGCCGTGATGCGCTGACGGGAGGTCCGATCGACCGACGCGCGGCGACGCGTCAGATGGAACGCCCTGCCGGTTCCATCCTTCGTGGTCGGCGAAGCCGGTGCGGACGTCAGACCAGGTCGAGCAGATCCGGGATCGCGCGGATCACGTGCCGCGGCTGCGGCACGTCGGCCGGCGGGGGCTTGTCGTCGCGGTGCCACAGCAGCACGGAGCGCATGCCCGCACGGTTCGCGCCGGCGACGTCGGCCGGCAGCGAGTCGCCGACGAACAGCGCCTCGGCGGGCGCACAGCCAGCGCGCTCGAGCGCGAGCGCGAAGATGCGCGGGTCCGGCTTGCACGAGCCCGCCGCCTCGCTCGACAGCAGCGAGTCGAAGTGCTCGCGCAGCACGCCGCGGTCGACGAGGTGGTGCAGGTCGTCCTCGTCGATGTTGCTGACGATGCCGAGGTGCAGGCCACGCGCGCGCAGCTCCTGCAGCGTCTCGACGACGCCGGGCCGCAGGCGGAAGTCGCGCGCGCGGAGCCCGTGCTGGATCGCGAACCAGCGCTCCACCTGCGCGTCGTCGAGCTCGCGGCCGACGAGCCGTCCCATGCCGCGGACCGCGTCGGCGAAGAAGTCGCGGTGCAGGTAGTACGGCTGTGGCAGGTAGTCGCGGTACGCGGTCGCGGTCGCGCTCCGGTGCGCGCGGGCGAGCTCCGCGGTGCCTGCCGCGAGCCCGACCTCGCGGGCGAAGGCCTCGAGCGCCTCGATCTGCGCGCCGGCGAGGTCCGCATAGTCGAACAGGGTGCCGCCGAAATCGAAGAGGACCGCTCTGGTGGCCGTGCTCATGGCGGTGCACTAGCCGCCGCCGGACCGCCGCGCCACGCCCGCCCGCGCGAGGCGGGCGCGGCGGCGAGCACCGCCCCGCCCGCCCGGCTCGCTTGCCCCGCCAGTGCCCGGCAGGTACGTCGATCGCCACGCGGACGGGCACGCGACGTGTCCCCTGTCTCCGCCCCACCACCCGAGAGAGAGGTCCATGGCCAAGCAGAACGCTTTCGAGCGCTTCAAGGGAACGCCCGGCTACATCGCATCCGGTCCGCTCGTGGACGCGGTGAACTGCGCGATCGCGCTCGAGCGGCCGCTGCTCATCAAGGGCGAGCCCGGCACGGGCAAGACGGTGCTGGCGCGGCACGTGGCCGAGGGGCTCGGGATGCCGCTCATCAACTGGCACATCAAGTCGACCACCAAGGCCATCGACGGCCTCTACGTGTACGACACGGTGCAGCGCCTCAACGACAGCCGCTTCGGCGGCGGCGACGTGAGCGACATCGCCCGCTACATCAAGCTCGGTCCGATCGGGCAGTCGTTCGCCGCCGAGACGCGGCAGGTCCTGCTGATCGACGAGGTCGACAAGGCCGACCTCGAGTTCCCGAACGACCTGCTGCACGAGCTCGACGAGATGCGCTTCCACATCACCGAGACCGGCGAAGAGGTCGTCGCGAAGCAGCGCCCGGTGGTGATCATCACGTCGAACAACGAGAAGGAGCTGCCCGACGCGTTCCTGCGCCGCTGCATCTTCCACTTCATCGAGTTCCCGGACCGGAACCTGATGAAGCAGATCGTCGCCGTGCACCACAAGAACCTCGACGCGAAGCTGCTCGACCAGGTGCTGGTCAAGTTCTACTGGCTGCGCGAGCAGAACGAGCTGCGCAAGAAGCCGTCGACATCGGAGCTGGTCGACTGGATCAGCGCCCTGCTGCGCTCGGGCATCACCACCGATCAGCTCGAGGCGCACATCCCGTTCCTCGGCGCGCTGCTCAAGAAGGAGCAGGACGTGGACGCGCTCGCGAGCTACGACGCGCGCGGCGGGAAGTACCCGGCGAAGTGGAGCGACCTCGGCCCGCGCTACAACCAGTAGTGCGGCGACCCCGCAGACGCGCATGGCAACACCGCTCGACCGGGATCCGTACGTCAGCCTGCTGAGCTACAAGCGCAACGGCAGCGGCGTCGAGACGGCGGTCTGGGCGGCGCCGCTCGACGGCAAGCTCGTGGTCTTCACCCTGAAGGACTCGTTCAAGGTGAAGCGCATCCGCCGGAACCCGAAGGTGCGCGTCGCGAAGTGCGGCGTCGCGGGCAAGCTGCTCGGCCCCTGGCACGACGGCACCTGCGTGCTGGTCACCGACCCGGCGCACGAGGCGCGCGCCTACGACGCGCTGAACGCGAAGTACGGCTGGCAGATGCGCCTCGGCACGCTGCTGCGCTCGCTCTTCGGCGGGCTCGACAAGCGCTGCGTGCTCGAGATCGCGCTCGACGCCTGACGGACAGCCGGGTCGGGGTCGGTGCCTGCCGGCGGCCGCGACGCCCGCCGGTTGCTCGGCCCGCGCCGGGCCGGTACTCGAAGGACCGGATGTTTCTCGACCTCTTCTACGGGCTGCGCGACGAAGGCGTCCCGGTCGCGATCCAGGAGTGGCAGACGTTCCTCGAGGCGCTCGAGGAGGGGCTGCACGGCTCGAGCCTGCTGCGCTTCTACCACCTCGGCCGCTCGTGCCTGATCAAGAGCGAGACCTACTTCGACTCCTACGACAAGGTGTTCGCGAAGGTCTTCAAGGGCGTTGAGGGCGCGCTCGGCGACGAGATCACCGAGTCGATTCTCGACTGGCTGAAGGACCCGAAGAACTTCCCCGAGCTGACGCCCGAGCAGCTCGCCGAGCTCGAGCACCTGACGCAGGACGAGCTGATGCGCCGCTTCCTCGAGACGCTCGCCGAGCAGACCGAGCGTCACGACGGCGGCAACAAGTGGGTCGGCACCGGCGGACGCTCGCCGTACGGCCACGGCGGCGTGCACCCGACCGGCATCCGCGTCGGCGGACCCGCGAAGTCGCGCTCGGCGATGAAGGTCGCGGAGGAGCGCCGCTTCTCGGACTACCGCACGGACCTGTCGCTCGACATCCGCCAGATGCGCGTCGCGCTGCGCCGCCTGCGGCAATTGACGCGCACCGGACCGCAGACCGAGCTGTCGCTCGACGACACCATCGACGAGACGTGCAAGAACGCGGGCGAGATCGAGCTCGTGTTCCGCGCGCCGCGGAAGAACGACGTGCGCCTCCTGCTGCTGATGGACGTCGGCGGCACGATGGACCCGTACTACGAGCCGGTCAGCCAGCTGCTCACCGCGCTGCACGAGGAGCGCGGTCTGCGCGACTTCCAGGCGTACTACTTCCACAACTGCATCTACGATCACGTCTACTCGCGCGCCCGCCTGACGCGCGCCGACGCCGTGCCCACCGGCGACATCCTGCGCCGTCTCGACCCGCGCTGGAAGGTCGCGATCGTCGGCGACGCTGCGATGCACCCGGCGGAGCTGGTCGAGCCCTACGGCGGCATCGACCCGCGCATCACGTCGCCGACGCCGGGGATCCAGTGGCTGCACCGCATCGCGGACCACTTCGACCGATCCGTGTGGATCAACCCCGACAAGAAGGACATCTGGGGGGACTACCAGACGGTGCGCACCGTCAAGCGCCTGTTCCCGATGTTCCACCTGAGCGTCGACGGCCTGACCGAGGCCGTGCAGTCGCTGGTCGGCGCGCGGCAGTAGTCGCGCCGCCGCTCATCTCCGGGCTCGCCGGAGATCATCCGTCCGTGTTCCGCGCGATCCCGTGTGGTGATCGCGGACGGTTCCCGAGTCGGTCGCTCCATGACGATCGCGTCGATGGCGCTCGCGTCCGCGGCCCTTGCGCGTGGGCGCCCATCCGAGCTCGGACCGAACCCGTCGAGATCGGCCTCGGTGATGCCTTCGGTGCCCAGGTCTTCGAGGAGGCGGACCCCGGCCTCGGCCTGGGCGTCGGCATGTCGGTCTCGTCGAAGGCCCGACCGTTCGTGATCTCCGTGTCCGCGGCGGATTCGTCACCCACCTCGTCGATCCGGTTTCGCCGGACCGCGGTGAGACCGGCCCCCGAGGAAACGACGAGAGCCGTCACGGAGACGTCGCTCCAGCCCGCGCCCGCGCCCGCGGTTGCGTCGTCGTCCGGAACCCCGGTCGGGCGTACTTGCCAAACTCGGGGATCGAGGTCGTGCACGCACCGGCAAACCTTTGCACGACGGGCAGATGGCCGTTGGCCGCGCCGTTGCATCACCTCCGCGTAGGCCGCGTTGGTTGCGGTCGGAAACGGGTGATGGCGCGGCGGCTTCGCGCGCCAAACTCCCGAGGGAGGTCTGCGATGTATTTCGTTCTTGGTGGTCGATCCGCGCGAGGGATCGCGCGGTCCGTTCTCGCCTTCGGGATCGTGCTCTCCGGCGTCTCCGCTGCGGGAGCCGGGCAGGAGAACCCTCCGGAAGGCACGACGACGACGCTCTCGGGCGTCCAGGTGATCTCCGGCTGGAAGTGCAATCCGGGTACGATCACGTACCGCATCGACGGCGGGCCATCGCTCAAGATGGCTTCGGGGACGTCGCGCGGCGACACCGCGGCCACTTGCGGCAACTCCGGCCTGAACGGATACGGCGCTCTCGACAATGTGAGCAAGTACGGCGACGGGGCGCACGTCGCGCGCTTCTTCGACAACGGCGTCCAGTTCGCGCAGGCGAACTTCGACGTGGTCACGCTCGGCGGCGACGCGTTCGTCACCGGTGCCGCTGCCAGCGGCGACGCGTTCGACTTCCCGGATCCGGGGCAGGGCGTATCGCTCGACTGGGTGCAGGGAACACAGGGCTTCGAGATCACGGACTTCTGTACGGGGGATGATTGTCCGAGCCCCTGCCCGTCCGACATGGAGCGGGTCGGCGCGTTCTGCATCGACAAGCTGGCGCGCAGCGCGGTGTGCTTCCCGCTTCCCTGCGTCGTCGGCGAGACGTTCCCGGACGCCTGAGAAGACTGCCATTCGGATCGCAGGGATCTGTGCAGCCTCGAGCAGATCTTCGCCTGTGACAACGTCCAGCCGAGCGCCGGCCTGTTTTCGTGCACCGGGGTGACGGATGGAGCCTCGTCCAAGGTCTGGACCTCGACTCTGGCGGCCCGCGACGGCGCTTCCACCCCCTCGGTGCAGAACGTGATCGTGTACCAGGGCAACAACCAGCTGCTGCGCGCGGACGGCGGCAGCGGCGGCGAGAGGCACCCGTACTTCTGCTGCAAGCCCGTCCGGTAGGACCTCGCGGGTGCGCACGTCGCCGTCCGGGGCGGCGTGCGCGCCCGCGGCAGGCGGCGTCGAGCCGGGAGGTCGCGCAGGAACGCCCCGCCCGGGGCGGTGCGCTTGTCACCGGGGGTAGCGAGCTCCTGCGCGGCGTGTCGGGCCGGGGGGCCTGCGCCGCGCCGGCCGCGTTGCGACGGTCAACTTCTGCATCCCGACGGGAGCGTCCGCGAGGTCAGGAGCCGCCGCGCACCGCGCGTACGTACTTTTCGCTACCCTTGTTGCCCGCGCCCGTGGCGCCGTAGAAGAAGGTCATGTACCGCGCGCTCTGCGGACCGCCCACGAAAGTGGACGACGACCAGTAGTCGTTGGACTTAGTGCAGCTGCAGGCGGGCACCGTGCAGCCCGGCACGCAGCCCGTGTTGAAGGCTGGCGATACCGCCGGGTTCGAGTTCTCGAGATTGACGAGCGTCTCCAGCTCGAATCGGTTCGGCAGCCGCCAGTCGCAGGATCCCGCGAAGCACGGCACCGTGTTGAGCAGGTCGATCTTCTCGAACGCCTCCGTCTACGTGTACTCCGTGTCCTTGTCGTGGATCGTGCCGTCGTCGGACAGCTTCTTCCACGTGAGCGCCGTACGCTTGTCGCGGATCGTCCCGAAGCCGCTGTCCTCATAGGCGCGCGGCTCGCCGCGCCGCAGCTCGCCGTCGTGGCCGGTCCCGGCGCACGCGATGACGTTGCCGGCCGTATTCCAGCAGGTCGTCTGGCCGGTCCTGCGCGGCCTGCTTCTCCGCCCACCGGCGTCTGCGTCCCGGGCGATGCCCGAGAGCAGGAGGAGCACTGCGACAAAGGGAATGACAAGGTACGGACGAACCTTCGACGACCTCCGTTGGGATGAGAGTCTGCCTGCGTTGTCTAGGCGCCACCGCCGCCACGCTGCAACCCGATTCGAGACCGACAGCTGACGACGTTGCAGCGACTGCCGGAGGTGTCATCCGGAGGATCCCGATCTGTGGCCGAGCGTTCGATCATCGTCCGCATCTCCGAGACGCCGCTGCGCAAGCTGATGCGCGCGCGCAAGGCCGCGACCACCATCGTGGCGGGCCTGCGGGCAGGAGACCGGTCGGCTGTTGCCGCGGGTGTCTCCCGATCACGAGGCCATCGGTCTGGCCCGCTTGCAGAAGATGACCCGTTTCTCGCGCTCATGGCTCGCCACACTGGAAGCCTGTTCGTGACCGGCGATGCGCACTTCGCCGAACTGCGGCAACATGTGTCGTTCACGGTGAAGGTCCAACCATCGACCCGAGTTACCGATGCCGGGTCGCGCCACTCGTGACTGCGAGAATCCCGCCGATCGCCGGCGACGACGTCGCCAGCGTCCACGGCTCGACCCCGACGACGCTCAGGCTTGGGCAACGCAGCGGTTCACGAGCCGGCCGAGGCCTTCGATCTCCGTCGTGATGGTCTGGCCAGGTGCCAGGTAGCGGCGCGGGTTCCGCACCGAGCCGACGCCGGCCGGCGTGCCGGTGAAGATCAGGTCGCCCGACTCGAGGGTGCAGAGCCCCGACAGGAACTCGATCAGCTCGGCGACCGTGAAGATCATGTCCGAGGTGCGCGCGCTCTGCAGCCGCTCGCCATCGACGTCGCACGAGAGCGCGAGGTCGTTCGGATCGGCCAGGGCGTCGAGGGTCACCACCGCGGGGCCGATCGGGCCGAAGGTATCGATCGACTTGCCCATCGAGAACTGCGGCGGCTTGTCTGCGAACTGGAGCTTCCGGTCCGAGATGTCCTGGCCCGCGGTGTAGCCGGCCACGTGCTCGAGGGCGCGGCTCGCCGAGATGCGCCGGCCGCGGCGGCCGATCACGACCACCAGCTCCGCCTCGTAGTCGACGAAGCCCGACGACAGAACGACGACGGCCCGTGGCCCGACCAGGCAATTCGGGAACTTGGTGAAGACGAGCGGCGACTTCGGGATGTCGAGGCCGGCCTCCTGCGCATGCGAGCGATAGTTGAGCCCGATGCCGAACACCTTGGCCGGTCGCGGCACCGGAGGTCCGAGACGTGCTTCGTCGAATGGTGCGGCGGCGCTCGCGAGTCCTGCGCCCCAGTCGCGCAGCTCGTCCCACCGTGCGAGCGCCTGCATGGGGTCGCTCGGGAAGCGGCCGCTCGATGCCTGCTCGACGTCGACCAGCCCGTTACCGACGATGAGCTGCGCGCGGTTGCCCAGATTCGCGAATCGTATCGCCATGGGGCGCCCGTCTAGCGCACCAGCGGCTGATTGTCGCCCTTCCTTCGTGCGTCAGGGAAAGCCTGGGGAAGGGGACGTGATTGACACACTGCGAGCCCGTCCACCGGGACCCAGCGGGTGAGCGACCCCGCCCGGCAAAGGCTGGCCGCCACCCGGAACCGAGTGTTGCGTGGTGGCGGAGTGATCCGCCTCGGCGATGTGATGATCGAGCCTGATGCGGACGCTCGGCCTCCGACAGCGGACGCAGGAGCGTTCGCCCTGCCGCAGCTGACGCGCGCGCCAGCTGCGGCAGATGGAGGTGGACTCGTCGTCGGACGTCGCGCGCTTACTTCGGCAGCACGATCCAGTCGAAGCAGGCGGCGAATCCAACCCGTCGTCCATCGACGCCGAATTCCGGGACGATGCACTCGACCCGGACGCGGATCGGGTTCAGGCCGGACTGGTAGTTCCGGAGGAACCCGGCTGAGTTCGAAACACCCGAGTTGTTCGATGATCGGCAGAGGCAGCTCGCCTTCGGTTTGTCGGGATAGTTGGTCGTGGTCTGCGCCGACTTCCCGACCCGCTACTGGAACTTCTCGAGGTCCGTTGCGGCGCGCGCGGACGTACCTGTCAGAATCCCTCCGAACGCGAGCAGGACGGCCAGGGTCATCGCGGTCGTCTTCAAGTTCGGCTCCTTTCGCTGGCTGCCAGGACGGAGTTTGGTTCCGGGAGTGCCGCAGGGGGCGTCGCCCAGTGCCTCGATGCCCCGGAGGAACGCCGCGCGCTCGATGTCGACCGACATCGAGGCGCAGATCGGCTGTGCGAGTTCCTGTGCGAACGACGAGCACCAGTCGAGCGACAGCACTCCCGCACACGGCTGAGTTGGTCCCGCCCTGGCGACGGCGAAGTCGTACCGTCCCTGCAGGTACGCGACCGCACCGTCGCCCTGCGTGAGATGGGCGACGGGGTAGAGGAGGGCGCCGATCGGCGTCCGCAGCGTTCAGCCGTGCGGGCAGGCTGTAGAATCCTGGCCTACGTCATAAAGGCAGCGGGCGGACGTCGCGACCCTGCCTCCGCCACGCGCCCGCAAAGCACGCAACGTGCGAAGCCGCCGTCAACGAAAATCTGGCGAGGACGTCGCCCGCGAGGCATCGGCCACGGTCTCGACCTGCCCGGATCCCGTGACGGGACGCGCGGCGACCGCCCGGCCCCTCCCGGGCGCCGACCTCGTGGGGAGCGTTCGGCGCCCCGTCGCGCTCAGGGCGACTTCCTTGCGAGTGTGAACCTCGAGGTCCGGGATCAGTCGGGGAAGACGCTGCTCGAGACCGGAACCCGCGGTCGCCGGTTCTAAGCGGACATTTCCCAGATGGAACGGGATCATCCCCGGTCTCGGAGCCGAATACCTCGCCGTGAGGCCCCGGAGCAAGGCCTTTCTCCAAGGCATGCGGGCGTCGCGAGCCGCATCGACCCGAAACGGGG
>VGTK01000186.1 GCA_016874715.1 Deltaproteobacteria bacterium | reverse complement strand
GCGCTGGTGACGCGGTGGGCTCCGGTGTCGGCGTGGGTGTCGGTGCCGGTGAGGCGGTGGGCTCCGGCGTCGGTGCCGGTGACGCGGTGGGCTCGGGCGTCGGCGTGGGCGTCGGTGCCGGTGAGGCAGTGGGCTCGGGCGTCGGCGTCGGCGTCGGCGTCGGTGTCGGTGAAGCGGTGGGCTCCGGCGTTGGCGTCGGCGTCGGTGCCGGTGTCGGTGTCGGTGTCGGCTGCGCGGTCGGGCTGGGCGAGGGGGAAGGTGTCGGAGTTGGTGTCGGTGTCAGGCCAGGCGTGGGCGTGGCGCACGCGCCGGGCACGAAGTCGTACAGGTTGCCGCAGGCCCGGAGTCCATCCACGCTACCCTCGAAGCCGGCCCAGTCGGCGCCACCCTCGCCGGCGAACAGACGCAAGGCTGGACTCTCCAGGGCCACACCGGCGCCCGGGTGCGCGGCCGCATAGCTTGCGAGGGTGATCAGCGGTGGCCCGCCGCCGCTCTCCAGCATGGACCACCAGCCGCCGATTGCCGCGTCCCAGAACTGCCAGCTGCCGGCTACGACGCAATCGATCGGGTCGTCGACGCACTGGTCGGGAACCGCCGGGCCCGTGATCATCGGGTAGGTCCCGTTCTGGAACACGGGGTCGAAGACCAGCACGTCGTCCGTGTCGCCGTCACCGTCGAGGTCGATCCGGAGCTCGATCGAGATCGCATGGACTGCGCCGCCGAAGCTGGTCACGTAGGTCGAGTAGGAGAGCGGCAGTCCCGCGACGTCGCTCAGGAGAAGCCCGTCGCAGATGTTGGTCTGCAGACGCGATCCGTCCGCACCGCTCGCGGGATTGCCGCTCGTCCCGATCTTCTCGGTGAAGCTGCCGCTTCCCAAGGGGGGCGTACCCGGACCGGTCACGAAAGTGCCACTGGTGCCCGAGGCGGTCGTCGCGTCGCCGACTTCGGCGCCGTTCGGCGGATCGAGCGTGTGGTCGAAGTTGACGATCTCGAAGGTGTCGAGCTCGCACTGCGTCACGATGATGGGTACTTCCTGCGCGTGGGCCCGGATCGAAGCCCCCGCGAGCAGCAGGATTCCCCAGACCGACGCGACCAGCCCGCGACGCCACACTCCGCCCCACGACTTCTCCATCCCCGCCCCCGTTGCTCGAGCCCACCGTCAAGCATACCGTGACCGCGACGATGTCGCGCGGTCGTCGCCGGCCCCCCCGGCCGCGAACGATGTGAGGTTGCCATCCTTCGCCAGCTGACGTGAGAGAGGGCCGCGAAAAAATGGGCCTCGAAGGCGCGCGCCGCGTGCCGTTGCGCGCGGCTCGACGGCGCTCGACGCCCGAGAGGCAGAGTGCTGGCGCGAACGCCTGGCGGGACGCCCTGGCGCCCGCCACGTTCGAATCCGCTCCGCCCGAGCGAGTGGCGTGATCGGCAGGACGAGCCGGCGTCGTCGTGCAGGGAGGGAGAGCAGGGATCGCCGAGCCGTGGCTCAGCCGAGGACGCGCAGGACGACCACGCTCGCGTTGTCCGTGCCGCCGTTCGCGAGCGCGCGCCGTAGCAGCTCCGCGCCGATCGTCTCGGCGGAACCCCGGGCGAGCACCTCGGCGATCTGCTCCGGCGGCACGAGACCGGTCACACCGTCGCTCGACAGCAGGTAGACGTCGCCGTCGGCGACGTCGGCGGAGCCGGCGGCGACGCCGACGGCGGGTGAGACGCCGAGCGCCGAGGTGAGCTGGTTCGTGTGCGGCAGGTCGAGCGGCACGGGGCGCTTCTCGCGGTACGGTTCGCCGTAGCGCGTGTGGTCGGCCGTGAGGAGCGTGAGCTCGCCGGCGCGGAGCCGGTAGAGGCGGCTGTCGCCGACGTGCGCCCAGGCGAGCCGCTGGCTCCACTCGTGCACGACGACCGCGATCACGGTGGTGCCCATGGCGCGGGTGACGGCGCCGCCGTCCTGGTGGCCGCGCTGGAAGACGCGCCGGTTCGCCTCCTCGACGGCGGTGGTGAGCCGGTCGACCTCGCGATGCGCCAGCTCGCCGGCGCGGGAGCCCGTGTCGCGTGCGGCCCCGCTGCCCGGCACGAGGCCGAGGCGGGCGAGCCACGACAGCGGGCCGGCGCCGCGCTCCGGAGCTGGCGGGCGGCCGGGCTGGGTGGCGTCGTCACGGTCGTACGCGTCGCGCAGCGCCTCGACCGCGAGCCCGCTCGCGATCTCGCCGTCGGCGTGGCCGCCCATGCCGTCGGCCACGACGTACAGGCTGAGGTGCGGGAAGCAGCCGACGTGGTCCTGATTCGACTCCCGGACCAGACCGACGTCGCTCTTCGACCAGCTCTCGAATCGCATACGCGCCCGGAGTATAGGGCGTGTTTCCATGAGCACGTCAAACGATCGCGGCGGCGTTCTCGCGACGGTGGCGACCCAGCGGCAGGTTCGCCTGGTCGCGCCGGGCAGGAAGTCCGGCCAGCCGCGCGCCGTGACCATCTGGTTCGTCGTCCTCGACGACGGCACGATCGGGCTCGGTACGCTGAACGAGGACCGCAACTGGGTGCGCAACGCGCGCCACGCGGCCGCCGTCGAGCTGCACCTCGAAGGCGTTCACCTGCGCGGACGCTTCACCGACGTGACGGACCCGGAACGTCATCGCCGCATCCGCGCTGCGATGGCGCGCAAGTATCTGCCGTTCCGGATCGCCTCGTGGTTCGGCATCGGGCAGCGCTTCACGTTCCTGGTGGACGCGCTCGAGGTCGTCGACCAGCTCTAGTCCGGGTTGGCCGGCCGAGCTGGTGCCGGGAACGCGCGACCGTTGCAGGGCGTCCCGCCCGGCCTCAGAGCGTCTCGACGCGCATCGTGTTGGTCGTTGCCCGGGCGGCGAACGGCAGCCCGGCGGTGACGACGACGCGGGCGCCCGGTTCGACGCCGTAGCGTTCGCGCAGCAGCGCGCCGACCCGCACGACGGCGTGGTCGAAGTCCGCCCCGAAATCGGAAACGAGGACGGGCTCGACACCCCAGACGAGGCTGAGCCGGCGCTGCACCGCCTCGTCGAGGGTGACCGCAACCAGTGGCTGCCGTGGCCGTAGACGGGCCAGCGCGCGCGCCGACCGGCCGCTCTGGGTCAGGCAGACGATCGCCGCTGCGTCGCACGCGTCCGCTGCCTGCACGGCGCCGCGCGCGGTCGCCGCCGCGCTGGCCGGTGTGCCGGACGCCGCCGGGTCGGGTGCCGGGCGCGTCGCCGCGTACGCCTCGGCGGCGACGATGATCCGGCGCATCGTGCGGACGGTGTCGGTCGGAAAGCGGCCCATGGCGGTCTCGCCCGACAGCATCACCGCGTCGGTGCCGTCGAGGACCGCATTCGCGACGTCGCTCGCCTCGGCCCGCGTCGGCAGCGGGCTCGAGGTCATCGACTCGAGCATCTGGGTGGCCGTGATCACCGGCGTGCCGAGGCGCCTGCAGGTCTCGATGATGCGCTTCTGCAGGACCGGAACGCTCTCGATCGGGCACTCCACCCCGAGGTCGCCGCGCGCGACCATCACCGCGTCGGCCGTCGCCACCACGGCATCGAGGTCTTCGACCGCCTGCCGCTTCTCGATCTTGGCGATCACGCGCGCCGCTCCGCCTCGTGCGGCGATGCCGTCGCGCAGCAGCGCGACGTCGGTCGCGGCGCGCACGAACGAGAGCCCGACCCAGTCGACACCCGCCGCGAGCACGACGTCGAGGTCGCGCCAGTCCTTGTCGGTGAGCGACGGCAGCGACGTTCCCGCATCGGGCAGCGAGATGCCCTTGCGGTCGGTCAGCGTGCCGCCGACCTCGACGCGCGTGTCGACCTCGCGGCCGCGTACCGCCGTGACGACCAGGCTCAGCAGGCCGTCGTTGAGGAAGATGCGCATGCCCGGCTTCACGTCGTCGGTCAGGCTCGCGTAGTCGACGGGTACGCGGGCGGCGTCGCCGGGCACGCCGTCGGTGGTGAGGACGAGCGTCGCGCCGGGAGTGAGCTCCGCCGCGCCGCCCTGCAGGCGTCCGATGCGCAGCTTCGGCCCGGCGAGGTCGGCGAGGATCGCCAGCGGAACGCCGGCGCGCGCGCGACGATCGCACAGGAGCGCGATCGTCGCGCGCAGCGCGTCCGGCGTCCCGTGCGCGCAGTTGACGCGCGCGACGTCGATGCCTGCTTCGAGCAGCGCGTCGACGGCCGCGGCCGTGCTCGTCGCCGGACCGACGGTGGCGACGATGCGCGCCCGCGGACGGGCGCCCGGAGTGCCGGCGCCGCTCATGCGTCACCGCGGCGCGCCCACATCAGGATGCGCTGGAAGGGGTAGAAGAACGGCCGCGTGTCGCGCAGGCGCGGCAGCACGCGCTCACGGTAGCGCTGCAGGAACTCGGCGAACGCATCGGGCGGCAGCGCGCTCTCGTACGCGGTGAGCGTCGTGCCGCGCAGCCACTCGACGACGTCGTCGCGCGACGCGAGGTGGTGCCCGTAGACCTGCACGCGCACGCTCTGGCGCGCGAATCCGAGGTCGTCGAGCAGCTCGGCGTAGCGCTCGGGCGGCAGGACCGACCCGGTGCGCGGCGGTGCCGTGAAGAGCCGCGCGAACGGCTCCTCGGCCGCGACCTCGACCGCTGCGAGGTGGGCCGGGTGGCCAAAGTTCGCCGGCACCTGCACCGCGATCTGTCCGCCGGGTGCCACCGCCGCGGCGAGCTGGCGCAGCAGGCGCTCGTGATCCGGCAGCCAGTGCAGGGCCGCGTTCGAGAAGACGAGGTCCCACGCCGCCTGGTCCGCGAACGCGGCGATGTCTCCTTGCGCGAAGCGCAGGCCCGGACGCGTGACCGCGGCGGCGCGCGCGAGCATGTTCGCCGAGCGCTCGAGGCCGAGCGTCTCGCGCGCGCCGAGAGCGGCGTGCAGGTCCGCGGTCAGCTCGCCGGTGCCGCAGCCGAGGTCGACGACACGCATGCGCGGTGCGCGCTCGACCAGCGCCGCGACGTCGTCGAACGGCTGTCGCCGTTCGCGCGCGAAGCGCTCGTACTGCGCGGGGTTCCAGGCGTCCTTCCTCACGTGCGGATCGTGGAGCTTCGGCCCGAGCTCCGCAAGCCGCCGGCGGCACGGACCGTCGCGTCGGGCTGCGAGCGTTCGTCCGGCCGCGGCGCGCGCCGTCGCGCGACCCGCTTCAGGCCGCGCTGGCGGCGGCGTACACGCGCTCGCCCGCGACCCAGGTCTCGTCGACCGTCGGCGGGTGCTCGGGATCGAGCGCGCCGTCGAGCACGACCAGATCGGCGCGCAGGCCCGGCGCCAGCCGGCCACGCTCGTGCTCCTGACCGCCCGCGTACGCGGCTCCGGCCGTGTAGGCGCGCAGCCACTCCTCGTACGCGATCGCGTGCTCGGGCCCGACGATGGCCCCCGTGCCGCAGCGGCGCGTCGCGCCGCGCGCCGAGGTCAGCAGCGGCTCGTGGAACGCGCACGGGTCGTCGGACGATGCGGCGAGCCGGACACCCGCGCGGGCGAGGCCGCCGAACGGCAGCCATGCCGCGTCGTCGAACTCGACGCCGGCGACGGCGGTGCCGACGTGGTCGACGAATCCCGGCTGCACGACGCCGATCAGGTCGAGCGCCCGCAGCTCCGCCATCTGCGCGGGTGACGCGAGCATGGCGTGCTCGACGCGGAGCCGCAGGTCGGCACCGCCGCGCAGTCCGCGCGCCACGCGGAACGCTTCGAGGGCGTTCCCGAGTCCGACGTTGCCGATCGCATGCACCGCGACGCCGAAGCCGCGCTCGACCAGCAGGCGGACGTCCTCGTCGAGACCCGGCATGACGAGGCCGAGCTCGATGCGGCCACCGGCGAGGTGCACGTCGATCGCCGGTGCGGCGCCGCCGTCGGCGAACAGCTTGACGGCGCCGACGCGAAGCCACTCGTCGCCCTCTCCCGTGGGCGCGCCGTCGAGACGCTTCGGGTCGAGCCGGGACAGCAGCGCCTCGCCGTGCGGCATCATGAGGACCGAGATCGGCAGGCGTCCGCTCGTCGCAAGGCGCCGGTACACGGACTCGGCGCTCGGCGAGCACGCGGCGTCGTGCACGCAGGTGATGCCGTCGCGCGCCAGCGCGAGCGCGCGGGCGCGGTAGAGCTCCTCCCAGCGTGCGGGGTCGTGGTAGGCCATCATCGAGCGTGCCTGCGCCTGGCTCCACGCCCGCTCGACGAGGATGCCGGTCGGCGTGCCGTCCGGTGCCCGCACGACGTGTCCGCCGTGCGGGTCGGGGGTGTCACGGCCGATGCCGAGCGCGTCGAGGCCGGCGCTGCTGACCGCCGCCTGGTGCAGCGTGTAGTGCGCGACCAGCACGGGACGGTCGAAGCCGAGAGCGTCGAGGTCCGCGCGGTCGACGGTGAGCCCGGACGCCTCGTCCCAGTTGCAGCCGCGAATCCACGCGGCCCCGGGCTCGCGGCCTGCCTGCTCGGCGAGCGCGTCGCGCAGGCCGTCCTGGTCCTTCACGCCGGACAGGTCCGCCCACAGCGGGTGCAGGGCCGCGATCGAGAGGTGGTTGTGCGCGTCGATGAAGCCCGGCACGAGGAGGCGGCCGCCGAGGTCGACGCGACGGGCGCGCGGGTACGCGTCGAGCAGCGCCCGCTCGCCGACGGCGACGATGCGGCCGCCCGCGGTCACGACGACCTCGGCGGAAGGGCGGGCCGCGTCCATCGTCAGGACGCGTCCGCCGGTGAAAGCCATCGCGGGCTCGTCGGGTGGGAGGTCTCGGGTGCTCGCCATCGCTCGTCGCTCCGTTCGGGCCCATGTGTGCCGCGCGGCAATTGCAGGTCAAGGCCTAGCGGCGAGATCCGCGTCGCGCGCCGGGACGAGTGCGGTGAGCTTGCGCGTCGCCAGGACGGACCAGATGCGGGCCACGCGGCCTTCGCCGTCGAGTGCGATCGCGGTGACCAGACGCGTGGCTTGGCCGGACGTGGTGCCCCGGATCTCCGTCACGACCGCGGGCAGGCCGTTGAGCATCGTCATCTCGTAGGACGCGCCGGCCATGGAGCGCGTCGCCACGTTGCCGTAGAACTTCGCCACGCGTTCGACGCCGACGATCGGGACGCGCGCGGCGAAGAACTCGCCGCCGCCGTCGCTCAGCGCCACGACGCTGCTCGCGAGCTGCCGTTCGGCACCGGCGACGTCGCCGCGCGCGAACGCGCCCAGGAGGTCGGCGAGCACCTTCCGGGTGCGCTCCTGCAGCTCGCGCGTCGGTCGACAGCGCTCCCGGTCGTACGCCGCCATGGCACGGCGTGCGCGGTGGTGCGTGGTCTTCACGTCGGGCGCGGACACGCCGAGCGCGTCCGCGGTCTCCGCGACGGAATAATCGAAGACGTCGCGCAGCAGCAGCACGGTGCGCTGCTTGGGGGTGAGCGCCTCGAGGGCGAGCAGGAAGGCGAACGACACGCTCTCGACCATGTCGTAGCGGCCCTCCGTCGTGCCCCCGGCGGCGAGCTGCGGCTCGTAGGAAGCAGGCGCCGCGTCGTCGCCGGTCGCGATGGGCGAAGGCAGCCACGGCCCCACGTAGCGCTGCCGCCGCCGCCGGCGCAGCAGGTCGCGTCCGAGGTTGATCGCCACCCGCGCGAGCCAGGGGCGCCAGGGCTCGTCGGTGCGCGCGGGTGGGCTCTCCATCGCGCGGACGAACGTCGTCTGGACCAGGTCGTCCGCGTCCGCCGCCGAGCCGGTCAGGCGGTAGCAGAGTCCCCACAGGAAGCGCTCGTGCTCCGCGTAGAGCGTGCCGAGGTCTTCGCGCGCGGCTCCACCCGCGGGCCGGCTCGGGGCGGAGTCGCTCATGCGGCCGCCGACAGCGGCGCCACGTCGCGCAGGCAGAGCTCTGCTGCTCGGCGCGCGCTCGCGAAGCTCGCGTCGGCCAGCATGCCCTCCGCGCCGACCCAGTCGCCGGCCACGTACAGGCCGGGTGCCCCTTCGACGGCGGGGCCGGGACGCCCTGCGAATCCGCCGCGCTCTGCGGTCACCAGCGCGTGGGCGACCGTGACGTGCGGCAGGAAGCGCCGGTGCACGACGTGGTCGCGCCAGCCGGGCTGCAGCAGGTTGGTGAAGCGCTCGAGCTCCGCGAGGTCGCGCGCCGCGTCGCCGCGGTCTGCGGGGTCGAGGTACTTCGCGACGTGCACCAGCGCGCCACGTCCCGGCGTGAGCCTCGCCACCGCGGAGTGCACCGAGAAGTAGAGCGGCGCGTCGACTCCTAGGCCGAAGGTCGAGCGCGGGACCGGCAGGGCGTCGAGCGCGAGATCGAGGCACGCGGCGCGCACGGGAGTCGCGGCGCGCGACCAGCCGTCGAGGAGGGCGCGCGACGCGCCCGACAGGACCGACGCGGCGTCGTCGGGCGGGACCGCCAGGATCGCCGCCGCGCACGGCAGTCGCGTACCGTCGGCGAGCCGGACGGCCGCGATCGCTCCGGTGGCGGACTGCTCGACGGCATCGACGCGCACGCCGCTCTCGATCGCGACGCCCGCGGCCAGGGCTGCATCGCGCAGTGCTCCGACCATCTGCTGCCAGCCATCGTCGAGGTAGAGCACGTTCGACGCGAGGGCGCGCTGCACCTGCTCGAGCGCCGCCCCGGCGCTCATGCGATCGGGTGCGTTGCCGTAGGTCGTGAGGCGCACCAGCGCGCCGAGGAGGCGGCGCACGTCGTCGCGTCGGGTCAGCGACGCGAGCCAGTCCGCGACGGTGGTCGATTGCCACGGCGCCGGGTCGAGCGCACCGAGCCGCGCCAGCAGCTTCGCGGTCTCGAGCTTGCCCGGCAGCGTCAGCAGCCCGGTGCTCAGCAGCGACAGGAAGCCGCTGGGGAACGCGTGCTTGACCCCGCCGAGGACCGCGTGCCCGCCGCTCGGCTGCGGCGCGCGGCCCTGCGGCCGGATGCCGAGCTCGGCCAGGACGCGGATGCCCGCCGCGTCGCGGTAGAGCGCGTGCGGGCCGACGTTGAAGGAGAAGCCGTCCTTCACCTGCGTCACGGCGCGGCCGCCGAGATCGCCGGCCTTCTCGAACAGGCGCACGCGGCGGCCCCGGTGCCCGATCATCGCCGCCGCGGTGAGCCCGGCGATCCCGCCGCCGATCACGACGACGTCTGTGGGGTTCTCGGTGGTCATGGAGGTCCGTCCTCTCTGGCGCAGCCGCCTGACCGGACCGTCCGGAACCGCAGCGGGCAGCGCCCTTTGCTCCCATCACGCACCAGCGGGTCGGAAGGTTACGCGGCCGGCACGAAGATCCGTGACGGCTTGCCGTGGCGGCACGCGAAGGCGTCGGCCGCGGGCGCCCGGGTCAGGAGAATCTGACGTTCGCGTGGTCTTCGTGGAACGTCGGGCCGAAGATGTCGCGGCCGCTGAACACCATCGGGTCCGTCGCGGTCGCGAGCATCGCGCAGACGCGGCCCGGGTTGTCGACCGGCAGTCCCTTGGCCGCGTCGAAGCCGAAGTCGCCGAGCTCGATCGCCATGCGCTCGGTCGCGACGAAGCCCGGCATGAGGCCGATCACCGCGATCCGGTGCGGGCGCAGCTCCTTGGCGAGGCCCGGCACCGATCGGTTGAACGCGGCCTTGGTCACCGAATAGCCGAGCCCCCAGCCACCCTTGCCGATCGGCGCGGGGGTCTCGCGGTCCCCCGCGGTCGACGTCACGTTGATGACGATCCCGCCGCCCTGACGCTTCATGATCGGTACGCACAGCTTGATCAGGTGCAGCGGCGCGAAGACGTTGCACACGAACATGGTCTCGATCAGCTCGAGGGGCGTTTCCTCGAACGGGTCCATGTGCCCGGGGCCGATGTAGCGGCCGTTGTTCACCAGCACGTCGATGCGGCCGAAGCGCTGCATGGTCGCCTCGATCGCGGCGGGCCAGTCGTCGCGCACGGACAGGTCGAGCTTCACGACCAGAGCGTCGACGCCGAGCGCTCGCACCTCCGCCGCGGTCTCCTCGAGGCTGCCCGGCAGGGGCTTCGCGGCCTTCCTCTTCAGCGTCGACGAGTACTCGAAGCGGTCCCCGGGGTGGACCGTGCGTGCGGTGACGACGACGTCGAGGCCGCGGTGCGCGAGCGCGATCGCGCAGGCGCGGCCGATTCCCCGGCTCGCGCCGGTCACGAGGGCGACCCTTCTGCTCATGGGGCTCGTGTATCGCGCTCGCGCCGCGGCACTCAACCGCCGGGCAGTCGCGCCGTCCAGCCGCGTCCCGACGCGCGTCCGCGTCAGCGCTCTCCCGGGTGTGCCTCGGATGCGGCGATCAGGCGGCTCACGAAGCCGACCGCATCGACGCGCGACAGCCAGCGCACCGCCCGGCGCCTGCGCGCCTGCGCGCCGCGGGCGTCGCCCGCCTGCTGGGCGACGCCCGCGAGCTCCATCCAGAACAGCGGCAGGCGCGGGCGCGAGCCGGTCGCTCGTGCCAGCGCGAGCCCGTGCTGGAGGAAGCGGTGTCCGCGCGCACGCTCCCCGGGTTCGCCGCGCCGGCGCAGCAGGCGTCCGGCGGTGAGCAGAGCGTCCGTCTGGTCGAGGACGGACCGGCGCGCGCAGGCACGGTCGAGCGCGAGCTCGGCGAAGGCGAGCGCGCGGTCGGGGTCGCCGAGCCCCTGGTGGGCGTACGACAGCTGCAGGTTCGGATCCAGGCCGCAGTAGAATGCGTGTCCCAGGTCGACCGGTGCGTCGAGGACCTCGAGCGCGAGGTCGCGCGCTTCGGTCCAACGCCGCTGCGTCGTCCGCACGATGCCGAGCGCGGCCGCGGTGTACGCGAGCAGCGAGGGGATGCCGACGCTCTGCGCGAGCGCGCGTGCCTCCTCGACCCGGCCCACGAGCAGCGGCGAGACGTCTCCGGTGTGGCGGATCAGCAGCGCCGTCAGGGCGAGCGCCCAGGCGAGCTCCGCCAGCGCGTTCTCCCTCCGGAGTGCCGTGATGACCGCGGCGAGCTCGGCGCCGCCGACGGCGGGTTGGCCGAGATCGAGCAGGACGGTGATCCGTGCGAGCTCGAGGTGGTGCCGCGCCGCGGTGATGCTGCGCATGATGGGCATCCCCTGCGACGCGGCGAGGATCGCGTCCGCGCGCTGCGACGTGTCGCGCAGCTGGCCGGTCACGCGCTCGGCATGAACCAGGCGCGCCGCGATCAGCAGCGACGCCTCGTCGTCGCCGGCCCGGACGGCCCGCTCGTAGGCAGCCTCGTGCAGCGCGCGCGCGCCGTCGACGTCGCCCCGGGCGCTCACCACGTTGCCGCGCGCGCTCACCAGGAACGCCGCCGCGCGCTCGTCGCCGAGGCGCGCGGCGAGCGCGTCCCCCTCGGAGATCAGCGCGGTCACCTCGTCGACCGGCAGGCCCTGGTGGAAGCCTAGCCGAACGACCGCCTCGCAGGCGGCGAGGCGCAGCGCGGCGAGCTCCGGGTCGAGCGGCACGTCGTCGGTGGTCGCCAGGACGCGTTGCCACTGCGCGAGTCCCCGCAGCGGATCCCAGGCGCCGGTGTCG
>VGTK01000185.1 GCA_016874715.1 Deltaproteobacteria bacterium | reverse complement strand
CTCCCGTGCCCGCGCCACCGCGCCGCGCCGCCGTGCCGCATGGGGCGCGAACACGCCGTGGTACAGCAGCAGATTCACGCGCGGCTTCGGCGTCAACGCCGCGAGCCGGCCCAGGAAGTCGAGCGGATCGAACAGCAGCGCGCGCGTGCCGTCGCGCCACGGCCGGCGCAGCTCGAGGCGCACGCGGCCGTCCGGGACGATCGACAGAGAGTCCTGGGCGATCGGCGGCCGCAGGACGTAGCGAACCAGGTGCTCGAGGCGGGACCGATCTCCGGCAGGGACGGCGACGCCCGCGTGCAGGTCGAAGCCGGCGATGTGCGCGTTGCACGGCGCAGGCGCGTCGTCGTCCTTCGGCGGAGCCTCGCTCGCGCGCCCGAGGCGAGCCGTTCTCGCTCCGGCCTCGGCACCGAGCGCCGAGCGTCCGGCCACCGACGCAGCCGCCAGGCCGGCAAGCAGCGGCGATTCCCCGGCGAGCTTGTCATGGCGATCGCCCTCGACCATCCCGTCTCCCTCGACGTCGATGCCGTGGCGGCGCGCGAGGCGCACGACGCGGCGGCGCACCGTCGCGAGCACGCGCCAGACGTCGTGATCCGACGGCGCCGGCAGCGGCACGAAGCGCGCGCCGTCGCCGGCGAACACGCCCTGCGCGACGATCGAGTGGAAGTGGATATTGACGTTCGCGGCGGAGCCGAAGCGCTGGATCGCGGTGACCGCACCGCCGCGACCGTCGGCGACACTGAGGTGCCGCGCGCGGCGCCGCTCGAAGGACAGCAGTGCACGCATGAACACCGCGAGCACGCGCCGGCAGAGCCGGTGGTCGTAGGCGAGCGCGTAGCGCAGCCGGTGCGGCGTGGTGAGCACCCACTGACGGACCGGGAGGCCGACGAGCACATCGTCGACCAGGTGCGCGGCGAGGCTCGCCATCCTGCGCCCGGTGCACGACGGGCAGAAGCCACGCCCCTTGCAGGAGAACGCGACCAGCAGATCCTGCTGGCACTCGTCGCAGCGGAAGCGGGCGAAGCCGCGCGCGAGCTGGCCACACGTGAGGAACGAAGCTCTGCTCGCGCTCGACGAAGTGCGGCAGGCCATCGCCGTCGCTGCGCGCCCGTGCCTCGGCGAGAAACGTCTCGAGATGTTCGTGGACGAGCCGGTGCAGCGCGCCGTGCGCGGGCGCGCGCGGGCGGTAGCCGGGCGGAGTGACCCCGCCGGGGTCCGCGGTACCGGCGCCCGCCGGGAAGGTGCAACCCGACTCCACGCTCCCGCCGACTGCGGGTGGCGTGCCGGGTGGCCAGATCCCGGCGTGCACGCGGCTGCTCGGGGCGTCGCTTCCTGGAACTGACCGGATGCAACATCACGTCACATCTCGCCGGCAACGACTTGCTTCACGGGGGAAGCGCCCTGCATCGCGGCGCTAGATCTCGAACTGCGCACCGAGCTCGATCACGCGGTTCGGCGGGATCCCGAAGTACTGCACGGCCGACGGCGCGTTGCGCGACAGCACCGCGAACAGCGTCTTTCGCCAGCGCATCATGCGCGTGCCACCCGTCACCAGCAGGGTCTCGCGGCCGAGGAAGAACGTCGTCGCGTTCATGTCGACGACCAGCCCTTGCCCGGACGCGGCCCGCAGCACCACGTCGATCGACGGCTTCTCCATGAAGCCGAAGCGCGCGACGATGCGGAAGAAGCCGTGCTCGAGCGCCGACACCTCGACGCGCTGCTCGGCATCCACCTCGGGCCGGCGCTCGCTCAGGATCGACAGCAGGATCACGCGCTGGTGCAGCACCTTGTTGTGCTTGAAGTGGTGCAGGAGCACGTTCGGCACGCCGCCCGTGTCCGAGGTCATGAACAGCGCCGTGCCCGGCACGCGGTGCGGCTGCTGCGCTTTCAGGTCGGCGAGGAACAGGTCCATCGGCAGGTTGCCGAGCCGGAGCAGCTTGCCGAGCTCGGCGCGGCCGCGCTTCCACGTCGTCATCACGGTGAAGATCACCGCGCCGACCAGGATCGGGAACCAGCCGCCATCGAGGATCTTGATGACGCTCGCGAGGAAGTAGCCGACGTCGAACAGGACGAAGAGCGAGATCACGCCGGCGGCCATCCACACCGTCCAGCCCCAGCGCTCACGGCCGACTGCGAAGAAGATGATCGTCGTGATGACCATCGTGCCGGTCACCGCCATGCCGTAGGCGCCCGCGAGCGCGCTCGACGTGCCGAAGCCCACGACGAGCAGTACGCAGGCGACCATCATCATCCGGTTGACCGACGGGATGAAGATCTGCCCGTGCGCCGACTCCGAGGTGTGGACGATCGTCACGCGCGGCACGAAGCCGAGCTGGACGGCCTGCTGGGTGAGCGAGAAGGCGCCGGAGATCAGCGCCTGCGACGCGATGATCGTCGCCGCGGTCGAGAGCCCGACCAGCGGATAGAGGCCCCACGCCGGTGCGAGCTCGAAGAACGGATTGCGCAGCTCCGCGCCGCGCTCGAGCAGCAGCACGCCCTGCCCGAAGTAGTTGAGAAGCAGCCCGGGCATCGCGACCGTGTACCAGGCGTAGCGGATCGGGCGCGCGCCGAAGTGGCCCATGTCCGCGTAGAGCGCCTCGCCGCCGGTGACCACCAGGACCACCGACCCCAGGACGAAGAACGCGTGCCACCCTTCGTACACGAAGAACTCGACCGCGTGCCACGGGTTCACCGCGCTCAGCACGGAGACGTGATCGCCGTGCTGCTCGAAGATGCGCACCGCGCCGAGGAGCCCGATCACCACGAACCAGGCCAGCATGACCGGCCCGAACACGGCCGCGATGCCGGCGGTGCCGCGGTGCTGCACGGCGAACAGGCCGACGAGGATCACGATCGTGATCGGCGTGATGTACGGGTCGACGTCGTGCGTCGCGACGCCGAGCCCCTCGACGGCGGACAGCACGGAGATCGCGGGCGTGATCATGCCGTCGGCGTAGAGCAGCGCCGTGCCGAACAGGCCGAGCAGCAGCCGCACGTACTGGCTGCGCGGCGACATCCGGTCGGCGACGCCGGCCTTCGAGAGGGACAGGAGCGCGAGTGTTCCGCCCTCGCCCTGATTGTCCGCGCGCATGACGAACGTCAAATACTTGACGCTGATCACCATGATCAGGGACCAGACGATCAGCGAGAGCACGCCGAGGATGTTGGTGTGGTCGATGTGCACCGCGTGCGAACCGAGGAAGCACTCGCGGAGCGCGTACAGGGGGGACGTCCCGATGTCGCCGTAGACGACGCCGAGGGCGCCGAGCGCGAGCGCCGACAGCGATCCGTGGACGTGGTGTCCGCTCTTCTGCGAGGGCTCCTGCGTCGCCGTCACCTGCGGCGGGGCGGCGGGCTCGGTGGCCACGCTCACGAGCCCTCCGCGGCGGCGCGGACGTCCGAAGCAGCGCGGGCGTTGGCCGCGGCGCGCGCTCGCGAGGCAACGTCCTCGAGCACGGTGACGACGTCCCTTACCTCGACCAGCACCCGCTCCTGGTCGGGCCCGAGCGGCACGCCGAGCGTGCCGTCGGGGCTCAGGCGAAAGCCGCGGCCGGAGGCCTGCACGAGGCCGATCAGCGCCTCGCCGGCGAGCGGCGACGAGCCGTGCACGCGCAGCGCCAGCCGCCCGCCGCGCACCTTGGCCTCCGAGATGGCGAGCGCCGCCAGCCGGCGACGCACGTCCATGACCTCGATCAGCGTCTCCACGATCCCGGGCACGGGCCCGTAGCGGTCGCACATCTCTTCCGCGATCAGCACCTTGTCCTCCGCGCGCTTGAGCGCGGCGAGCCGCTTGTACCACGTCAGGCGCTGGTTCACGTCGTCGATGTACGCGTCCGGGATGTAGGCCGCGATGCCGAGCTGCAGCTCGGGCTCGATCTCCTCCTGCGCAGGCTCGCCGCGCAGCTCCTGGACCGCCTGCTCCATCATCTGCGTGTACAGCTCGAAGCCGACCGCGGTGATGTGCCCGCTCTGGTGCTTGCCGAGCAGGTTTCCCGCCCCGCGGATCTCGAGATCGTGCGCCGCGATCTTGAAGCCGCCGCCGAGGTCGTCGAGCTCCTGCAGAACCTGCAGGCGCAACCGCGCATCCTGGGTGAGCAGGCGCTCGCCGGGAATCAGCAGGTAGGCGTAGGCGCGCGCCGGCGACCGCCCGACGCGACCGCGCAGCTGGTAGAGCTGGGCGAGCCCGAAGGTGTCGGCGCGGTTGATGACGATCGTGTTGGCGTTCGGGATGTCGATGCCGGACTCGATGATCGCGGTACAGAGCAGGATGTCCGCGCGCCCCTCGAGAAAGTCGAGCATGACCTTCTCGAGCACGTGCGCCTTCATCTGCCCGTGCCCGATGATGATGCGCGCCTCGGGCACGAGAGCGCGCAGCTTCTCGCCCATGCGCTCGATCGATTCGACGCGGTTGTGGACGAAGAAGACCTGCCCGCCGCGCCGCAGCTCGCGCAGGATCGCCTCGCGGATCACGTTGTCGTCGAGCTTGGTGACGTAGGTGCGGATCGCCTGCCGGTCGAGCGGCGGCGTCTCGATCACCGAGAGGTCGCGGATGCCGGTCAGCGACAGCTCCAGCGTGCGCGGAATCGGCGTCGCGGTCAGCGTCAGGACGTCGACGAGCTTCCGCATCTGCTTGATGCGCTCCTTGTCCTTGACGCCGAAGCGGTGCTCCTCGTCGACCACCAGCAGTCCGAGGCGGGCGAAGTCGACGTCGGCCTGCAGCAGGCGGTGCGTGCCGACCACGATGTCGCAGGCGCCCGACTTGACGCGCGCCAGCACCTCGTCGTTCTCGCGCTTCGTGTGGAAGCTCGACATCGATTCGATGCGCACCGGATAGCCCGCGAAGCGCTTGCGGAAGGTCTCGGTGTGCTGCTGCGCCAGAACGGTCGTCGGGACGAGCACCGCGACCTGCTTGCCCTCCATCGCGCAGATGAACGCCGCGCGCATCGCCACCTCGGTCTTGCCGTAGCCGACGTCACCGCAGACCAGCCGGTCCATCGGCTTCGGCTTGCCGAGGTCGCCCAGCACCTCGTCGATCGCACGCTGCTGGTCGGGCGTCTCGTCGAACGGGAAGCGCGCCTCGAACTCCTGGTAGTACGGGTCGTCGGTCGAGAAGGCGTGGCTCTCGTTGCGCGCGCGCGTCGCGTAGAGCTGGAGCAGCTCGTGCGCCATCGACAGGATGGACTCCTTCGTCTTCTTCTTGACGCGCTCCCACGAGACGCTGCCGAGCTTGTCGAGGAGCGGCTTCGCGCCGTCTCCGCCGACGTACTTCTGCACGAGGTTGACGCGATCGACCGGCAGGTAGAGCCGGTCGCCGCCCTGGTACTCGAGCTGCAGGAAGTCGCCCTCGCTGCCCGCGACGCTCAGGTGCTTCAGCCCCCGATAGAGCCCGATGCCGTGGTCGAGGTGCACGATGTAGTCGTCGGGCTTGAGCTGCTCGAGGCTGCGCATGACCTGGTCGAGGGTCAGCGCCACCGCCTGCCGGCGCCGCGAGCGGCGGTGCTCGCCGAACAGGTTGACCTCGGCGACGCAGACCAGGTCGTCGTCGGGCAGCTCGATCGACTCCGAGATCTCGCCCTGGACGATGAACGGACCCGGCATCTCGCGCGCGGCGAGCGCATCGGGGAAGGCCTCTCCGGCGGCCGGCACGAGCAGATCCTCGCCTTCGAGGATGTGCTTGAGACGCTCGGCCTGGGCCGCGTTGCCGACCACCAGCGCCACGCGCGCTCCGGCCCTCGTCCAGTCGCGGAGACGCGTCGCGAGCGCCGCGAAGCCCTTCTCCTCGCGCAGCAGGCGCGTCGCGCGCAGCTCGAACGGCAGACGGGTGGTCACCCGCTCGGCGCGCCCGCCGGCGAGCTCGCTGTCGAACGTCGGCAGCTCCTCCAGGGACAGCGTCGGGAACGCGCGCAGGCCCTCGCGAAGCTCCGTCGCCGACAGGAACAGCGCCTCCACCGGGGGGTGGAACCGCCGCTCCTCGGCCGCCATCGCCGCGTGCTGAACGACGCTCTGCCACGCCTCGTCGCCGGCGCGCTCGATCGCGGCCTCGTCGTCGAACGCGATCAGGGTATCGGCCGGGAGGTAGGCCGCGAGCGGCGCCATCTCGACCAGGTACGGCGCGATGGTCTCGAGGCCGGGCAGCGGGACGCGTTCGGCGATCGCCTCGAGGAGCTGGTGGCGGTCCTCGCGCAGCATCTCGAGCTCGCGCGCGCGGTCCTCGATGCGACGTCGCCGGTCCGGCTCCGACGCGGCGCTCGCCGGGAACTCCGACGCCGGCAGGATCAGCGCGTCCTCCTGGGCGTCGAGGCGACGCTGCGAGCGCGGGTCGAAGGTGCGAATCGACTCGACGACGTCGCCGATCAGCTCGAGGCGCACGGGGTCGGCGAGGCCGGTCACGTAGACGTCGACCAGCCCGCCGCGCACCGCGAACTCGCCGCGGTCCTCGACCAGCGGGCGGCGCCGGTAGCCCCAGTCCGCGAGACGGGAGGCCAGCTCGTGGAGATCGAGCTCGTCGCCCTGCACGACGTAGCTGCTCGCGCGGGCGAGCGCCGCCGGCGCCATCACTCGCTGCAGAACGGCCTCGGGGGTGCTGACCACGATCGGGAAGCGCCCCTGGCTCAGGTGGTGCAGCGCCTCGATGCGCTGCGCCACGGTCTCGGGGCTCGGCGACACCGGCGCGAACGGCGAAACGTCCCAGGCGGGCATGACGTGCACGCGCTTGCGCAGCACCGAGGACGCGGCCTCCTCGCCGAGCCAGAAGTTCAGGTCCGAGGCGAGGGTCTCGGCGGCGCCGGCGGTCGGCGCGAGCACCAGCATCGGCCGCGGCTGCGCCCGGTACAGGGCCGCCAAGGAGGCTGCCCGGGCGGACCCGCGCAGCCCCTGCAGGCGGGCGTGACGGTCCGCAGCGAGGCGCTTCTGGACCAGCGTGACGGCCGCCGCGATGCTGCGGCGGGTGGGTTTCGGATCGGAAGCCTGCGACATGGGAGCTGTGCTGCGCGAGCCGGCCGTCGCGCTACAGGACGGCCGCGCCGGGATCGATCCCGTCTTCTAGCATCGCTGCTGGGATGCCCGTTTTCCAGCGGGGGCGGCGCGGCGGATCGAGGGGAGGCGCTGCCGCGCGGAGACCGCTTCGCGTCCGTCGCCCGGGCTGGTATCGGGTCGTGGTGGCCTCCGAACCGCGGGATCTCCTCGCCGAGCGCATCCGGCGCCTAGAGCGGCGCATCGACGAGATGTCGGGCGAGGTCGCCGCGACCGGGGCGCAGCTCGGCCGCGCCGCGACGCAGCTCGACAGCCTGGTCGACATCGTCGGTCGCCTGTCACGCGTCGTCGACGTGCAGGGCACGACCCTGCACGGGGACGAGACGCAGCTCGAGCGCAAGGTGGGCTCCATCGAGGATCGCGTGCGCGACCTCGCCGACACGCTGACGCAGGTCGTCGAGAGGCTCGAGGGTATGCGCGGTGCCATCGCCGATGCGCTCGCGCGCCGCGAGTCGTCGACCTGACCCCGATCCGGCCCGATTCGTGACGCGGACGCGGCATCGGAGGCGCGCGGCAAGAGCCGCCCAGCCACCAGGGCCGCGGCGCCTCAAGTCGCGCCGCCGCAGCTCCGAAGACCCGGCAGGGTGCGCGTCGGGACAGCGCGTCGGCTCGGGGCCGGCGACGAAGTCGCGTGCCATCCGGTGCCAACCGATGCGCGACAGCCCAGCGACGGATTTCTTCCTCGGCCGCCAGCCGATCCTCGACCGCGCCCAGCGCATCGTCGCCTAAGAGCTGCTGTTCCGGCACGACCGGACCAACCGGGCGCTCGTCCGCGACGACGCCGTCGCGACCGCCACGGTGCTGAGCCACGTCTTCGGCGAGCTCGGCGTCGCTGCGGCACTGGGGCCGCGCAAGGGCTTCGTCAACATCGACGAGGCGCTGCTGCTCGGCGACGCTCTCGAGTTCCTGCCGAAGAACCAGATCGTCCTCGAGCTGCTCGAGACCGTACCCATCACCCCGCGGGTCGTCGATCGCGTGCACGAGCTGCGCGCCGCAGGATTCACCATCGCGCCCGACGACTTCGCGAGCGACGTCGATAGCTACACGCCGATCCTCGACTGCGTCGCGATCCCCAAGGTCGACCTGCTGAGCGTCGACGACACGGCGCTGCAAGAGGTCGCCGCACGGCTGCGGCAGTTGCCGTTGCGTCTGCTGGCCGAGAAGGTGGACTCGCGCGAGCAGGCGGAGCGGTGCATGGCGCTCGGCTTCGATCTATTCCAGGGCTACTACTTCGCGCGCCCGGTGATGATCGAGGGCCGCAAGCTGGTGCCGTCGGAGATCGCGCTGATGCAGGTGCTCGGCCTCGTCCTCTCGGACGCGGAGACCCGCGCCATCGAGGACCTGTCGAAGCGCCACCCGGACCTGAGCCTCAACCTGCTCCGGCTCTCGAACTCGGTGGGTGTCGCGGCGCGCCGCGAGATCACCTCGCTGCGGCAGGCGATCACGCTGCTGGGACGGCGGCAGATCCAGCGCTGGCTGCAGCTCCTGCTCTACACCTGCGACCGCGCGGGCACGAGCTTCCCGAGCCCGCTGCTCGAGCTCGCCGCGACGCGTGGGCGCCTGATGGAGCTGCTCGCGGAAGCCGCGTTCCCGCGCCGCCGCGATGCGGGCGAGCAGGCGTTCATGGTCGGCATCATGTCGCTCATGGACACGCTGCTCGGCATGCCGCTCGCGCAGGTGCTCGACGGCCTCGCGGCGCCGGCGGAGGTCCGCGACGCGCTCGTCGGTCGCTCCGGCACGTCCGGGCCGCTGCTCGACCTCGTCGAGTGCCTGGAATCGGGCGGCGGCGCGGCGATCGCCGACGCGCTCGCGGCGTGCCCGTCCCTCGAGGCCGAGACCGTGAACGCCGCGCACAGCGCCGCCCTCTTCCGGGCCAGCGGCGGCATCCCGCCGCGCGACGACGCCACGCCGTCCGCGAGCGTGGAGCAGCGCCCGCAGGCGGCCCTGCGGGGCCCGGCCCAGCGCGACCAGGCGCCGGCGCCGCAGAGCGTGCAAGGCCTCTTCAGCGCGCGCTGAGGGCCGGCAGCCGCTCCTTCTGCCTGCCGTCCGCGTCGAGCGCGTTCACGACGAGCTCGAGGCCCGAGCTCTCGTCCGATCGAACCACGCAGCGACCGCCGCGCCGCCCGATGCCGTCAGCGCGAGGCCGCGTCGCCGCCGCGATGGCGCGCGTACTGCTGCTGGCTCTGGATGGTCCCGAGCACCGGGATGGCCACGGTGGGCTGCCGGGTGCTCGTCGACGAGATCACGATGCGATCGTCGAACGTGCCCGTCGATGCCGTCGGCAGCAGCGTGACGCGCACGCGGACGCCGCGCTGTGGCGGATCGAGCGGCGTGGCCTGCACCTGCAGACGGCTGCTCTGGCTCGAAACGTCGGTGATCTGGACGTCGGGCTTCGTCTCGACGTCGACGTGCTGGCTCACCACCGCGCCCGCCGGGAGACGGCCGAGGTAGACCCGCGCCGGGGTCGCCGCGAGATCGGTCGCCACGGTGCCGTGCACGGTGAGCACCAGCTCGGGCCGCACGGGGTCGGTGCTGTGCACGGTGACCGACTTCGCCTGCGGTCCGGAGAGTTTGTACGTATCGAGCGCCACCTCCACACCGCCCTCCTCACCCGGCAGTAGCGTGGGGGTCGAGGCGAGCACCGCGGTGCAGCCGCAGGCCGGCTTCACCGACGTGATGTCGACCGCGCCGGGTCCGAGGTTCTTCAGCCGAAAGGTGTGCGACACCACCGGGCCGCTCTCGACGGTGCCGAAGTCGTGGTCGTCGCGCAGCGCCACGAGCCGCACGCCGCCCGGCGCCGACGCCCAGCCGGGCGAGTGGCTCGACGCGGCGCACCCGGAGAGCGTCGCCAGCCCCAGCGCCAGCACGACGCCCATCCCGCCCACCTGCCTGCGGCCGCGGCCTTCCCTGGTCACGGTCTCCATCAGCCCCTTCCAGCCCCCGTCAAGACGCGCGCGCCGGCTCGAGGGCGCGCCGCGCATTCCACCCCTCCAGGTAGCGCGTGTGGATGCGTCCCGCGAGGAAGTCGTCGTCCTCGAGGATCGCCTGGTGCAGGGCCACGTTGGTCACGATGCCCTCGATCTGCAGCTCGGCCAGCGCGCGGCGCATGCGCGCGATCGCCTCGGTCCGGTCGCGTCCGTGTGCGAGCAGCTTCGCCACCAGCGAGTCGTAGTACGGCGGCACCACGCCGCCCGCCTGCAGCGCGCTGTCGACGCGGATGCCCGGCCCGCCCGGCAGCCGCAGCGCGCGGACCGTGCCGGGCGACGGGCGCATGGTGAACGGGTCCTCGGCGTTGATCCGGCACTCGATCGCGTGCCCGACCGGAACCACGTCGCGCTGCCGTACCGAGAGCGCCAGTCCCGCGGCCGCCCGGATTCCCTCCTTGACGACGTCGACGCCGGTCAGCATCTCGGTGACGCCGTGCTCGACCTGCACGCGGGTGTTCATCTCGATGAAGTAGTACCCGCCCTGCGGATCGAGCAGGAACTCGACCGTGCCGACGTTCGTGTACCCGATCGCGGCCGCGACGCGCAGCGCCGAGCGTCCCATCCGGGCGCGCAGACGCCGATCGAGCGCGACCGACGGCGACTCCTCGAGAACCTTCTGGTAGCGGCGCTGCAGCGAGCACTCGCGCTCGCCGAGCTGAACCGCGTTGCGGCTCTGGTCGGCGATGATCTGGATCTCGATGTGCCGCGCGCGCTCGACGTACTTCTCGATGTAGATGCGCGCCTGACCGAAGGCCGCCTGCCCCTCGCCGCGCGACGCCTCGATCGCCGCTTCGAGCTCGGCCGGTTCGTGCACCACGCGCAGGCCGCGCCCGCCGCCGCCACCGGTCGCCTTGACGAGCACCGGGTAGCCGATCTCGCGCGCGATCTGGCGCCCCTCGTCGAGCGTCCGCACCGAGCTCGAGCTGCCCGGCAGGACGGGAACGCCGGCGCGGCGCATGAAGCGGCGCGCGCGCGCCTTGTCGCCCATGAGCTTGACGTTGCGCACGCGCGGCCCGATGAAGACCAGGCCGGAGCGCTGGCAGGCCTCCGCAAAGTCGCCGTTCTCCGACAGGAACCCGTATCCCGGATGGATCGCGTCGCAGCTCCGCGCCTGCGCGGCCGAGATCAGCGCGGGCATGTTGAGGTAGCTCTGCTCGGGGGGCGGCGGGCCGATGCAGATCTGCTCGTCGGCGAGGCGGACGTGCAGCGCGTCCCGGTCGGCCGTCGAGTACGCGGCGACCGTCGCGACGCCGAGCTCGCGGCAGGCACGGATCACCCGCACGGCGATCTCCCCCCGGTTCGCGATCAGCACCTTGCGGAACACATGCTCACCCGTGCCGCCACACCCGGCGCGTTGGCAGCGTCGGTGTCAGACTAGGGGAGCCCCGCCGCGGGCTCAAGCAAGGCGGCCGCAGCGCGCCGCGCCTCGGGGGCGCTGGGGGTCGCGCGCCGCGCGTGAAGGGCGCCGGGGGGGGGATCGG
>VGTK01000184.1 GCA_016874715.1 Deltaproteobacteria bacterium | reverse complement strand
TGCGTCCCGTGGGTCACGAGAAGCGCACCATCTGCGTCCCGTGGGTCACGAGAAGCGCACCATCTGCGTCCCGTGGGTCACGAGAAGCGCACCATCTGCTGCGGCCGGTCGGCCGGCTGGAAGTAGCGCGTCGCGATCTCGTCGGCGAGGCTCGCGAGGGTGGCCGCAACGCGCGCAAGCAGGCGCTCGAGCTCCAGCGCCGCGTCCTCGTCGTCCGCGTCGGCGACGCTCGCGACGTCGAACAGGCGGAGCGTCGTCAGGGCCTCGAGCGCGAGGCGCTCGGCGCGGCTGCGTTGCCCGCTCGCATCGTCGTGCACCAGCGCGACGACGTGCTCCTCGACGCCGACGAGCTGGAAGGCGAGCGAGCGCGGGTTGCTCTCGTCGAGCAGGACGAGGTCGAGCACCGCGCCCATCTGGACGCGCGACCGGTAGCGCCGCCGGTAGGTCTTGACGCTGTGCAGGATGCCGAGCAGCGCCTCGCACGCCGGCACGACGAGCGGACCCGCCGGCAGCACGACGCCGCGCAGCAGCGCGATCGTCTGCAGCCCGCGCTCGAGCGAGCGACCGAGCTGCAGGAAGCGCCAACCCTGGCCGCGGCTCATGCTCTCGGTGGTGAGTCCGACGAAGGCCGCGAGCATCTGGATCAGTCGCTGCAGGCTCTCGCGCGCCGCGGCGAGGTCGCACGGACGCGCGAGCTCGCCGTCGATCGCGCCGATCACGCGCGAGGTGTCGCTCGACAGCCGGTCGCGTACCGCACGTCCGGCGCGCGCGAGCGCGTCGATGTTGAAGCGCAGCCCGCCGACGCGGCGCGGGTCGAGGATCAGCTGCAGCAGCTCCGCCTCGGGGGCGGCGAGGCGCTTCTCGGCGTCTTCGCCGACGAAGCCCGGGTAGGTCGCGCTCTGCGCGGTGAGCGCGCGCAGCAGCAGCGGCACCGTGCCGTCGAGATTGCTGCGCTCGGTCGCGAGCAGGCGGAGCAGGATCTCGCGCAGCAGGCGCGTGATCGCCTCGGCGCGCTCCGAGTAGCGGCCGAGCCAGAACAGATCGTCCGCCACGCGGCCGGGCACCTCGTCGCCACCGCGTCGCACCACGACCGGGCGCTCGGCCGGTGCCAGCAGCGTGACCTGACGCTCGGGCTCGGACGCCAGCACCCAGACGTCCTTGCCGACGCCGCCGAGCTGGTTCGAGGTGACGAAGCTCGAGCTCGACGACGACACGCGGCCGAGCCCACCCGGCATCACGAGGTAGCCGCTCTCGCTCGCGACGGCGAAGCTGCGCAGCACGAACGGTCGCGGCTCGAGCTGTCCCACGCGCAGCACCGGCGCGGTCGAGAGCGCGATCCGCTCCTGCGCGACGTAGCGCTCGGGGTGCGCGCGCATGCGCGCCTTCAGGTCGTCGCGCTCGGACTTCGCGAGCGCCGCCGCGAAGATGGTCGAGTCGACGCGGTGCGGAAACACCGGCTTCACCACCAGCTCGTCGAGCCGCTCGAGGACGTGGCGCAGCGAGTCCGCGTCGCCGCACCACCACGTCTGCACGGAGGGCTGCCGCAGCTCCTCGTCGAGCAACGCGCGCGCGATCGCGGGCAGGAACGGCATCAGGCCCGGGTTCTCGAGGATGCTGGTGCCGAGCGGGTTCGCGACGGCGACGTTGCCGCGCCGCACCGCCTGCAGCAGCGCCGCGACGCCGAGCAGGGAGTCGGGGCGCAGCTCGAGCGGATCGCACCACGGATCGTCGACGCGCCGCAGGATCACGTCCACCGGCGTGAGCCCGTCGAGCGTCTTGAGCCACACGCGCTCGTCGCGGACCACGAGGTCGCTGCCCTGGACCAGGGGGTAACCGAGGTAGCTCGCGAGGTAGGCGTGCTCGAAGAAGGTCTCGCTGCCCGGACCCGGCGTGAGGAGCACGATGCGCGGGTCCTCGCGTCCGCCGGGCGCGAGGCCCGCGAGCGTGCCGCGCAGCGTGCGGAAGAAGAGCGCCAGGCGGTGCACGTGCGAGTCGCGGTAGAGGCTCGGCAACGTGCGCGACAGCGCGGTGCGCGCCTCCAGCGCGTAGCCCGCGCCGGACGGCGCCTGGATGCGGTCGCCGATCACCCACAGGCGTCCGTCCGGACCGCGCGCGAGGTCCGCGGCGCAGATCGTGAGCCAGCGTCCGTCGGCGCGCGCGGTTCCCGCGCACGGGCGGAGAAAGCCGGGGTGCCCGAGCACCAGCTCGGGTGGCAGCAGGCCGCGCTTCAGCAGCTTGCGCGGCCCGTAGAGGTCGCGCAGCACGAGGTCGAGCAGCTCGGCGCGCTGCGCGAGCCCCTGCTCGATCTCGCTCCAGTCCGCGCTGGTGAGCAGGACCGGGATCGGGTCGAGCGACCACGGCCGCTCGATCGTGTCGTTCTCCTCGTAGAAATTGTAGGTGACGCCGTTCTCGCGCAGCAGGCGGCGCAGCTCGTGGTTGCGCCGCTCGAGCTCGAGGTCGCCGAGCGCGCCGATCGCGCCGGCGAGGTACTCCCAGTGCGCGCGCAGCTCGCCGACCTCGAGCACCATCTCGTCGCGGCACCCCGCGAGCGGCTGGTAGGTCGAGAACAGCCCGCGCGCCCGCGCCGCGGCGGCGCTCTCCTCCCCCGCCCCGAGCAACGGTCCGCTCACGCCTCGCGCAGGCGCCGCAGGTCGAGCGTGTGCGGGAAGTCCGGATCCCGCTCTTCGTACGGCGGCAGCATGGCGCCCGGAGTATGGCCGTGCGCCCAGAAGCGGGCAACCCGCCGCGACTCGGCCTCGGCCGCGTTCACCGGCAGCGTCTCGAAGCTGCGCCCACCGGGGTGCACGACGTGGTACGTGCAGCCGCCGACGGAGCGCTCCGCCCAGGTGTCGATCACGTCGAACACCAGCGGCGCGTGCACGGGAATCGTCGGGTGCAGAGCCGATGGCGGCTGCCATGCGCGGTAGCGCACCCCCGCGACGAACTCCGAGCGCATCCCCGTCGGACGGAGCGGTACGCGGCGTCCGTTGCACGTGACGACGTGGCGTCCGTCGGTCATGCCCATGGTCCTGACCTGCAGGCGCTCGAGCGACGAGTCGACGTACCGCGCCATGCCCTGCGAGCCGACCTCCTCGCCGAGCACGTGCCACGGCTCGATGGCCGTGCGCAGCTCGAGCTCGAGGTCGCGCACCGTGACGCCGCCGAGCCGCGGGAAGCGCCACTCGAGGAACGGCAGGAACCACTCGCGCGAGAAGCCGTAGCCGTGCTCGCGCAGCTCGTCGATCACGTCGCCGAAGTCCTGCCAGAGGAAGTGCGGTAGCAGGAAGCGGTCGTGCAGCTCCGTGCCCCAGCGCACCAAGGGCTTCGCGTACGGATCCTTCCAGAAGCGCGCGATCAGCCCGCGCAGCAGCAGCTGCTGCGTCAAGCTCAGGCGCTGGTGCGGCGGCATCTCGAAGGCACGCATCTCGACGAGGCCGAGGCGTCCCGTCGGGCCGTCGGGCGAGTACAGCTTGTCGATGCAGAACTCGGCACGGTGCGGGTTGCCGGTGACATCGACCAGCAGGTTGCGGAACAGTCGGTCGACGAGCCACGGCTGCGGCGCGACGCCGCCGGTCGCTTGCGCGAGCGCGATCTCGAGCTCGTAGAGGCTGTCGTCGCGCGCCTCGTCGATGCGCGGCGCCTGGCTCGTCGGGCCGACGAACAGGCCCGAGAACAGGTACGACAGGCTCGGGTGGTGCTGCCAGTAGGTGGTCAGGCTGCGCAGCAGGTCGGGGCGGCGCAGGATCGGGCTGTCCGCGGCGGACGGTCCGCCGACGGTGACGTGGTTGCCGCCGCCGGTGCCGGTCGCGCGCCCATCAAGCATGAACTTCTCGGTCGCGAGCCGCGAGGCACGCGCCTCCTCGTAGACCGTCGAGTGGATGTCGACGAGGTCGCGCCAGCCCTGTGCGGGCTGGATGTTCACCTCGATCACGCCCGGATCGGGGGTCACCAGCAGGCGCACCAGACGGGGATCGCGCGGCGGCTCGTACCCCTCGAGCACGACCGGCAGCCGCAGCTCGGCCGCCGTCTCCTCCACGCACGCGACGAGGCTCAGGTAGTGCTCGAGGTGCGTGAGCGGCGGCAGGAAGACGTGCAGGGTGCCGTCGCGCGGCTCGACGCAGAGCGCGGAGCGCACGAGGTCGACCGGGAAGTCGCGCACGGTCGAGGCGGCGCCGGACGGCGACACGGAGTCCGCCGTCTGGTGCATCACGAGCTCGCGCTTGCCGAACGGGAGGCCCGCGCCAGCGGGTCCGCCCGCGCCGCCGCCCGCCCCGGGCGCGCCGGCGCCGCTTCGCCCGAATGGCGCCGCGGGGTACGTCATCTGCGGGCGGCCTCGCGGTTCGCCCGGCAGCTCGCCGCGCGGCGCGAACGGGTCGAGCTCGTACATCACCTCGCGCCGCTCGGGCGGGATCCAGCAGAGCGCGTCGAGCGGCAGCCGGTAGCCCATGGGCGAGCTGCCCGGCACGAGGACCATCTTCTCGCGTCGGAACGTCCAGCGTGTCGTCGTCCAGCCCTGGCTGCCGTCGACGTACCACGCCCAGCGCAGCGGCAGCGCGTAGCCGGCGACCTTGGCGATCCCGCGCTCGAGCTTCTGCGCGAGCAGGCGGCGGTCCTCGGGGTCCTCGGGCCACGCCTTCTGGGGGTCGAGGTTCTCGGGGACGTTCTGTTCCTTCCACAGGAACCAGAGCGCGTCCTCCCAGCCCGGCAGCGCGAGCTCCGGCGGCAGCCCCAGCCGCATGGCGAGCGCGTCCATGAAGCGCTTCGCGTGCGCCTCGTCGTGGCCGAGCGGATTCGCGTGGTCGGCGATGAGCGCGTCGTTGGTCCACACGGCGACGCCATCGCGACGCCAGAAGCAGCCCAGCGCCCAGCGCGGCAGGACCTCGCCCGGGTACCACTTGCCCTGCCCGAACTGCAGCACCGCCGCGTGCGGCGCGAAGCGCATGCGCAGCCGCCGGATCAGGTCCTCGGCGAGCTTGCGCTTGACGGGTCCGAGCGCCTCGGTGTTCCACTCCGCGCCGTCGCGGTCGTCGATCGAGACGAAGGTCGGCTCGCCGCCCATGGTGAGCCGCACGTCGTGCGCGGCGAGATCCGCGTCGACCGTGTCGCCGAGCGTCAGGATCTCGCGCCAGGTCGCGTCGGTGTATGGCTTGACGGGGCTCACGAGCCCGCTCACGCGCGTGACGACGTTCTCGTAGCCGAACGTGACCTCGCACGGGTCGACGGCGCCGGTGACCGGCGCCGCACTCACCGGATCGGGTGTCGCGGCGAGCGGGATGTGACCCTCGCCCGCGAACAGGCCGGAGGTCGGATCGAGGCCGATCCAGCCCGCGCCCGGGACGTAGACCTCGGCCCACGCGTGCAGGTCGGTGAAGTCCTGCTTCGGGCCCTCCGGACCCTCGATCGGCTTCTCGTCCGGCGTGAGCTGCACGAGGTAGCCCGAGACGAAGCGCGCCGCGAGGCCCAGGTGGCGCAGGATCTCGACCAGCAGATAGCCCGTGTCGCGGCACGAGCCGATGCGGCGCTCGAGCGTCTCCTCGCAGCTCTGGACGCCGGGCTCCATGCGGATCGAGTAGGCGATGTCGTGCGCGAGCCGCTGGTTCAGGTCGACCAGGAAGTCGACGGTGCGGCGGCGCCGCAGGTCCACGCCCTCGAGCCACTTCGCGAGCCGCGGTCCGCGCTCGCGCACCTCGAAGTACGGTGAAAGCTCGCGCGCGAGCTGCGGCTCGTAGACGAACGGGTACTGCTCCGCGGAGGCTTCCAGGAAGAAGTCGAACGGGTTGATGACCGTCAGGTCGGCGATCAGGTCGACGGTGACGTCGAGCTCGCGGGTCGGCTCCGGAAGCACGAGCCGTGCGAGGAAATTCCCGAACGGGTCCTGCTGCCAGTTGAGGAACTGCTTCTCCGGCTTGACGCGCAGCGAGTACGCCTCGATCGGCGTCCGCGAGTGCGGCGCCGGCCGCAGACGCAGCACGTGCGGCGACAAGGTGACCAGACGGTCGAACGCGTAGTGCGTCCGGTGGTGGATGGCGACGTGAATGCTCATGCGGGCTCGGAAACCTCGGGGCGGAGTGGCGGAACTAAGCAAGCGTGCCAAGGCGGTGAGGCCCATCTTGCCGCTCCGCCGCCGTTGCCCGCGAAGCGGGCGCGGCTGCCGCATTCTTCGCCATCTGCCTGCTTCCTGCGCGGCGGTCGCCGACGAGCACCGCCGGATCCGGGGGCCGACTGCGCGGCGGGACCACGACTACCGGGCAGGGGCCGCAGGGAGAAACTCGCCTGTCCGCCGCTCCTGCGCTAACGTGACGCCCGTGCCACGCCGGGTGCTGCCCGTCCTGCTCGTCCTGCTCGCGGCGACGTTCGCCGCGGGGTCCATCGTGCGCGAGCAGCTCGGCATCGAGCTCTCGACCAGCGCCCTGCAGGAGCTGGTGCGCAGCATGGGCTGGAAGGCGCCGGCGATCTTCCTCGGGCTGCTGACGTTCCGGCAGTTCATCTTTCTGCCCGCGATCGTCATCCTGCCCGTCGGCGGGCTGTGCTTCGGCACGACGGTGGGAACGCTCCTCGGCGCCACCGGGATCGTGCTGTCGGCCCTCATCACCTTCACGATGGCGCGCAGGATCGGCGGCGCGTGGCTGCGCCAGACCTTCGGCCACCGGTACGCGTGGCTCGAGCGCTACGTCGAGCGGGCGGGGCCACCGGCAGTGGCGCTGGTCACGGCGCACCCGACCGGTCCGATGGCCGCGTCCTACTGGGCGGCGGGATTCTCGTCGATGGCGCTGCTGCCGTTCGCGCTCGCGGTCACCGCGGGCGGGTCGGTCCGTGCGCTCGCGTACTCGTTCTTCGGCTCGACCCTGATCGTGCCCGGCACGCCGCAGTTCTACGCGGCCGCGACGGTGCTCGCGCTGGCGGCGCTCGGACCGCTGGCGCACCCCGCGGTGCGCCGTCGCCTGCGCACCATCCGCGAGCACGACGGCTCGCACGCCGCCTGACGCCCCGGACGACGCACGGCCGCGGCGCTACTCGTCGTCGTCGATCGTGCGCGCGTACGAGTCGTGCAGCAGGCGCGACAGCGCACGGTCGGCGAGCCGCCGGCCGCCGTTCTGGCAGACCGCGCAGTAGTTGGTCTCGCTGTCGGCGTAGCGGATCCGCTGCACCGGCTTGCCGCACACCGGACACGGCTCGCCGTGGCGGCCGTGCACCGCGAAGTCGGGACGGAACGCGGTCACGTCACCGGGGCCGGGGAAGCGGTCCGCGAAGTCGGCGCGCAGCTGCGCGGTCCAGCGCACCAGCACGTCGCGCGTCGCGTCGAGCAGGCGTGCGATCTCGTCCGCCGTCAGCTTGCCCGTCTGCTTGACGGGCGAGAGCCGGGCCGCGTGCAGGATCTCGTCGGAGTAGGCGTTGCCGATGCCGCTGAAGACGCGCGGGTCGGTGAGCGCGCGCTTGACGGTCCTGCTCTCGCGCACCAGCGCATGGGTGAACGCGGCAAGGTCGCACTCGAGCGGCTCGATGCCGCCCGCGTGGTGCGCGGCGAGCGCTTCCGCGCCGCGCACCAGGTGCAGCGACGCCCGCTTCTTCGGGCTCGCCTCGGTGAGCAGCAGGGTTCCGTTCGGGAAGTCGAAGGCCGCGAGACCGATCTTGCCGGCCGGCTTCAGACCGCGCTTCTGCCAGCGGAAGCGTCCGGCGATCATGAGGTGGACGACGAGGTGCAGCTCGTCGTCGAGGTCGAGGACGACGCGCTTGCCAAGGCGCCGCACACCGCGCACGGTCTTCCCGACCGCGGACGAGATCGGCGGGTCCACGCTGCGCAGCACGAACGGGCTTCTCAGGCGCACCGCCTCGAGCGGCTGCCCCGCGATGCACTCGCGCAGCAGCGCGACGTAGGGCTCGACGTCCGGCAGCTCGGGCATCGCGTCCACGCATAGCACGGCGCATCGTCGCGGAAGCGTGCCCGTCGTGCGCCGCCGGGCCGCGCACGCTATCGGAGCGGATGATGCGTTCTCGCGTGAAGTCGTCCGTTCTCGCGGTCGCGCTGCTCGCCCTCGCGGTCGGCTGCGCGCAGGAGCCCCCGCCGAAGCCGTACCCGCAGGAGCTGATCGACAACTTCATGAGGGGCTGCCGAGAGCAACGCCTGAGCGACGCCGCGTGCAGGTGCGCCCTCGACCGATTCCAGCGCCGCTGGACGGCGGACGAGTTCCGAGCCGTCGAAGGCAGGCTCGGCGACGGCGACGCTGCGGCAGCGCAAGTCGCCGAGACCGTCGCGGCCTGCGCGGAACGCTGAGCGCGTCGGCGCACGCGCGCCGCGGCCGCCGCTGAACCTCGGGGGCCGATCGTCCGATACGTCGGGAGATCGACCCGGGAGATCCTTCCCCGGGCGTGGAGGATTCCCGATGCGCGCTCCCGTCGATGCCCGAAGCACCAACCACGGACCCGGCGCGGGCCGGCTCGTCCGCGTCCTCGCCGCGCTGCTGGCGCTGGCGGCCGTGGCCGCTCCGATCGCTCCGCGCACGGCGGCCGCCCTGGAGCCCATCCGCGACGGGCGGGGGCAGCTGCCGAAGATCGCCGAGGCGACGGTCCCCGACGAGCCGCGTCCGTTCGCGATCTGCGACGACCAGACCTACGCGCTGTGCGCGACCGCGCCGTGCTTCGTCTTCAACGGGGTCGCGTACTGCAAGTGCGACGTCGAGCACGGCGACAGCATCAGCCTGCCGTTCTCGTACGGCAGCGATCAGACCGTCTGTACCGCGAACGCCGCGGGCGTCGGCAACGGCTACATGATCAGCACCTACAGCCTGCCCGACTCGCTGCGCGCGCCGGGCGGCGACATGGCGCTCTACACCTGCCCGGCCGCCACCTCGAACGCGGCCTACGCGCAGTGCGACGGCGGCTACTGCTTCGAGAGCACGCGCGGCCAGTCGTTCCCCGGCTTCGCGCAGCCGCTCGCCGAGAGCGAGATCATCTGCTCGTGCCCGATCACGGTCGCGAATCCGGAAACCGCGTACGTCGGCTTCCAGATCGCGGGTCCGTGGCCGTGCCAGCAGGAGTTCTTCGACAACTGCAGCTCGCCCCCCGCAGGGAAGAACACCGGCGACACCATCTACGTCGGCGCACCGACCGGCACCGGCGTGTTCCTCACGAAGCTGCTCGACGGCGACGTGCCGCCGCTGCACCGCTGCGAGCCGCAGCGCCCCTAGACCGGACGACGGCGTTCGCGTGTCCGAGCCTGCGCTTCGGCGCCCGTCCGCAGCATCGAGAGCCGCGAGGGAGGCTCAGCCGTGCGGGTGTCCGATCAGGAGCAGCAGTCCGAGACCCGCCGCGAATGCGCCGAACAGCACGACGTTCGTCGCGGCGTTGCGGTGGCGGTTGACCTCCGGCACCAGATCAGACGCCCCGATGTACAGGAAGTTGCCGGCGGCGAACGCGACCAGCGCCGAGACGTCGAAGCGGAACGACACCGCCCAGGCGAGGAGCCCGCCGACGAGGAACGTCGATGCGGACAGCAGGTTGAGCAGCAGCGCGCTGCGCTTCGCGAAGCCGCCGTGCACGAGCACGCCGAAGTCGCCCAGCTCCTGCGGGATCGCGTGCGGGGCCGCGGCGAGCCAGGTGGTGATGCCGAGCCGCACGTCGACGAGGAACGTCCCCGCCACGGCCATGCCGCCGAGCAGGTTGTGCAGCCCGTCGCCGACGAGCACGAGGTACGTGAGCGGCTGCCGGCAGTCCGCGGAGGCGCGGTGACAGTGGTGGTAGTGCAGGAACTGCTCGAGCGCGAAGTACGTCAGGAAGCCGAGCGCGACCCACGGCATCGCCGCGGCGACGCCACCCGGCCCGTGCGTGGCGGCCGGCAGCATGTGGAACAGCGCGCCGCCGATCAGCGATCCCGCCGCGAAGGCGACCAGCGGCAGGATCAGCTTCCGGAGGACGTTCTCCGGTAGCACCAGCGCGACCGCGCCGACCAGCGCGATCGCGCTCATCGCCACGCCGCCGGCCACGATCCAGACGAGAGCCGGAAGCTCGGGCAGCGTCACCCGGCAGCGTGCTCCGCACACGCCCGGCCGCGCGTCGCGTCGAGCGGCCGCGACGCCGCAGCGGCGCGCGGCACGCCCGCGCTCAGGACGACCGCTTCATCTGCTGTCCGCAGCAGACCTCCGAGTGGATGCCCTCGCTGCACGGACACTCCTTCTCGTAGACGAGGGTCGCTCCGCACTTCCCGCACACGTAGCGTTCACCTGCCTTGCGCGACATGTCGCCCGCCTTGTTCTTCCTCTCGCCTATCACCCTTCGCCGGACGTGCGGAGACGGAGATTCGCGTTTCGCCGCATCACGGCGGCGGTCCGTCCGGCACGACGTAGCCGAGCGCCTCGAGCTGCCGTCGCGTCGCGTCCAACGGCGCGGACGGAGCAGCCGCGGGCAGCGGTGGAACCTGCGCCACGAGCAGAGCGGGCATCGCGTCGAGGCGCGCGCGCAGGAGGTCGAGTCGCGCCGGCTCACTCGCCGCGAGATCGTTGCGCTCGAGCGGGTCGGTCTCCAGGTCGAACAGCACGTCGCGCCGCGCGCCCGAGGCGTGCATCACCTCGCGGACGATCTTCCAGCGCCCGTCGCGCAGCCCGAACAGGTCGCGGTCCTCGCCGGGGCGGATCTCCGCGAGGCACACGGGATGCGACGCGTCCGCAGCGTGTGGGCCACCCGGTCCGGTCAGCGTGGGCGCGAGGTCGATTCCCTGCACGGGCTCGCGGTGCGGGATTCCGGCGAGCGACAGCAGCGTCGGCAGGACGTCCACGATCAGCGCCGGCTGCGCAACCCGCCGCCCCGCGGGGCCGGCGACGCCCGGACCGCCGAGGACCAGCGGGATGCGGACCTGCTCCTCGAAGAGCCGCATGCCGTGCTCCCAGGCGCCGTGGTCGTGCAGCTCCTCGCCGTGGTCGGACAGCACGACGACGATCGTCCGCTCGCGCAGCCCGCGCGCGGTGAGCGCGTCGAGCAGCACGCCGAGCCGCTCGTCCTGGTACGCGACGGCCTCGTCATAGAGGTCGCGCACGCGGCGGACGTCGCTCTCGTCGAGCGGGCGCGCGAGCAGCGTCTTCCGCAGCGTGTCCGCGGGCGCGATCGTGCCCACGTACGACGGGTCGCGGAAGCGTCCGGCGAAGGCGGGCGGCGGGTCGTACGGCGAGTGCGGGTCGACCGCGTGCACGTAGAGCAGGAACGGCTCGTCGCCGAACGCGTCGAGCTGCGGCAGCACCAGCGCGTCGATCTCCTCGGTGTGCGCGTGGTTGTCGAGCCTGCGCCCGCGCACCGCGACGCAGCGGTCGAACCCCTGGTCGAGCCCGACGCCCTCGCCGAAGACGTGGCCGTTCGCGACGAACGCCCACGTCGACCAGCCGGAGCGGCGGAAGCGCTCCGCGAGCGTGACCGCGGCCGGCGCGAGAGACCCCGCGTGCTCGCTTCCGTGCGTGCTCGGGTAGAGGCCCGTGAGCAGGCTCGCCGTCGCCGGCCGCGTCCACGGCGCGACGGTGTAGGCGTTCTCGAAGACCACTCCGTCGCCGGCCGCGTCCACGGCGCGACGGTGTAGGCGTTCTCGAAGACCACTCCGTCGCGCGCGAGCGCGTCGAGCCGCGGCGTGGTCGCGCGCGCGCTGCCGTAGGGCGTGGTGTGGTCCGCGCGCAGCGTGTCGATCAGGTAGACGAGCACGTTGTACGGCGCGCGCGGTGCCGCGCCCGCGGCCCCGGACGC
>VGTK01000183.1 GCA_016874715.1 Deltaproteobacteria bacterium | reverse complement strand
GCGGCGCGGCGCCGGTCGTCGAGCGCCGCCCCGGGGCGCGCGAGCGGCGGTGTGAGCAGCCGGATGGCGATCGTCGCCGCCGGGATCAGGAAGAAGATCGAGCTCAGCACCCACATCAAGGCGCCCGCGGCCGACTGGTCGGCGAGCGCGCTCGACGTCCAGAGCCGCGGCGCGCGCTCGTAGGTCGGGTAGAGGACCACCTCGGAGAACGAGAACAGCGCCGACAGGGCGGTGTTCGCGACGTCGGCCGCGAGCAGGTACGGCAGCATCGCCCAGCGTGGCCACTGCGCCGTGCTCGGCCACGGAAGGATCACCGGCCACCAGAAGAGCAGGGCGGCGACCAGAAAGCAGGCGTGCTCGAGGAAGTGCCAGCCGTCGGAGCGCAGCGCCAGCTCGTAGAGCACCGGCAGGTGCCACGCCGTCGTCGTGGACACGAACACGATCGGCGTCACGACGGGGTGCGTGAGCGTCCGCCCGACGGCGCGCATCTCCGGCGACGCGAGGAACGGTCCGAAGACGGCGCGCACGACCGGCGCGGGCAGCCCGCGCAGCAGCGGGATCTGCGGCGCGCCGAGCAGCAGCAGGGGGGCCGCGATCATGGTGAGCAGCAGGTGCTGCACCATGTGGACCGTGAGCAGCAGCGACGCGAACGCATCGAGGGGCGAGCCGATTGCCAGCAGCAGCGTCGCGAGCCCGCCGACGAACGCCGCGAGCTGGAGCGTCCCGAAGCGCTCCGGCATCTGCGCGCGCATCGCGCGCCAGCCGCGTGCGTACACCAGTGCGGTGACGGCCAGCGCCGCGAGCGTCCACGGACGCAGCGTGAACGACGCGAGCGTCGCCTGGGTGACGATGCTCATCGTTTCCGAGTCCAGCGGGGCAGCTACGCCCCGACCCTGGCCGGCCGTGCGCCGCCGTGCGCCGTCCGCGCGGACGGCGCACGCGCCTCAGCCCGCGCCGGGACGGGCGTGCCCCGCGTCGGCCGCCTTGGCGGGCTGCGCCGGAGCCGACGAGTCACGTGCGGGCAGCTCGCCCTCGGGGTGCAGCCTGCCGAGGAACGCGACGATCGCGGTGACTTCCGCGGGACTCAGGTTCTTGCCGTACGCCGGCATGTTGCCGCCACCTTGCAGGACCTGACGGATGAGCTGGTCGCGCGTGAGGCGGGTCGCGACGTCGTCGAGCGCGGGACCGCGGAGCCCGCCCTCGCCGCCGATCGAGTGGCAGTTGCGGCACTGCTTCGCCTGCACGACCAGCGCCCCCTGCATCTCGAGCGGCGTGCTCGCCTTGACGAGATGCTCCGGCACCGGTGCGCCGCTCCACGCAGTCATTTCGGGCGACCACGGCGAGTACGTCCCGAGCCAGCCGAGCACGCCCAGGAACAGGAATACCATGACGACCAGCACCCACGCGCCGGGCCGTCGCTGCCAGCTCTTCTCGCCGGTGTTCGAATAGAACGGCAGCAGGAAGGCCGCCGCGATGAGCAGGACCGGTGCGGTGAGGATGAGCGCCGTCTCCATGTAGGGCGGCAGCAGCGCGAACGCGGAGAACAGCGGCAGGAAGTAGAAGTCGGGCCGCGGGTTGGTCTCGATGAGCGTCGGGTCGGGAATGCCGCCCGGGCCCTTCGGTCCGAAGATCGCGGCGCAGGCGACGACCGCCAGCATCACGATCCCCGCGAACACCACGTCGCGCGTCACGCCCTGCGGCACGAACGGCTCGCCGTCGCGCTCGACCAACTCGTGGTACTCCTTCACGTAGCGCTCGCGCGTGACGAGGCGTCCCGGCATCGGCCACTCGTTGATGCCGACCTTGATCACCAGCAGCAGGTGCAGCCCGACCAGCGCCAGCAGCGTGCCCGGGATGACGAACACGTGCAGCGCGAAGAAGCGCGTCAGCGTCTCCCCGGCGATGATCGGTCCGCCGAGCATGAGCTGCACGACCTGCTGGCCGATCAGCGGGAAGCGTGCCGCCATCGACGCGCCGATGCCGAGACCCCAGTAGGCGTCCTGGTCGAAGCGCATCACCTGGCCGGTGAAGGCCATGCCGAGAGTCAGGATGAACAGCACGCAGCCGACGAGCCACGTCAGCTCGCGCGGGTACTTGAACGCCCCGAACAGGAACACCTGCACCAGGTGGATGGTCATCAGCGCGACCATGAAGTTCGAGCCCCAGTAGTGCATCGCGCGCAGGAACCAGCCGAGCGGCTGCTGGTAGTTCAGGTACTCGAGGCTCTGCCACGCTTCGCCGGCCGACGGCACGTACACCAGCGCGAGGCAGATGCCGGTCACCAGCTGCAGGATCAGGCACACCAGCGTCGCGCTGCCGAAGACGTAGAACCAGCTCGCGGTGCTCTTCGGGATCGGGTGGACGATCGACGGCAGGAACGACTCGCGGAACTTGACGCGAAAGTCGATCCACTCGAGAAGGGCGCCGCCCTTCTCCTCCAGCAGGCGGAGCCTGCTGGAGACTCCACTTCCCGCTCGCTTCGCTCGGCCGCGCGCCTCTGGCGCGCGGAGGGTCTCTTCGTCCTTGCTGCTCATCGCATCAAACCGGATTCGCGAGCGTCGGCATCTGCCCGCCGCGCACCCACAGCTCGTCGCCGCGCACCTCGTACTCGTACTCGAAGAGGCCGCGCGGCGGGGGTCCCGACGCCCGCGAGCCGTCCTCGTAGTAGACGCCGCCGTGGCACGGACACATGAACAGCTTGGACTCGGGGAACCAGCGGACCGGGCAGCCGAGGTGCGCGCAGTTCACGGCGAAAACCTGCATCTGGCTCGCGCCCATGTTGCGCACCCAGCACGCGACGTCCGCGGTCCTGCCGTCCCACGGCACCGTGAACGGGTTGCGGTAGGTCGCGAGCCGCGTCTCCCCGGCGGGGAACGAGCTCATCGGGCCGAGGCTCACCCACGCCTGGTAGGAGCGCTTGCGCAGCGCGGCCGCGATGTAGCCGATCACCGGCACCGCGATCAACGACGCCGCGACGACGTTGAGCGCGATGCCCGTGCGCATCAGGAACTTGCGCCGCGACGACGCCTGCGATTCATCCGACATCAGTTGGTCTCCGGATACGGGCTGCCGGGAAACGCGGGACGCTGCGCCGCGAGCCACGCCACCACGTCGGCGACCTGCGTCGCCGTGAGCGGTGCGCCGCCCGCGGCGCCGCGGAAGTCCGGCATGCCGAGATCGTTGCGGCCGGCGATCACGGTCGTGCGCAGGCCCTGGTCGCTCACCAGCGCGAGGTACGAGCCGTCCACGATCGAGCCCTTCGCCTTGCCGGCGACGCCGGCGCCTTCGGCACCGTGGCACGACGCGCAAGCCTGCGCGTACGCCGCGGCACCGCGCTGCACGTCGCCGAGCGGTGCCGCGTACGCCGGCAGGGACACGCCGGCGACATCCAGGGGCCGCGCCCAGCGCGCGCGCATCTCGCGCACGAGGGCCGCGATCTGCGCGTCGGTCAGCGTGCCGCCCGCGGACAGGGCGAAGGCGGGCATGGTCGTTCCCGCGACGCCCCGCGAGGTGACGCGGATCAGGTCGGCGTCGTCGGCAAGCGCCAGGTAGAGCGGGTCGTTCAGCGGATGCGCCGGGCCGAGCCGTCCGTCGGCGCCGTGGCAGCCGGAGCAGTTCTGGCCGTACAGCGTCGCGAAGTCCGTCACCTGCTCCGGGCGGACGTAGCGCTGGTCCGGCGTCGGCCGGCCGGGCAGCGAGTCGCAACCGGCGAGCAGCGCGAGAGTGGCGGCGACGAGCGCGCCGGCGACGCGCCTCATCGCGCGTCGGCCCTTCCGTCCTCGCGCAGGCCGCCCTCGATTCCGGCGCGGACCGCGATCGGCAGCGCCTGCAAGGTGCGGATGCGCTCGCTGCGCGCGATCACGATGCCGGCGATGAGCCCGAAGCCGATCTGCGAGGCGACGAACCAGCCCCAGTGGATGCGGTCGTTCAGCGCCGGGTTCACGATGCCCAGTGACGCCCAGACGATCGCGCTCCAGAGCAGCGGTGCGACGATGCCGCCGAGCAGGATCGGCTGGCGCGGGAGCATGGGCAGAATCATCGCGTAGAGCATGCCGACCATCAGCGACATCAGGCCGTGGACGATGCTCGCGACGACGAAGCCGGTCGCGTCGAACTGCATGAGCAGGGACACGGGCGCTTCGGCGAGCGACGGCATCGCCGAGGCGGCGAGCAGGTTGATCGGGTACCAGATGCTGCGCTGGTCGAGCAGCCCGAACAGGCAGGCGAGCAGCGCCATGACCGCACCGCCGACGATGCCGCCCTGCAGTCCCGCCGCGTACGGGTGGATCTCGACCGGGAGCCGCATGCGGTGGCTCTGCGGTCCGCCGGGCTCGAGGTGCTCGACCGTGCGCGTCGACGTGCTCGCGGGACGCGCGCGCTCCGCCCCCGGACGGAGCGCCACGATCTCGCTCGCCTCCTCGGGCAGCACCGAGCGGAACCAGCCGACCGCGCTGGTCACGAACAGCACTGCGCCCACGACCGTCGCCGCGACGTGCGTGACGAGTCCCGCGAACACCAGCGTCACACCGAGCGCGGCGAGCATCGGCCACATGGTCGGCGCCGGCGCGACCACGGCGTCGGGGTACTCGTGGTGCGGCGTGCTCATCGTCCCACCACGTAGACCACGGTGAAGACGACGACCCACACCGTGTCGACGAAGTGCCAGTACCAGGACAGGATCTCGGTGCGCTCCGCGTGCTCGGGCGCAAGGCTCCGGGTGAGGCCGAAGATCAGCACGACGGTGAGCATGAGCAGGCCGACGGTGACGTGGAACGCGTGGAAGCCGACCAGCGAGTAGAAGGTCGTGCCGAAGAGATTGGTGTCGATCCAGAGCCCGTGTCGGACGATCAGCCCGTACCATTCCATGCCGGTTCCGATCAGGAACTCGAGCCCGAGCAGGATCGTCGCCAGCCACCACAGGTTGAAGCCCGACCGGTTGCCGGCACGCAGCGCGCGGATCGCGAGCATGATGGTCACGCTGCTCGACAAGAGGCAGATCGACCCGAGGATCGGCAGCTCGAGCACGTCGGCGGGGAACGGTCCGTTGAGGCTCTTGCCGACGTAGAACAGGTACGCGATCACGAAGATCGCGAAGAACGAGCTCTCGGCGACGATCAGGAGCAGCATCCCGACCTTGCCCTTGTCGGGCAACGTCCAGGGGCTCGGGATCGCGGGCGGCGCGCCCGGCGGTGCCATCGTGCCGGTGGAGGCGGTGGTCACCGGTAGACCCCCCCGCTCGACTCGACCTGCGTGGTCGGCGGAGCCGACGAGAACGTCACTCGTACCTCCAGTCCGGGTCCTCCGGGTGCTTCAGGTCCCACAGCGGACGGCGGCTGTGCACGACCGGGATCTGCTCGAAGTTGTACTCGGGCGGCGGCGACGTCGTCGACCACTCGAGCGTCCAGGCATCCCACGGGTCGTCGCCCGCCGGCTCGCCGCGCAGGAGCGAGCGCACGAGGTTCCACAGGAAGAACGAGAGGCCGATCAGCTGGACGGCCACGCCCAGCGACGAGATCAGGTTCAGCTCGTCCCAGCCGCGGCCGGCCTCGTAGGTGTAGATTCGCCGGGGCATGCCGAGCAGGCCGGGGAAGTGCATCGGCACGAAGGTCAGATAGAAGCCCGCGGCGAAGACCCAGAAGTGCAGCTTGCCGAGCCGCTCGTCCATCATCTTCCCGGAGACCTTCGGGAACCAGTAGTAGATCGCGGCGAACAGGGTGAAGAGCAGGCCGCCGATGAGCACGAAGTGGAAGTGGGCGACGACGAAGTACGAGTCGCTGAGCTGCCAGTCCCACGGCACGACGGCGAGCATCACGCCGGTGAGCCCGGCGATCACGAACGAGAACAAGAAGCCGGTGCACCAGAGCATCGGCACCGCGAAGCGGATCTTGCCGCCCCACATGGTGCCGAGCCAGTTGAAGATCTTGATGCCGGTCGGCACCGCGATCGCCATGGTCGACAGCGCGAAGAACGTGTTCGCGGCGGGGCTGAGCCCGACGACGAACATGTGGTGCGCCCAGACGCTCAGGCTGATGAAGCCGATCAGCACGGTCGCCCCGACCATGAACGGGTAGCCGAAGAGCGGCTTGCGCGAGAACACGGGCACGATCTCGTTCATGATCGCGAACGCCGGCATGATGAGGACGTAGACCTCGGGGTGGCCGAAGAACCAGAAGAAGTGCTGCCACAGCACGGCCGAGCCGCCGGCCTGCGTGTCGAAGAAATGCGCTCCCAGATAGCGGTCGAGAAGCAGCATCACCTGCGCCGCGGTGAGCGGTGTGAGGATCACGAGCGTCAGCAGGCAGTCGACCAGCATCAGCCATACGAACAGCGGCAGCTTGCTCCACGTCATGCCGGGGCAGCGCATGGTGAAGATGGTGGTGGCGAGGTTCAGCGCCGTGCCCGTGCTGCCGAGGCCGCTGACGAGGATCCCGAGGATCCAGTAGTCGGTGCTGTTGCCGCGCGAGAACGCCTTGCCGGTGAGCGGTGCGTAGGCGAACCAGCCGACGTCGGGCGCCGTGCCGGCACCGTAGAGCCCGTCGCCGCCGAGGAAGCTGAAGTAGAGCAGGATCCCGCCGAACAGGAAGAGCCAGAAGCCGAACGCGTTCATGCGCGGGAACGCGAGGTCGCGCGCACCGATCATCAGCGGCGTCAGGTAGTTCGCGAAGCCGAAGAACATCGGCATGCCGACGAGGAACACCATCGTCGTGCCGTGCATGGTGAACAGCCGGTTGAACGTGTCCGGCGGGAGGAAGTCGTTGTTCGGCACGGCGAGCTGGATGCGGATCAGCGTCGCCTCGAAGCCCGCGATCAGGAAGAACATCAGCGCCGAGGCGACGTACATCACGCCGAGCTTCTTGTGGTCGACCGTCGTCACCCAGTCGTGGGCGACGCCCCACGCCGACGCGCGCTCGGGGGCCGCGTGCGGCCGGACGATGCCTTCTTCCAGGACGGTCACCGTGCGCCTCCGTTCATTTCAGCGTCAGAAGCCAGGCGGTGAGCTTGTCGAGGTCGGTGTCGGCGAGCTGCATCGCGGGCATGAGCGCGCCGGGCTTGAAGTGGTCCGGCGAGGCGATCCATGCACGCAGGTTCTCCGGCGTGTTCGGAGCGGCGCCCGAGCCGATCGTGGTGCGCGACATGAGGTGCGTGAGATCGGGGCCGAAGCGCCCGTTCGCGTTGGTGCCCTCCACCGTGTGGCAGTTGATGCAGGCGGTGGACTGGAAGATCGCGCGGCCGTCGGCGACGGCACCGACCACGGTCGCCGGCTGCTTCTGCGCAGCGACCCAGGCGTCGAACTCGCCCGGCTCGTGCACGATCGCGCGCAGCAGCATCTTCGCGTGCTGCGTGCCGCAGTACTCGGCGCACTGCCCGAGAAACGTCCCGGTGGTGTGGGGCTCCACCCACATCAGGTTGCGCCGGTTCGGCACGACGTCGGTCTTGCCGGAGAGCTGCGGGATCCAGAAGCTGTGGATGACGTCCGCGGACTCGAGGTGCAGGTACGTCGGCCGGCGCGCGCCGTCGCGGCTCGCCGGCAGGTGTAGCTCGTTGGCGGTGACGACGCCCAGGTCGGGGTAGCGGATCTCCCACCACCACTGGTGGCCGACGATCGTCACGCGCAGCGCCTCAGGCGGGACCTCACTCGCCTGCAGCTCGTTGATCGTCCGCGCGGTCGCGAGGAAGAGCACGAGGACGATCAGGATGGGGACGATCGTCCAGGACCACTCGATCTGGTTGCTGCCGTAGACCTGCGGCGGCTCGCGGTCGTCGCCCGGACGCGCGCGGAAGCGCCACACGCAGTAGAAGAGCACGGCCGTCACGACGACGAAGATGCCCCCCGAGATTCCGATGACGAGGAAGGACAGCGAGCGGATGCTCTCGGCCGGCGCCGAGACCGGCGCGAACGTGGAGGGGATTGCGTCGACCGGCGCGTCGGCCGCGTTCGCGTGCCCGATGCCGCTCGCCCCTGCTGCCACGGCAGACAGCATGATCCACAGTGCGCCCGTCAGGTGCGCCCGTGCTTCACTCGTCCTTTGCACGTCGGCCCGCTCCCCCTCGGTCCCCCCGGAACCCAACTTCCTCAGTAGACACGATCCACCTGCGGCGTCAAATCCGCGCGACTCTGGCGGCGCTCCCGCAGCATCCGTTGCCACGGCCTGGACTCGCGGCAGCACTCCTGGCCTCGGTCCACCACGCCGAAGTGGTCACGCTCCGGGCGGGCGAGCCCTTGCGCGAGGCCGCTCCGCCAGAGCGCCTCGACGGTCGGCCGATCGAGGGTGCGATCGTGCTCGCGCGTGGTGGCGTGCTCGGCGACCACGGCGCGCAGCGAGCGCGCCTCGCGCAGGCCCGCGTCGTCGGTCGGGGTGTCACGGTCGGTCGGCTGGTACCTGGCGCGCGAACGCACTGCGCCGGGACGACGCGTGCAACCCCGAGGGCGCTGCCTCAGCTCAGGCCGAGACACACGGCGACGTGCCCCGGCGTTCCGCTGACCGCGCTGATCGAGACGCGAACCCGGTCGCCGGAGTCGATGCCCGCGTTGGTCACGGTGAGTGAGGTGTTCGACGTCGTGCACGTCCCCGTCGCGACGGCGGTCGCCGCGCAGTTCGCGCCGTTCGCATCGCACTCCTTGACGGTGAGGGTGACGCTCGTGGCCGCGTTCGAGAGGCAGTTTACCGCCGTGACCGTCAGCGCGGACGAAGCGCGCAGCAGGAGGAAGTCGTCGGACGTGGCGGGCGACTCGATGATCGTGCACCTCGGTGCGTAGGGGCCCGTCGCGCTGGTGGCACCCGTGGCTCCTGCCGCTCCGGCCGCACCGGTGGCACCCGTGGCTCCTGCGGCGCCCGAGGGGCCGGTGGCGCCGGTCGGTCCCGCGGCGCCCGCAGCGCCGGTGGCACCCGTGGCGCCGTCGGCGCCCGCTGCACCGCTAGCACCCGTGGGTCCTGGAGCGCCCGTCGCACCGTCGGCACCAGAAGGGCCCGTCGGTCCCGCCGGCCCCGTGGCACCGTTGGCACCCGCGGCGCCGGTGGGCCCGGTCGCTCCGGGTGCTCCATCCAGCCCGGTGCAGTCGGCGACGTCGCAGACGATATCGAGATTGGCGTCCTCGGTGAGGAGGTCGCAGCTGCCGTTCTGATTGACGTCCCAGCAGGCGAGACCGTCGCCGCCGTCCTGGCCGGTGGGTCCGGTCGGCCCCGCTACACCCGCCGGCCCCGTCGCGCGGTCGGCACCCGGGGCGCCGGCAGCGCCCGTGGGTCCCGCGGCGCCCGCAGTGCCGGTTGCTCCCGCCGGACCCGCCGGCCCCGTCGCGCCGTCGGCACCCGCCGCTCCGGCCGCACCGGTGGGGCCGGTCGTCCCGAGTGATCCGTCCTGGCCTGCGCAGTCGGCGACGTCGCAGACGGTATCGAGATTGGCGTCCTCGGTGAGGAGGTCGCAGCTGCCATTTTGATTGACGCCCCAGCAGGCGACGCCGTCCGCACCATGGGCTCCCGAAGGTCCGGTCGGTCCGGTGGAACCGTCGGCACCCGTGGAACCGGCCGCACCCGTCGGGCCGGCTGCGCCGGTGGGAAACACCGGGCGAAGCGCCGTCGCCCGCCGCACGCGCCAGGGAGGAATCGTGAGGATCCAGCACTTCTACGACGAGCGGACGTTCACGCTCACCTACCTCGTGTACGACGAGGCGAAGAAGCTCGGCGTGGTCATCGACCCGGTGCACGACTACGACGCGAAGAGCGGGCGCACCTGGGACGAGTCGAACGACCGCGTCGCGGAGCTCGTCGACCGCCTCGGGCTCGCGATCCCGTACGCGCTCAGGACGCACGCGCACGCCGACCACCCGAGCGGCGTCCCGTACTTCAAGGAGCGCTACGGCTCGAAGACCGTCATCGGCTGGACGCTGCCGCAGATCCAGAAGCTCTGGGCGAAGCTGCTGCACCTCGGAGCGGACTTCCCCGTCGACGGCCGCCAGTGGGACGTGCTGCTCGAGGACGGGCAATCGCTCGACGTCGGCCCGTTCGCGATCGAGGCGATCTCGACGCCGGGGCACACGCCGGCCTGCGTGACCTACCGGATCGGCGACGCGCTGTTCGTCGGCGACGTGCTCTTCATGCCCGACTACGGCGTCGCGCGCTGCGACTTCCCCGAGGGCTCGGCGAGCGACCTCTACGACTCCGTGCACGAGCTCTACCGCCGGCCCGACGAGACGCGCGTCTTCACCGGCCACGACTACCGGCCCGGCGGGCGTCCGATGAAGTTCGAGAGCACGATCGGCGAGCACAAGCGCGGCAACGTGCAGCTCGACGCGACGACGTCGCGCGACGCGTTCGTGCGCTTCCGCGAGCGGCGCGACCGCGAGCTCGAGATGCCCGTGCTGATCATCCCGTCCGTGCAGGTCAACATCCGCGCCCGAGCTCTGCCCGAGCCCGAGGAGAACGGCGTGTCGTACCTGAAGGTTCCGCTGAACCTGCTGGGTCGGGCTCTGGAGGCACTTCGATGAGCGATTTCACCCCTCTGTCGTCGTTCGCGGGCGGTACGCTGATCGGCGTCGCGGCGGCGCTGCTGCTGGTCGCGAACGGCCGCATCGCGGGCATCAGCGGCATCGTCGGAGGTCTGCTGCGCAAGCCGTCCGCCGACACGCCGTGGCGCGCGCTGTTCGTCGCCGGCCTGCTCGCGGGTGGCCTGGTCGTCCAGTCGATGCGTCCGGCCGCGATCGGTCCGAGCGTGGTCGGCTATCCGCTGCTGGTCACGGCGGGACTGCTGGTCGGCTTCGGCACGCAGCTCGGCAGCGGGTGCACCAGCGGCCACGGGGTGTGCGGCATCGGCCGGCTGTCGCCGCGCTCGATGGTCGCGACCGCGACGTTCATGCTGGCGGGCGCCGTGACGACCTACGTGCTGCGGCACCTGCTCGGAGGTGGATCGTGAGCGGTCTCGTCGCGTTCGTCTCCGGCCTGCTGTTCGCGCTCGGACTCGGCGTCGGCGGCATGACGCAGCCGTCCAAGGTCCTGGCCTTCCTCGACGTCGCGGGCGACTGGGACCCGAGCCTCGCGTTCGTCCTGGGCGGCGCGCTGCTGGTCTACTTCCTCGTCGGACGCGTGGCGCTCGCGTGGCCGCGGCCGCTGTTCGACGACACGTTCCACGTACCCACCCGGCGCGACGTCGACGGGCGCCTCGTGCTCGGCTCCGTGCTGTTCGGCGCCGGCTGGGGGCTCGCGGGCTACTGCCCGGGGCCGGCGCTGGTGTCGCTCGCGTCGGGACGCGCGACGGTCTTCGTCTTCGTCGCCGCGATGCTCGCCGGCATGTGGATCTTCCAGCGCTGGAACGCGCGCACGCCGGCTGCGGCGACGCTCCGGCCCGCGACCGCGGCGTCGCTGGTCGCGCTGTCGGTGCTCGCCGGTGCGCAGAGCGGCGACGGTGCGCCACCGGGCGTCTCCGCCGGCATGCGCGAGCAGATGCTGGTCGACGGCGGCTGGCTCGCGTCCCGCGTGGATCAACCCGGGCTCGTCGTCCTGCACGTCGGCAAGTCGCGCGAGGCCTACGACCGCGCGCACGTGCCCGGCGCGCGCTTCGTCGCGTTCGGCGGCGTCGCGAAGTCGCGCGGACCCATTCCGAACGAGATGCCTTCGGCCGGGGAGCTGACGGCGCTGGCGCGCCGCCTCGGCATCACCGGGGAGCCCGACGAGCGCATCGTGATCTACGGCGAGGACGAGGGACTCCTCGCCGCGCGCGTGTTCGTGGCACTCGACGCCCTCGGCCTCGCCGGCAACGCGGCGCTGCTCGACGGCCAGTGGGCCGGCTGGCAGGCGGAAGGCCGCCCGGTCACGACCGAGGTGCCCGCCGTGGCGGCGTCGAGCGTGGCGCCGCGCCCGCGACCTGAGCGCATCGCGTCGCTCGCGGCGGTCGCGGATCTGGCGCGTCGGGCGACGGGGTCGCCCGACGCGCC
>VGTK01000182.1 GCA_016874715.1 Deltaproteobacteria bacterium | reverse complement strand
GGCCTCGTGTCGGCTAACGACACCGGGCAGACCACCCTCGCGCCAGGTCCGGCCCCCGTGCCCGGCGCACCGGCGACCTTGATCTGCCGCTGGCGGCGCGTCGCGGGCGTTCCGTACTGCGCCCCCGACCCGAAGGCCGGGACTTACGCGGCCGACCTGGGAACCGCCGAGATCGCGGGGCTGCTCGACCGCGCGCGCAGCGGCCCGACCCTCGCTCCGCTACCGAGCAACGGTCCGGCGGAAGCGCACCTCAATGCCGACGTGGCACTGGTCCGCGCGGCGAAGAGCGGCTACCTCCTGCCCCCGCTCGGCGAGTACGAGCACGCGCTGCGGGCGTATCCGGCCTTCGCGGACGCGAACCGCTCGCGCGCCAACATCGCGCTCATCTACCACAGCCTCGCCTTCGCGCCCGAGCTGGCGCGGCTCGCGCGGGCGAAGAACGACCCGGTCGCTCCGTTGGCGGCCGTGCTGCTCGCGGATCTGCTGCGCGCTGGCGGGCAGGGCCGCGACGTCGCGGCACTGCTGGCTGCGGGACGCAGCGCCGGCGGGATCACGACTTGCCTCGCGGAGCGCGTCGCGGCGAACGTGGCCGCGGACGAGAGCCGCGCCGACGCCTTTCCCGCAGTCTTCGCCGAGCTGGCGAAGGTCTGCCCGCGGACGATCCTCGAGGACTCCGAGACCGCCTGGCTTCGCGCTCGCGCGATGGTGCTCGGTGGCGAGGCGGCGCGTGCCGCCGAGACGCTGCCGGCGCTCGAGAACCACGTCCCGCGCCGCGAGCGTTCGCTACTGCTCGTCGACCTGGTCGCCGCGCAGGATGCAGCAGGCAAACCGAGGGCCGCCCGGCTCACCGAGGAGCGGCTCGCCGGCGGCACGCTCGGCCGGCGCGCGGCGCGCGGCGCGCGTCTTGCGCTCGCCGCACGCGACGCGGCGGAAGGACGGCTAGGCGACCTGTCCGGCCGCTTCGCGGATCTGCCGATGGAGGACGCGCTGGTCACGCGCGAGCGTGCGGACGTGATTGCGGTGGGCGAGCTGCTGCGCTCCGGCAACGCGATCGCCGCGCTCGGCATGATGACCGAGCGCAAGGTCGAGGCGCGGAGCCTCGCCGTTCCCGATCAGCTGCTGCTCGCAGGCGCCCTGCGCAAGGTCGGGCTGCTCGACCAGGCCCGCCGCGTCCTGGCAGGCATCGGCGCCGGAACCATGGAGCGCCTTCCCGACGGCTACTACGAGGAGACCGGCGCCCTGGCGCTCGCGCGCGACGACGCGCCCGGCGCGCTCGAGGTGGCCGAGCGGTGGCGCCTCGCGCGCGGCGGCAACGCGCCGGCCGGCGCGATCGCTCTCAGGGCTCGGGCGCGCGCGGCGAAGGGCGATGCGCGCGGTGCGACGGAGACGCTGGAGAAGGAGCTGCTACCGCTCGACCCGAGCCTCGCGCGCGACGTCGCGGTCGACCTCGCACGCGATCTGCGCTCCGCCGACCCCGCATCGGCCCTGCGCCTCGCACAGGGCGCGCTCGGAGATTCGGCCCTGCCGCCGCTCGAGCCGGCGCGAGAGGCGGCGGCACTGGCGACAGGGCGGCGGCGCAGGCTGCGTTCGCGCGCCTGGCGCGCGAGTTCGCCGGCGAGCCCGCTGCCGCGGGAGCGGCCTATCGCGCGGCCCGCCTTGCCGCCACGGCACCAGCGCAGGGCCAGGGACCCGCACAGGCCGACGGGGCGGGAGCGACCCGGCAGCTCGCGACGGCGCCGGCCGCAGCACCCGTGGTCGATGCCGATGTGCTGTCGCGCCGTCTCGCCGCGGCCGGACAGGTCTACGCCGAGGTCGTGGCGAGCATGGGAGGAAAGCCGTGACGGGCCAGCAGAGCCTGCAGAGCCAGGTGCAGATCGCCGAGCTGCACGACGCCTTTCGCGTCTTCACCGACGCGACCGCAAGCCTGGAGCGCGAGTACCAGCTGCTACGCGGTCAGGCGCTCGAGCTGCGCGGGCAGCTCGCGGAGAAGCAGCGCGCGCTGATGGCGAGCCTCGAGCGCGAGCGCGAGCTCGAGCTGCAGGCGCTGCGCCAGAGCCGGCTCGCCGCGATGGGCGAGATGGCGGCGACCCTGGCGCACGAGGTGCGCAATCCACTCGGCGGCATGGAGCTGTTCACACGGCTGCTCATCGACGAGCTCGCCGCGGAGCCACGTGCGCGGCGCCTCGCCGAGCAGGTCGCACGCGGCATCCAGGACCTGAACCACCTGGTCGGCAACATCCTCGAGTACGGTCGCATGCCGGAGCCGCGGCTCGCACGGACGAGCGTCGGTGGCGTGATCGAGGAGGCGTTCGCGGTCGTCGGACCGTCGCTGCACGCGGGAATCCGGGTCGAGCTGCCCGACGCGCGCAGCCTCCAGTGGTGGCTCGACCGCGCGCTGCTGACGCAGGTGCTGCTCAACCTGCTGCGCAACGCCGGCGACGCGATGGGCGAGCGCGGCACGCTGACCGTCGCGCTCGAGGTGGAGGACTCGCGGCTGCTGCGGATCATCGTCGAGGACACCGGCCCCGGCGTTCCGCCGGAGCGCGCCGCGACGATCTTCGACCCCTTCTTCACGACCAAGGAGCGCGGCACCGGGCTAGGACTCGCGGTCGCGCGCGCCGCCGTGCTCGCGCACGGCGGCGACCTCACCTTCGAGCCGGGCCGGCGGGGCGCGCGCTTCGTCGTGAGCCTGCCTGGTTCCGAATCGGCGCCGACGCCGGGGAGAGCATGATGGATAGAATCCTGGTTGTCGACGACGAGAGCAGCATGCGTCTCGGCCTGACCGAGGTGCTCGAGCGCGCCGGCTTCGCCGTGACCGCCGTGGACAGCGGTGCTGCGGCGCTCGACGCGCTCGCAGCACGGCGCCACGCGCTCGTCCTGAGCGACATGCGCATGCCGGGCATGACCGGTGGGCAGCTCCTCGCGGCGGTGCGGGCGCGCCACCCCAGCGTGCCGATGGTGATGATGACCGCCTACGGCACGGTCGAGGACGCGGTTTCGGCGATGAAGTCCGGGGCGCGCGAGTTCCTGACCAAGCCGTTCTCGCCGCAGGAGGTGCTGCACGTGGTGCGTGCACTCCTCGCGGAGGGCGCGGGCCACACGAGCGGTTCGCCCGACGAGCCAGCGGCGCCGCCCTCCGCCGAGAGCCCCGGGAACGTCGCGGCGGCGCGGCCGATCGTGAGCCGATCGGCCGCGATGACGCGGGTGCTCCAGGTTGCCGAGGCGGTGTCGGGTAGCCGCTCGGCCGTCCTGATCGCGGGCGAGAGCGGCACCGGCAAGGAGCTCCTCGCGCGGTACATCCACGAGGTCGGGCCGCGACGCCAGCAGCAGTTCGTCGCGGTCAACTGCGCCGCTCTGCCCCGCGAGCTGCTCGAGAGCGAGCTGTTCGGCCACGAGCGTGGGGCGTTCACCGGCGCGATCGGGCGCAAGCTGGGCAAGTTCGAGCTGGCGCACCGCGGCACGATCCTGCTCGACGAGATCAGCGAGATGGAGCCGGTCCTGCAGGCGAAGCTGCTCCGGGTGCTGCAGGAGCACGAGGTGGATCGCCTCGGCGGCAGCCGTCCCGTGCAGATCGACGCACGCGTCATCGCGACGACCAACCGGAACCTGCGCGACATGGTCGCCGCCGGGACGTTCCGCCGCGATCTGTACTATCGCCTGCACGTCGTGCCGCTCACGCTGCCGCCCCTCCGCTCGCGCAGCGAGGAGATCGACGCGCTGGTCGACCACTTCGTCGCCCGCTTCGCGGCCGGACGCGACCTGGCCCTCGATGCCGAAGCGCGCGCTCGACTCCGTGGCTACGGGTGGCCGGGCAACGTCCGCGAGCTCGAGCACGTCGTGGAGCGGGCGCTCCTGCTCAGCAACGGCCCGCTGATCCGCGCGTCGGACCTGCAGCTCGACGAGGAGCCGGTCCCGGCGACGCCCGCGGAGGTGGCGATGTCGCTCGCCGGTCGCACCGTGCACGAAGTGGAACGCCAGCTCATCTTCGAGACGCTCGAGCGCACGAACAACAACCGCAGCCACGCCGCGCGCATGCTGGGCATCAGCGTCCGCACCCTGCGCAACAAGCTCGCCGAGTATCGCGCCTGCGGCACGATGCAGGCGAGCCTGTCGTGAGTGCGTGGTCCAAGATGACCAGGGGGCGGCAGTTCTTGCCGGGGCTTGGAGGCGGGGCGCTGCCTCGACGACACACCGGCGCAGCGTGGACGGCAAGCGTTGCCACCCGGAGCGGCGGAACGTGCCTTGCAGGAACGCAAACCCCGGACACGTGGGCCTGAAGGAGGCGACACCGATGCAGATGTTCTCCAACGTCGTACGCGGCCTCGCGGGCGCTCTCGAGGTGCACGAGCAGCGCCATCGCCTGATCAGCGAGAACCTGGCCAACGTCGAGACGCCGGGCTATCGGGCGCGCGACCTCGCGTTCCACGACGCCCTCGAGTCCGCGTTCTCCGGCGAGGGCGCCGCCGCGGCGCGCCGCGCCGAGCCGACGGTCGACCCGTCGACGCCCGTGAAGCTCGACGGCAACTCGGTCGACCTCGACCTCGAGACCACCCGGCTCGCCGACAATGCCTTCCGCATCGTCACGCTCTCGCGGATCCTCGCGAAGAAGTACGCGGGCATGCGCGAGACCATCGATGGCCTGAAGTGATCGGGGGGGAGAGTAGATGAACATCTCCGGAGCATTCGCCGTCAGCGCGAGCGGGCTGTCCGCGCACCGCCTGCGCATGGACGTCATCTCGGCCAACCTGGCCAACGCGCAGAGCACGTCGACCTCGGAGGGCGGCCCGTACCAGCGGCAGGACGTGGTGCTGCAAGCCGTGCCGCAGGTCGGCTTCGAGGACCTGCTCGCCTCCGAGTCGGACCACGGATCGGCCGTCAAGGTGGCCCGGATCGTCACGGACCAGACACCCTTCCGCCGGAGCTACGACCCGGGACACCCGCACGCAGGTGACGACGGCTACGTGGCCATGCCGAACGTCAACACCGTGACGGAGATGGTGGACCTCATGTCGGCGACGCGCGCCTACGAGGCCAACGTGGCGGCGATCAGCGCGACCAAGCGGGTGCTCCAGGCGGCACTCGAGATCGGTCAGGGCTGAGCATGGCGATCACCGGACCGTTGCCGATTCCCCTCCCTGGTGTCGGCGAGACCCCGACGGCACTTCCCGCGAAGGCTCCTGCCGCTAGCGGCGAGAGCAAGTTCGCGAACGTCCTGCAGAACTCGATCTCCGAGGTCAACAAGCTGCAGCAGAAGGCGGACGCGTCGATCACCGCGCTCGCGACCACCGGCGAGGCGAGCCTCCACGAGACCATGATCGCGATGGAGGAGGCCTCGGTGTCGTTCAAGACGATGATGCAGGTCCGCAACAAGATCGTCGAGGCCTACCAGGAAGTCATGCGCATCCAGGTCTGACGCCGGCGCAGCCGCGCCACGACAGCCGCACCCCGTGCGGCGCTGAAACCGCCACGAGTGTCCGAGGGAACCGGAACAAGCGATGGACCGTATCCGAACTCTGCTCCTGCAGCTGCGTGATTTTCTCGCCGGCCTACCGCCCGCCCAGCGGGCGTCGTTTCTCGGGCTGTCCGTCGCCATCCTGGCGGGAACGTTCGCGCTCCTGGTCTGGGTGCAACGGCCGGATTACGCGACGCTCTTCACGAAGCTCGACGCGAACGACGCGGGGTCGGTCATCGAGTATCTGAAGAACGCCAAGATCCCCTACCGGATCGGCGAGGATGGCTCGACGATCGAGGTGTCGAGGGCAAGCCTCTACGAGGCGCGCATGGCGCTGGCCGCCCGCGGCCTGCCGCAGGGCGGCACCATCGGCTTCGAGATCTTCGACAAGCAGACGCTCGGCATGACCGACTTCGTGCAGCGTCTCGACTTCCAGCGGGCGCTGCAGGGGGAGCTCGCGCGGACCATCACCGGCCTGTCGGTCGTCGAGTCCGCCCGCGTCCACCTGGCACTGCCGGAGCGCTCGCTCTTCGTGAGCGAGGACCGGCGCCCGTCTGCGTCGGTGGTCTTGAAGCTCCGGCCCGGCCGCGCGCTGACGCCCGAGCAGGTGAGCGGTGTCGCGAACCTGGTCGCCTCGAGCGTGGAACGCCTGACGCCGGGCGACGTGACGATCGTCGACGTGAGCGGTCAGGTGCTGTCCGCCGACCGCTCGCAGGCACGCGAGCCGGGCTCGGCCGACGCGATGCGCGGCTACCAGGCCGGGCTCGAGCAGGAGTACGTCGAGCGCATCGAGAGCCTGCTCGAGCGCGCCCTCGGCCCGGGGCATGCGATCGCGCGCGTGACCGCCACGCTGGATCTCGCGCAGGTCGAGCGTACCGAGGAGACCTACGATCCCGACAAGAGCGTGATCCGCAGCGAGAAGCGCAACAGCGAGAGCAATGCGAGCGCGGTTGCCTCGGGCACGCCCGGCGTCGCCGCGGCGCTCAGCAACGAGCCTAGCGTCGCCAAGGAAGAGGGTCCCTCGTCGAAGCGCGAGGACGCCACGGTGAGCTACGAGGTCAGCAAGGTCACCAGCCGGCGGGTCGAGACCATGGGGGCGGTCCGCAAGCTGTCGGTCGCGGTGTTGATCGACGGTGCGGCGAAGGGCGGCGAGGGCGCCAAGGAGTTCGTGCCCCGACCCGCGGAGGAGCTCGAGCGCTACAGGGAGCTCGTCAAGAAGGCGGTCGGCTTCAGCGAGGAGCGCGGCGACCAGATCGAGGTCGTGAGTGCGCCGTTCGAAGGCGTACTCCAGGCGGAGCCCGAGGCGCCGGGGCTGCTCGACCGGATGACGGAGTGGTCGGACGTGATCTGGCGCGTCGTCGGCGTCGTGCTGTTTCTCCTCGTGAGCCTGATGGTCGTGCGGCCGTTCCTGCTGGCAATGGTGAGCCGCGTGCCGGCGGTGCCGCCGCGTCCTGTGGTCACGGCTGTCGAGCAGGCCGCGCTGCCCGAGCCGACCGGGTTCACGCGCGACCTGGGAGAGATCGCGCGGATCAATCCGCAGCAGACGGCGATGGTGATCCGGCAGTGGGTGGATGCGGAGCGGCAGGCGTGACGGCGGCCGGCGACGCGCGTGCGGCTGAGGAGGGGGCGACGATGACGGGGACGTGGCCGGCATGAGTGCGGAAGCGCTTACCGGAACCGAGAAGGCCGCCGTGCTGCTGCTGTCGCTCGGGCCCGACGTCGCGACGGAAGTCATGCGGCATCTCGCCGAAGACGAGGTGCGGCGTGTCGTGCAGGCGGTCTCGCGCGTGCGCAGCGTCGATGCCGAGCGCCTCGAGTCGGTGAACAAGGAGTTCGCCGAGATCCTCACCTCGAACCCGAGCCTCGCGGTCGACGGCCGCGAGTTTGCGATGGCGCTCTTGAGCCGCTCGTCCGCCGCGCAGAACGAGAAGGGGGAGCAGAACGGCGAGGCGCTGGCGCAGCTCGAGAAGCAGGTCATCGCGGACACGTCGCTCGCCGACGCGCTCGACGGCGTGCCCGCGACGGGGCTCGCGACGCTGCTCGAGGCGGAGCACCCGCAGATCGCCGCGCTGATCCTCGCCCACGTCGACCCGCGCCGCGCGGCCGAGGCGATCCAGCGCCTGCCCGAGCCGCTGCAGATCGACGTCGTCGAGCGCATGGCACGGATCGAGAGCGTTCCGGCGGGTCTCCAGGGACAGGTGAGCACCGTGCTGGCGTACCAGATGCGCGGGCTGGCGCGTCCGGCGGGCAGCCAGATCGGCGGCGTGCGCGCGGTGGCGGCGATCGTGAACCAGCTCGGCGGCGGGCTCGAGGGCAAGATCCTGGGTGCCATCGAGGAGCACGACGCCGAGCTCGGCCAGAAGATCCGCGCGCTGACCTTCACCTTCGACGATTGCCTGAAGCTCGACACGCGGAGCCTGCAGGCGCTGCTCAAGGAGGTCCCGCGCGAGGACCTGCTGTTCGCGCTCAAGACGGCGTCACCGGCGCTCAGCGAGAAGATCTTCGCCAACATCTCGAGCCGCGCGGCGGAGATCCTGCGCGAAGACATGGGTTCGCTGGGGCCGGTGCGCCTGTCCGAAGTGGAGTCGGCGCAGCAACGCATCATCGCCTCGCTGCGCGAACTGCAGGCCGAGGGCAAGATCGTCGTGGCGGGTGGGGGCGGCGATGTCCTCGTTTGAGCCGCTCCTGCCGTCGCTGCTCGAGAAGCTCGGCTTCACGCCGCTCGGCGGCGGCGCCGCGCCCGCAGCGAAGGTCGTCAGCGGCCCGCTGCGCGAGCTGAACCCGGCGTCGGCGCAGGACGAAGCCGCCGCCGGGGCGTTGCGGCTCGCCGAGGAGCGCGCGCTGCTCGAGCAGACGGCGTACGCGCGCGGCGTCGCGGAAGGGCGCGGCCAGGCCGAGGCGCAGCTCGCGCACCTCGTCCAGGGCATGGGCGAGGCGATTGCCGAGCTGACCCGCTTCCGGCACGAGACGCTGACGCGCTACCAGTCCGAGCTGCTCGACCTCGCCCTCGAGGTCGCGCGTAAGGTCGTCGATCGCGAGCTGGAGCAGCACCCCGAGCACTGGATCGAGCTGATCCGCGAAGGCGTGCGGCGCGCCGTCGACCGCGATCACATCCGCGTACGCGTCGCCGCTCCGCTGCATGCGTTCCTGCGCGAGCGCCTGGCCGAGCTGTGCGGTGCGCTTGAGGGCGTCAAGGACCTCGAGCTGCTCGAGGATCCCGCTCTGCCGCCGAGCGGCTGCGTCATCGAGACCTCCTACGGCGACCTCGACCTCGGCGTCGGAAGCCAGATCGCGACGATCCGGGGCGCAATGGTGGAGCCGGCGTGACCGGTCTCGACTTCAGCGGCGCGCTGACGCGCCTGCGCGCCGTCGATCCGGTGCGCGTCAGCGGCCGGGTCACCGACGTGATCGGCCTCGTCATCGAGGGCAACGGCCCTGGGCTTCCCATCGGTGGTCTGTGCAACATCGAGCGGCGCGACGGACACGGGCTGGTGCCGGCGGAGGTGGTCGGATTCCGGAAGAACCGTATCCTGCTCATGCCGCTCGGCGACGTGAGCGGGATCGAGCCGGGCAGCCGCATCGTCGCGGCGCGCGAGCGCCAGTGCGTCCCCGTCGGGCAGGCGATGCTCGGCCGGGTGCTCGACGGCCTGGGGGCGCCGCTCGACGAGGGCGGGGCTCTGCTGCTCGACCGGCAGATCCCACTGCACGGTCGTCCCATCAACCCGCTCGAGCGGGCGCCGATCCGGGCGCCGCTCGAGCTCGGCGTGCGCGCGATCGACGCGCTCCTGACCTGCGGCCGTGGCCAGCGCCTCGGCATCTTCGCGGGCTCCGGCGTCGGCAAGAGCTCGCTGCTCGGCATGATCGCGCGCGCGACGCGCGCGCAGGTGAACGTGGTGGCACTGATCGGCGAGCGTGGCCGGGAAGTCCGCGAGTTCCTCGAGCGCGACCTCGGCGAGGACGGGCTCGCGCGCTCGATCGTGGTGGTCGCGACGTCCGACCAGCCGCCGCTGGTGCGCATCCACGGCGCGTTCCTCGCGACCGCGATCGCCGAGTTCTTCCGCGACCAGGGCCTCGACGTCATGCTGATGATGGACTCTCTCACGCGGCTCGCGATGGCGCAGCGCGAGGTCGGGCTGTCGATCGGCGAGCCGCCGTCGGCGCGCGGCTACACGCCGTCGGTGTTCACCATGCTGCCGAAGCTGCTCGAGCGTGCAGGGGTCGGCGGGCGTGGCAGCATCACCGGGCTCTACACCGTGCTGGTCGAGGGCGACGACATGAACGAGCCGGTCGCCGACGCGGTGCGCGGGCTGCTCGACGGCCACGTCGTGCTGTCGCGCGCGCTGGCCGACGAGGGCCACTTCCCGTCGATCGACGTGCTGCGCAGCATCTCGCGTCTCATGACCGAGATCGCGCCGCCCGAGCAGCTGGCGCATGCCCAGACCGTGCGCGCCTGGCTCGCCACCTACCGCGACGCCGAGGACCTGATCAACATCGGTGCCTACACCGCCGGGACGAACGCGCGCATCGACGAGGCGGTCACGCAGCGCGAGCGGATCGACCTGTTCCTGCGCCAGGGGCTCGACGAGCGCTCGACGGCGGAGCAGAGCGTGAACGCGCTGGCGTCGGTCGTGACGGGGCGCTGAGGCGATGGCAGGCTTCCGTCTCGATCGTCTGCTCCGCCTGCGCGGCCAGCTGCGTGTGCTGCGCCAGCTCGAGCTGCAGCAGGCCGAGGAGGCCCGGCTACGCCTGCTGCACGAGCGCCGCGCGCTCGACGCCGCGCGGCGGCAGGCGCTCGAGGATACCGTGCACGCGACCGCGCGCGGCGAGCTCGACCGCGCCCGACTGCATCTCGCAGGGGCCTGGGAGGCAGCGCTCGACGCGCGCATCCAGCGGGTCGACGAAAGTACCGTCGCCGCCTCGACTCGCGTGGCGCAGCAGCGCGACGTGGTCGCCGCCGAGCGGCGCGAAGAGCGCAAGCTCGAGCACCTCGCCGACCGCTACCGCGAGCGACTGGCGAACGAGATGGCGCTCGCCGCCGAACGCATGCTGGACGAGCTGACGATGTCGCGCCATGCGCGCGAGAACGGAGAGAGAGATCGTGGCTGACGCCAGTAGCGCTTCTTCCGACGAGCCGCAGGCCGCGGCCCACGAGCCGCAGGCCGCAGCGTCCTCTGGCCGCTGGCGTGGACTTCGCTGGGTCGTCGCGGTGATCGCCGCGACCAAGGTCGCGGCGATCGGACTGTCCCCCCTGGACGTCGAGCTGCCGGTGCCGCCACCCGCGCTGGCGGCGGACGGCCCCGAGACGGAGGCGCCGCCGAAGCTCGCGGTGAAGCCCCCGCACGCCGACGAGGCGCGGGCGACCGGCGGCGTGAAGGGCGAGCGCAAGGAGCGTTCGTCGGGTGCGGAGCTCAAGTCCATGCTCGAGGAGCTCACCCGCCGGCAGGGCGAGCTCGAGCAGCGCGAGCGGGCCGTCACGGGGCGTGAGGAGAAGCTCGCCCTCTACGAGAAGGACGTGACCGAGAAGCTCGCGCATCTCGAGCAGCTTGGGAAATCGCTCAAGGACGAGCTGAAGCGGAGCAGTGCGACCTCGGACGAAGCCGCCACCTCGCTTGCCAAGGTCTACGGCGCGATGAAGCCCGCCGAGGCCGCGCCGATCCTCGACCAGCTCGACGAGGCGACCGCCCTGCGCATCCTCACCCGGATGAAGGAGAAGCAGGTGGGCGAGATCCTGCCGCTCATGACGCGCGAGCGCGCCATCGTACTCACGCGCTCGCTCGCCGGACGCGCCATGCCGGCGGCGACGACGCCGAAGGGCTGAGCGGCGAGAGCGGGCGGCAGCATCTGCCGCCCGGGGACCTTCCTGCCGGGCCGGGTCGTGCGGCCCGCCCGCGCAGGCACGACCCGCGCGGCGGCGCGACGACGATGTCCGCCGAGCCCGCCTCGATCTTTCCCCTGTCAGCCGTTGCGGGACGAGCCGGCGGCGCGTGGCACTCACATTGCACCAACGCCGCCCCGAATGCGAGTGGCAGGTCAGGACGGCATCGCGGACTCCGAGGTCGGCATCGACGGAGCGCGCGGCGGCGCTGCGGCGGCCGAGGGCAGCGACTTCGTGGTGCTGCTCGCGCTGCTGCAAGGCGGCGCGCCTTCTGTCGCTTCGGCCGGGAGCGTCGTTCCTATCGAAGGCGCCGTTGCCGTGGAGCAGGAGGACGCGGCGAACGACGGCGAGCCGGCAGCGAGTGCCTCCGACGGCGTGACGATCACCCTCTCGCCGGGCGCCGCGGCTGCGGCCAGCTCTGCTGCTCTACCAGCGAGCCCGGTAAGCGCCGATGCTCGGGCGGCGGGCCCGGCGACCGCTGACGCTCCGTTCGTGGCCGACAGCCAACCGGCGGACGACGCCATCGGGCCGGCTGTTCGTGCCGGTGTCGGAGCATGGGCGGCCGCGGGCCGCGGAGCGGCTGGGCGCCGCGCCGCGGTCGGAGTCGCGTTCACGCCAGGCG
>VGTK01000181.1 GCA_016874715.1 Deltaproteobacteria bacterium | reverse complement strand
AGCGGCGTGCAGCGCGGCGCGAGGCACGCGCGCCGCATGCGCGGAGGCGATGGCGGAAGCAGCGCACGGCAGCAGGTCGAGGGACGGCCCCCGCGCCGCCGGGTGGCGTGCTCCGGGCGCCCTGTCGGGTCAGGACCGTGTTCCGAGGCACCCCGCGCGGAGCCGGCTTGCACCGCGCCGTCGCATGCACGACGATGGTCTCTTTGCCGGCTCGACGTGCGAGCGGGACGACCGCGTCCGAGGAGACGAGACATGGCCAGAGTCGCAGTGATCGGATCGGGTGCCTGGGGAACGGCGCTCGCGGCGCACGCAGCACGGCTCGAGCACAACGTCCGCCTGTGGGCGCGCGAGCCCCAGGTCGTGGCCGACATCCACGACCGGCACGAGAACGTGCTCTTCCTGCCCGGCATCACGCTGCCGCCCGACCTGCGGGCGTCCCAGGACCTCGAGGAGGTGGTGACGGGTGCCGAGCTCGTGATCCTCGTCCCGCCGTCGAAGCACCTGCGTGCGGTCGCAAGCGAGATCGCCCCCTACGTGGACTCCGAAGCGATCCTCACCATCGCCAGCAAGGGCATCGAGGAGGAGAAGCTCGAGCTCATGAGCCAGGTGCTCACCGAGACCATGCCCGACATGGACCCGAAGAGCTTCGTGTTCCTCTCCGGCCCGACGTTCGCCCGCGAGGTCGCGAGCGGGCTGCCGACCGACGTGGTCGCAGCATCGAAGGGCATGAAGGCCGCGCGCCGGCTCCAGCCCTGGCTGCACTCGCCGACCTTCCGGGTGTACACCAGCGGTGACCCGATCGGTGTCGAGGTCGGCGGCGCGATGAAGAACGTGATCGCGGTGGCGGCGGGGGCGAGCGACGGGCTCGACCTCGGTGCGAACGCGCGCGCGGCGCTCATCACGCGCGGCCTCGCCGAGATCACGCGCCTCGGCGTGGCCCTCGGTGCAGATCCGCTCACGTTCCTCGGCATGTCGGGCGTCGGCGACCTGGTCCTGACGTGCACCGGCGATCTCTCGCGCAACCGGACGCTCGGCAAGAAGGTTGCTGCGGGCTTCGACCCGGAGGCCTACCTCGCGAGCCAGCGCACCGTGGCCGAGGGCTTCTACACCAGTGCTGCTGCGCACGCGCTGGCGCAGAAGGTCGGCGTCGACATGCCGATCACCGAGCAGGTGTACCACGTGCTGCACGAGCGACGGGCGTTGCTCGAGGCGCTGCGGATCCTGCTGACGAGGGAGTACAAGGAGGAGCTCGTCGGCATCCGGTGAAGCGCCGGGTCCGGCGCGCTCACGCGTGTCGGATGCGCACCGGCACGCCGCCCTGCGGCCGCAGCGTGACCCTGACCAGTGGCTCGATCACGCGGTCCGGGTCGACCGGCGCGATGCGGTAGCGCTGGGCCATCATCGTGACGACGAGCACGAGCTCCAGCAGGGCGAACTCGTTGCCGATGCAGAGCCGCGGTCCGCCGCTGAACGGGAGGTAGGCGAAGCGATGCCGCGTCGCCGCCCGGTCCGGAGCGAAGCGCTCCGGGTCGAAGCGCTCGGCGTCGGGCCAGAAGTCCGGATGGCGATGCGTCAGCCAGACGGCGAGGTTCACCGGAGCGCCAGCCCGGATCCTGAAGGGTCCGATCCGATCGTCGGCCACCGCCTGTCGGCCGAAGGCCCACACCGGCGGGTAGAGACGCAGCGTCTCGTCGACCACCATGCGGACGTAGCGCAGTGCCGGCAGGTCCGCCGGGGTCGGTGTGCGCCGCCCGACCGCGTCGGCGACCTCGTCGCGCAGGCGCTGCTCGACCTCGGGATGCCGTCCGAGGAGGTACCAGGTCCAGGCAAGTGCCACCGCCGTGGTCTCGTGGCCGGCGAGAACGAAGGTCATCACCTCGTCGCGCAGCTGGCGGTCGGTCATGCCCTCGCCGCTGTCGGGGTCGCGCGCCTCGAGCAGCATCGCCAGCAGGTCGCCGTGCTGTCGGCCGGCGCCGCGGCGCTCGCCGACGATGCGCAGCACCGCCTCGTCGAGAGCGCGCCGCGCCCGCACGAAGCGCCGGTTGGGGCTGGTGGGCACCCAGAGCGGCAGCGGCAGCAGCGTGAAGAACCTCTGCGTGACGATGTCGAGGGCGTCCGTCAGCGCGCGCCCGACGGCCGCGGCACTCTCCTGCAGGTCGAGGGAGAACAGCGTCCGGCCGACGATCCGCAACGTCAGGCGGTTCATCTCGGCCGCGAGGTCGAACGCCTCGCCGGTGGCGGCAGCACCCGACCACGCGTCGAGCATCTCGCCGGCGGTGTCGGTCATGGTCGCGCCGAAGCCGCCGATCCGCTGGCGATGGAACGCCGGCTGGGCGAGGCGGCGCTGTCGCCGCCAGAAGTCGCCCTCGCTGGTGAAGAGGCCGTCCCCGATCAGGATCCGGGTGCGCGCGATGATCGGGCCCTTCACGTAGTTGCGATTGTTCTCCTGCAGGACGTGCTGCAGGTGGTCCGGGTGGCTCAGGCCGTAGTACGCGATCGGGCCGATTCGCAGGCGGACGACGTCGCCGTACGCGCGCCAGTCGGCGGCGAGACGCCCGAGCGGGTCGCGCAGCATGTCGCGGCCGGCCGTGAGCGGGTTCCACAGCAGCGACCCCGGCGGGTCGATCGGCGCGGTCTCGAGGTGCCTGAACCCGGCTTCGCTCGCGTGCACGAGACGACGATCGGATCGTACGCCCGCCGGCACCAGCCGCGCCGACGCGGCCCGAGCCGGCTCGTTCGCTTCCCGAGCGCGATCCCGTCGTGCTACCGCCCTCGCACCATCACCCCGGAGGCTCGCGTCGCATGACAACGAAACGCCCAGGCGCCACGGTAGCGGGGGGGCTCGTCCTCGCAATCCTCGTCGCCGGCACGCTCGGCTGCTCCGACCGCGGGACGGACGCGGCGCCCGACTTCGCCGACCCGGCGCAGGTCGAGGCGCGCGTGCGCGCCACGCTCGAGGACCTCGCGGCGTTCGGCGCCAAGCGGGCCGGCAGCGAGGAGGTGGCGCGGGCGGCCGACTACATCGCCGACCGCTTCCGCTCGGCCGGCCTGTCCGACGTGCACGGCGAGGAGTTCACCTTCCCCGCGTACGACCTGGTCTCGACGACGCTCACGGTGCGCGTCGACGGTGCGCCGACGAGCCCGCTCGCCGAGGCCTTCGCGTTCTCCGGCGTCGGTCGCGCGGCGGGCGAGGTGGTCGACGTCGGCCGCGGCTTCCCGGACGACTACGTGGACGAGGACGTCGCCGGAAAGATCGTCCTGGTGCTGCGCGATCCGCTCTACCACCGCTCCGCGCAGTACCTGCAGGCGATCGAGCACGGTGCGGCGGCGATGCTGTACGTGAGCCAGGCGCCGGACAACCTGATCCAGATCGGCACCGTCGCCGACCCCGAGGACGGCGCGGGACCGATTCCGTCGATCAGCGTCGGCAAGGACGACGGCGAGGCGCTGGTCGCGGCGCTCGGCGCCGGTCGCCGCGTCGAGGCGGAGATCGCGGTCGAGGCGACGGTGCGCTCCGCGACCGGACGCAACGTCGTCGGCCGGCTTCCGGGGGCGCTGCCGGGAGGGCCGTATCTGCTGGTCGGCGCGCACTACGACACGTGGTACGCGGGCTCGGCCGACAACGGCACCGGCGTCGCGGCCGTGCTCGAGATCGCCGAGGCGTTCGCGCATCGCGGCGGGCGGCAGCTCGACCTCGTCTTCGTCGCCTACGATGCCGAGGAGCTGGGTCTCTTCGGCGGCTACGACTGGCTGCGCCGCCACGTCATCGTCGGCGACGAGCCGATGCTGGGCTGGGTGAACTTCGAGATTCCCGCCGCGAGCCCTCTGCCCGGGCTGCGCGGGCTCGCGTACACCAGCGGCGCGCCGCTCGACCCGGCGCTCGAGGACAGCGGCACGAGCGCGCTCTACAACGCCTACGTCGGCATGGAGACCGTCCCGGCGCTGTTCGGCGGCGTGATCCCGACCGACATCCAGGGGATGTACTGGTACGGTCTGCAGGGCTTCTCGACCGCGTCCGACTCGCCGTACTACCACACCGTCGAGGACACCCCGGACAAGATCGACACGCCGTTCCTCGCCGACGCCGTCCTGCACTTCGAGGCGGCGCTCGACCTCATCGACCTCGTGCCGCCCGCGGCGCTCGACGTGCACGACCCGTCCGTCTGGAAGATCGCGCCGACCACCACCACGGGCGCGTCCGGCGTGCTCGACGTCGACGTTCTCGTCACCGACGCGAGCGGAGCGCCGCAGCCGGACGCCACCGTCAAGCTGTGGCTCGACGTCGACGACTTCACGCGCGTGTTCCGCGCGCAGGCGACGTCCGATGCGAGCGGACGCGCGCGCTTCGTGATTCCCGCGGAGGCGCTCGCCCGGGGCAGCGGCGACCGCTGGGTGCACGTGACCGCCGGCCGGACCCACCCGCTGGCGGAGACCGCGCTGCCGGTCGGGGGCTGATCGGAGGCTCGTCCGAGCGGCCTCGGGCGTGCGGCCGTCAGCCCGGGCCGAAGGCGACGTCGGACGCTGCGGCAAGGCTCACGACCCGCCCCGCACTGCGGGCTCGCCGGAGATAGGCTTCGTCCGCGGTGACCAGAACGGTGTCCGGGCATGCCAGCGCCACGCCGTGATAGAGCGTGTCGAAGAGGTGATGGCTGTGGCGCACCGACAGCTCCACCGCAGCGAGGTACGCGTCCACCTCGCCGTAGACGGGAACTTCCAGCGCGTGCAGCAGCGCGGTGATCTCCGACGCCTGCTCGGGGGCCAGACGGGAGACCACCGCCGCGACTTCGGCGAGCCAGTGTGGGGGCTCGAGGAGCTCGACGGAACGCCTGGTGAAGGCGTGGAGAAAGGCTTCGGCCTGTGCCGTCCCCGCCTCGCGTCGCTCGGGCAGGGCCCACTTGATCACGACGCTGGCGTCGAGCACCCAGCGCATCAGGCGCGCCCGGTGCGCCGAGCCGCCCGGATGGCCTTGTCCGACGTCGCGGGGAGATCGGCGCGCAAGCGCAGGAGCGCTCGCGCCGCCGATCTGCGGCGGCGGGCCAGCGCCTCCTCCTCGACGGCCTGGCGCATGAGCCGCGCGATCACCGCGCTCTTGTTGGTCCTGGCGAAGGTGCGATCGAAGGCCGCCTTGACGTCGTCGGGCACGCTGAAGTTCACGGTCGCCATATGTTGAAGATTTCTACAATGGTCGGCGAATCACGGCAAGATCGGCCGTCGTTGCGCCCGGCTGACGCCGGATCTATCGTTCGCCTGTCCGGAAGAAGGAGCCAGCATGAACGTCGCGATGTGGGGCAAGGCCGTGCGGGTGATCCCGCGCGTCACCAAGGACGAGTGGGACGCGCTCGACATCGTGTCGCGCTGGCTGATCGCGACCCGGTCCGCCGTCCTCGTCATGACCTTCAACGCGTCGGCGATCGCGGGGCTGCTCGCACTCCGGGACGGCGCCTTCCACCTGCTGCCCTGGCTGATGGTCACCGTCGGGCTGCTGTTCGCGCACGCGACCAACAACCTGATCAACGACTTCACCGACCACATCAAGGGCGTCGACAAGGACAACTACTTCCGCTCGCAGTACGGTCCGCAGCCGCTCGAGCACGGGCTGCTCACGCGCGGCCAGCTGATGATGTACATCGCGGTCACCGGCGCGGTCGCGATGGCGGCGGGGCTCTACCTCGTCGCGACGCGCGGCGAGGCGACGCTCACGCTGCTCGCCCTCGGCGCCTTCTTCGTCCTCTTCTACACCTGGCCGCTCAAGTACATCGGCATGGGCGAGGTCGCGGTGATCCTCGTCTGGGGGCCGCTGATGGTCGGCGGCGGCTACTACGTCATCACCGGCGGCGTGAACGCCGACGTCATCCTCGCGAGCCTGCCGTGCGCGCTCGCGGCGACCACCGTTCTCTTCGGCAAGCACACCGACAAGCTCGACGCCGACGCGGCGAAGGGCATCCGCACGATGCCGGTTCTGCTCGGCGAGAAGAACGCGCGCCTCGCGACCATCGGCATGGTCGTCCTGCAGTACCTGCTGACGCTCTACCTCGTGCTGAACGGCTACCTGTCGGGGCTGATGCTGGTGGTGTTCTTCGCGGCCCCGTGGGCCTGGCGCGCGATCCAGGTCTACCGCAGCGAGCGTCCCGCGGCGCCGCCTCCGGAGTATCCGCCCGGGATCTGGCCGCTGTGGTACGCGGCGCTGAGCTTCCAGCACACGCGGCGCTTCGGGATGCTGTTCCTGCTCGGGCTGATCCTCGACGTGATCGCGCGCGGCGTCGGACTCGTCGGCTGACGACGTCCCGCTGCGGCCGGTGACGCTCCCGACGCGCCGCGCGCTCGCGATCCTCGCCGGCTTCTGGGCGACGCTGCTGCCGCTGTTCGCGGCGTGGCTGTGGATCGACCAGGGCATCGCGCCCTGGGACATGTCGATGCACGCGGGGCTCGTGCTGCGCCTGCACGACGGCCTCGCGAAGGGCAACCTCTGGCGCGCCTACGAGCTGTCGCGCTTCTATCCGCCGCTGTTCCACGTGCTCGCGGTGCCGGCGTCCCTCGTCTCGACGCACCCGGACGCGTACAGCTTCGGCAACTGGCTCGTCCTGCTGGGGCTGCTCTGGCTGACGTTCCTGCTCGGCCGCAGGCTCGCGGGCGACGCGGCCGGGCTCGCCGCGGGCCTGCTGGTCGTCGGGTTCCCGTACGTCACGTGGATGGGCCGCATGGCGATGACGGACCTGACGCTGGCCGCGACCGTCACCTTCACGCTGTGGCTCCTCGTCCGGCCGGTGGACCTCGCGGAGCCGCGTCAGGCCCGCCTGCTCGGGCTGTCGATCGCGCTCGGGCTGCTGGCGAAGTGGCCGTACGTGCTGTTCACGTGGGCGCCGCTCGCGCAGCTGCTGTGGCGCCACTGGCGCGCGACGGGCCGCGACCTGCGCGCGCCGGCCTTCCTGCGCCCGCTCGGTCGGGTGCTCGTCTGGCCGCTGCTGCTCGCGGGACCCTGGTACGTGCGCAGCGTGCCGTCGCTGGCCGGCAAGGCGTGGTGGCACCTGGGCGCCGGCGTCGTCGCCGACGAGGGCGATCCGCCGGTGCTGAGCATCGCGTCGCTCGCGTACTACGGGCAGCAGCTCCGCGCCGACTACCTGCGCGCGCCGCTCGTGCTGCTGCTCGTCGCGGGCGCGGTCGCGCTGCTCCTCGCGTGGACGCGGCGACGCCGCGACGCCACGACCATCGCGCCGGCGCGCGCCTGGACGCCGCTCCTGCTCGGCGTCGCCGGCGGCTTCGCGTGTCTGCTGCTGATCGCGAACAAGGACCCGCGCTACCTGCTGCCGTTCATGCCGCCGCTGGCCGTCGTCTGCGGCGCGTGGCTCGCGCTGCTGCGTGCGGACCGGCAGCGCGCGGCGGTCGCCGCGTGCGGCGTCCTCGCGTGGCTTCTCGCGGCGGACGCCCTGTTCCGTCTCGAGCCGCCGGACCCGACCGACTGGAAGCTCGCGGAGGTGGCGCGGCAGATCGCGCCGCGCCTCGACGGCGCGCCCGCGCCGCTGCGGATCCTCGTCGTGCCGAACGACGAGCAGATGAACTTCACCTCGCTCGACTACGCGCTGCTGCGCGCGACGCGCGCGAAGACCCGGGTCGAGCGCTCGGATCGGGCGCTCGATGCGGCGAAGCTCGCGACCTACGACCTCGCGGTGGTCGTCGTGCCGCCGCCGGACGAGGCCCCGTACTCGCAGGGCTCACGCGCCGCGGCGGAGCTGCTGCTGTCGCGGCCGGACTGGGTCGAGGAGGCGCGCTTCGCGCGCGGCGACGGGCGTGAGATCCTGCTGCTCGCGCGGCGCGCGCCGGGGGCGTGAGCGGAATCCGCTCGGCGCCCCGGCTCGCGCGCGACACGACCGGCGCGGATCAGGCGGCGCGCGGCGGACGCGGCAGGAACGCGCTCGTGCGTCGCACGTACTCGTCGTAGCCCGGGCGCCGCTCGCCGATCGTGCGCTCGAGCATCGGCACGCCGGAGACGCTGGTGAGCAGCACGGTCATCGCGATCGGCCCGACGATGCTCCAGAAGCCGCCCGGCACCGAGACCGCGATCAGCCACAGGCCCCACCAGACGCACGCGTCGCCGAAGTAGTTCGGGTGCCGCGTGAAGCGCCACAGGCCGCGGTCCATGACGCGGCCCGCGTTCGCGGGGTCCGCCTTGAAGCGCGACAGCTGAAGGTCGCCGATGGTCTCGAAGAAGAGGCCGAAGGCGAACACGAGAACGCCCGTGTAGTCGAAGAAGCCGAGCGTCGCCGGGGTGGCGGAGCGCATCGCCGCCTGCACCGGGAACGACACCAGCCACATCAGGACCGCCTGCAGGAGGAAGACGCGCGTCAGGCTCTTCGCCGCGAAGCCGTGGCCCCAGGCGCGGCGCATCGCCGCGTAGCGGAAGTCCTCCTCGCGCCCCGTGTTGCGCACGAGGAGGTGGGTGCCGAGGCGCAGGCCCCAGATCGTGGTCAGGATCAGGACGAGCTGGCGGCGCGACAGCGCGCCTTCGGGCGTGAGCGCGAACGTCAGCAGGGCGATCAGCGCGAAGCCGGGGCCCCACCAGATGTCGACGATGCTCGCGTTGCGGATGCGCAGCGATACGATCCAGAGGACGAGGAAGATGCCCGCGGTGACCGCGAGCGTGGTCGTGTAGTGGGTGAGAAGGGAAAGCATCGTCGCCCGGTAACGAACCACGATGCTCGGCGCGACGTCTGCGTCGCGGGCTATTTCGCGGGATCGAGGAACCCGTTCAGGCCGTACCGCAGGTAGGGGCCGAAGGCGAGCTGCTCCATGACGCCGATGCCCTCCTCGCCGTCCATCGTGGCGCGCATCACCTGCTGGATGTGCTGGTTCTCGAGCGCCGTCTCGTCGAGGTCGGCGGTCTTCCAGGACTCGCTCCCGACCACCAGCTCCCCGTGCCACACCCCGTGGCCCCAGGTCGGGTGCGTGTAGCCGATGCCCTTCATGCGGAAGCAGAGCAGTGGCTCGAGCGTGATCACCCTGCGCTCGCCCTGCCAGCCGACCAGCGCGATCTCCGCCGACTTCGCGCGCCGCGTGCCCGGAACGTACTCTACGTGGTGCTCGACGCGCGGGAAGTGCTCGGTGCGTGGGTCCTCGATGCCCGGAACCTCGGCGGGCGACCCGTACTGCGGCAGGATCATGCCTTCCTGCCGCCACGCGTGACCGTGCGAGTTCTCGAACACCAGCGCATGCGTGCAGCGGTCCTCGAACTGCAGCGGCGCCCACAGGAAGAAGATCTCGGGCAGATCGGTCGCCGGCGCGCCGCCGGGATCGCCGACGCCGACCGGGCGGATGCCCCACGAGCGGTCCTTGGTGGCGTGCACGCGCTCGGGATCGACCCGCACCGTCTTGCCGGCGTACGTGATCGTCCCCTGCCAGCGCCCCATCTGCGTGAAGCGCGTCGCGTCCATCATGATCTTGCCGTTGCGACGCAGCGTCTGGCGGGCCTCCTCGATGCACGCGGTGCGCGCGGTGAACTCGAGGTCGGCGGAGATCCCGGTCTCGTTGTCCGCGATCGTCACGCGCAGCCGCTTCATCGGCTCGACGATCTCGATGCGGAACGGTCCGACCTGCGTCTCGCTCGGCTCGAGCGGTGCGCGGCGCGACGCGTGGAACGCGTGCTGCTCTCCGTCCCGGACGATCGAGAACCCGCAGTCCATGATTCGCAGGTTCGGGTAGATCGCGAGCCCGATGCCGAAGTAGAACTCGCCGTCGCTCGCGTAGCCGTTGAACCAGTAGCGGTCGTAGGCGTTGCGGTCGCTGGTCGCGGTCTGCGCGATGGGCTCGGGCGTCTGGTGGATCGGGTAGTCGTCGAAGCGGGACAGCATCTCTCTGCAACCTCCTCAGGGCGTGAACAGGCCGACCGCGTCCGGGAAGCGAAGGCCTGCGTCCATCGTCTCGGGCGCCTGCGGCTCCTCGCCGTCGAAGCGGATGCGGCGCACCGTGCCGAGCCGCGGGCCCGGGCCGAAGCGTCCGTTGCGGAACACGAGCCCGAGGTCGGCGTAGTACACCGTTCCGCTGCGGTCGGCGGCGATGCCGAGCGGCGTGCCGGTCGAGTACGGTTCGAAGCCGATGGTTTCGCCGGCGGGCGGCTCGAGGATGCGGCGCACGAACTTGCCGTCGGCGCCGTACTCCGCGATCACGCCGCTCAGCACGCTCGACACGTAGTACGTGCCCGACGGCGTGCCGGCGATGCCGTTCACCGTCGGCAGGTTCGCGTCGGAGACGATGAAGCGCTCGCGGACGACGGAGGTCGAGAGCGGGGCGCCGGTCTCGTCGGTGCCGGCGCAGCCGCCGGCCGCGTCCGCGGACGTCGGCAGGTTCGTGTAGCGGTAGACACCCGGCTCGACGCGCGAGCTGGTGACGTACACGCGGTCCTCCGCGTCGACGTAGACCTGTCCCGCGGTGCCGACCGCGACGTCGATCTTGCAGTAGCGCGGCGTCGCCACGTCGAGCGGCGGGAACCACACGATCACCTGCCCGTTCGCGGGGCCGGTCTGGTTGTTGCCGATGTCGCTCGTGACCAGCCGCCCGTCGGACAGGAAGCTGCAGCCGTACGGGTCGGGGATGCTGGTCTCCGCGCCGGGGTAGGTCGGCACGAGCTTGCCGATCTGCACCGCCGACAGCTCGCCGACCTCGCTCCCGGACAGCTCGAAGAGACCGAATCCGGCCGGGCTGACGGGCTGCCCGGTGTCCTCGCCGGCGACGAAGACGCGCGAGCCGTCGGGCGCGAAGCACACCTGGCCGTTGATGTCGCGGCCGTCGGGGTCCTCGTCCGCGTTGCGGATCACGGTCTGCGCGGCCACGTCGGCGCCGGTCGAGTAGGCGTTGAGGTCGTTGCCCTCCGGGCTGAACAGGATCGGCTGCCCGTTCCCGCCCGTGGCGTCCGAGCAGGAGCACGCCAGGAGCGCGAGCGCGGTGCCGCACAGGTTGCGCTTGACGGTTCCCGTCATCGTCTCCCCTCCGTGGGTCAGCCTCCGAACACCGGCCCGGCCGTCATGCCGCCGTCGACGGCGATCGCCTGCCCCGTGACGAACGACGCGTCGTCGCTCGCGAGGAAGAGCACCAGCCGTGCGACCTCCTCGGGCTCGCCGATGCGCCTGAGCGCGTGCACGCGCCCGAGCTGCTCGAGCGCCTCCGGCGTCGGCTCGAAGCCCGCGAGCAGCATCGGCGTGCGGATGATGCCCGGGCAGACCGCGTTCACGCGGATGCCCATCGCCCCGTACTCGGCCGCCGCGGTGCGCGTGAGTCCCACCACGGCGTGCTTCGACGCCGCGTACGAGCCAAGCATCGGAGCACCCGTGATCCCGGCGACGCTCGCCGTGTTGACGATGCTGCCGCGCGTCGGCCCCGGATTCTGCGCCATCGCAAGCAGCGCGTGCTTGAGGCCGTAGAACACGCCGTTCACGTTCACGTCGATGATCGCGCGGTGCACGTCGTCGTCGGTCGCGGCGAGCGGTGCGTGCTGCTCGATGCCGGCGTTGTTGAAGAACACGTCGAGGCGGCCGAAGTCCTTCACTGCGCGCTCGACCAGGTGTCGCACGTCCTCGGAGCTGCGCACGTCGGTCTTCACGTACGAGCCCGCGATCTCCTTCGCGACGGCCGAGCCGTCCTGCAGATCGCCGATGACGACCTTCGCTCCAGCCTGCGCGAACAGGCGAGCGGTCGCGGCACCGATGCCGGAAGCGCCGCCGGTGACGACGGCGATCTTGTTCCCGAGCAAGTTCACGGCAGGGCCTCCTGTGGTCTTGCGTGCCGGTGACGGGCCGGCTGCCGGCGCGACCGGCCCGACGACACTATGCGAAGCGGCCGCGGCCCGTCCACCGCGTCGCGCCACCGCGGCGCAGGACCGGGATCCGGTGACGCGCTGCGCGCGAAGCGACTGGAGTTTCGCTCCGGGAGCGGTCAGACTTCGGATATGACCGGCGTGACGACCAAGGGCCCCGCCCCGACCCTGCGCCAGACC
>VGTK01000180.1 GCA_016874715.1 Deltaproteobacteria bacterium | reverse complement strand
GTGATCCGGTGCGTCGGGGGCGTGCGGGGCGTGTCGGCGGTCCGTGCCGTCTCCACCCGCCGCGAGCGCGGCGTGGTCGACGTGCACGACCAGCTCGACCGGCAGTCCCGCCGCGTCGTGCGCATCGTCGCTCGCGGCGATCGAGGCGAGCCACGACTCCGCGATCGCGACCAGCGCGTCGGCGCGGGACAGCGCCGGCGGCGGTTCGTGCTGCGAGCCCCCGTCCGCTGCTCGTGCGGCCGGCGACCTTTCCGCGGAAATCTCCGCGACGGATGAGTGCGCCCGATGCGCGGACCGCGAGCCCCAGGCCCGGCGCCGCGCGACGTCGAGCGCATGCAGCACGACGGCCGCCTCCTCCGGCCGGAGCCGCGCCTCGACCCGCACCATGCCGTCGTCCGTGTCCCGCACCCGGACGAAGCGCGTACGCTCCTCGTCCACGAGGCTCGGCGGCGCAACGACGTCCGCGTCGGCGACGACGCGCCGGTAGCCGCGGCAGATGCGCTCGAGCTGCGACGCGGTGGCGTGCGTCGCCATCTCGCGCAGCGTCGCCTCCGTCGCCGCCGATGCGACGCGCGTGATCGCACGCACCTTCGAGTAGCTGATCGCACCGCGGCGGAGCGCGTCATCGACGAGTGGAAGCCCGCCGAGCGCGCGCGCGACGCGGACGCGCTCGCGCGCCGCACCGAGGTCGAGGCCGATCCGCCAGTTGAGCCAGTGCGCGCAGCTGAGCGCGCCGTGCGTCGCCCAGCCCGAGCCCTCGTCGAAGCGGCGGACGAGGGCCAGCAGCCGGTGCTCGGCGGCGTCGATGTGCGACGCGACCTCGGCGATCTCGTCGGCGAGCCGGTCGACGTCGGCGGGCGCGAGCGGTGGGGGCATGTCCTCGAGCGCCGCGGGATGGATGCGAGATGTCGCGATCATGCGCAGCGTGTACCACCGCCGATTCGAGGGGGTCTCCGGCGGGCCCTGCGCGGCGATCTCGGCGCGCGAGAGGCGACGCGGCCCCGCGCCACGCGCGTGCGCTGGCGCGCGTCGGGCGCGCGCGACGGGGCCGTCTCGACGGTTCGATCACGATCGCCGGGTGGCCCTCACGAAATCCGTCAAGGTCTGCGTGAAGAAAAGCCGGCGCCCGATCGTGAAACGCGGGCGCGGCGGGACGCCACGTCCCCCGGGGTCACCCCCACCACGCTCATCGAGCTTGCTCGCGCGAGCGCGATCGACGACGAAGATCGGGTGTCCGATCAGACCGACCCCACCCGCGACTGCGACCGCGACCGCTACCGCGGCGCACTTCTCGGCCTCGCCACCGGCGACGCCCTCGGCACGACCCTCGAGTTCTGCCGCCCCGGAACCTTCACCCCGATCGACGACATGGTCGGCGGCGGCCCCTTCGACCTGAGCCCCGGCGAGTGGACCGACGACACCTCGATGGCGCTCTGCATCGCCGAGAGCCTCGTCGAGTGCGCCGGCTTCGACGCCGTCGACCAGCTCGAGCGCTCCGTCCGCTGGCGTCGCGACGGCCACCTCAGCTCGAACGGACGCTGCTTCGACATCGGCATCACGGTGAGCGCGGCCCTCGCGCGCTTCGAGCGCACGCGCGATCCCTGTCCCGGCTCGACCGACCCGCACGGCGCCGGCAACGGCTCGCTGATGCGCCTCGCGCCCGTCGTGCTCGCGCACGCGCACGATCCGGTACTCGCCGTCCGCCTCGCCGCGGACAGCTCGCGCACGACGCACGGCGCGCGCGAGGCGGTCGACGCGTGCCGCTGGTTCGCGATCCTGCTGCTGCGCGCGCTCGATCCGGACACGCGCAAGAGCGCCATCCTCAGCGCGAGCCTCTCTGACGTCGAGCGCAGCGCGCTCGCCGACGAGCCGCTCGCGCCGCGGATCGCGGAGATCGCGGCCGGCTCGCTCGCGGAGAGGAACCCGCCGGCCGTCGCCGGCGAGGGCTACGTCGTCCGCCCGCTCGAGGCGGCGCTGTGGGCGTTCCACCGCGCCGGGTCGTTCCGCGACGGTGCGCCGCTCGCCGTCAATCTCGGAGACGATGCGGACACCACAGGTGCCATCTACGGCCAGCTCGCGGGCGCGTTCCACGGCGAGCACGGGATCCCGGCGGTGTGGCGAGATCGCCTCGCACACCGCGAGCTGATCGCGTCGTTCGCGGATCGCCTGCTCGAGCTGCGCGTCAGAAGCGAGACCGCCTGATCCGCCGTCGAGTCGGTGTAGCGGCGGGCGAAGACCGACGCTGGCGCACCGGTACGCCGTCGTGGCAAGGAACCGCTCCATGGCCAGCGGTTACGCAGTCGAAGACCGTCTCGTGAACGCAACCCGCGGCGAGCAGCTCGTCTACAGGTGGCTCTGCGACGCTCTGCCGGACCACTTCGCCGTCTGGCACGAGCCTCGCGTCGCTGGCAGCAAGCCGGACGTCGTCGTGTTCGGCCCGGACCTCGGACTGCTCGTCCTCGAGGTGAAGGACTGGTCCGCGGACGCGATCGTCGGCGTCGACGCGGCGCAGAGCGTCCATCTGCGCAACGCGGCGGACGTCAAGACCGCGACCCACCCGGTCGAGCAGGCCGAGCAGCACCTGTTCAGGATCAAGGAGATGCTCGACCGCGAGCCGTCCTGCGTCCACGCGAGCGGCGCGCACCGAGGCAAGCTGCAGTTCCCGTTCGCGAAGGGCGCGGTGTTCCCGAACCTCAGCGTGCGCGACGTCGAGGAGCTCGGTCTGTGCACGGGCTACGCGTCCGGCGCGGTGCTCGCCGGCGACGAGATCGGCGCGTCGCCGGCGTGGGCGCACCGTGGCCGCGATCTCGTCGAGCGGCTGCGTCGCGCGTTCGGCGTCGGCTTCCCGTGGGCCGTGACCGGCGCGATGCGCGCGTCGTTGTGCGGCTTGCTCTCCCCGGAGACGACCGTCCGGCGCACCTATGCGGGTCGCGTTCCGAAGCAGGCGGCAGCCGGTGCGCAGCAGACCTCGCTGCCGATGGTGTCGACGCGGCCGATGTCGGAGGAGCAGCGTCGCGTGGCGCTTCACCTCTCCGGCGGACACCAGGTGCTGCAGGGCGTCGCGGGCAGCGGCAAGAGCGAGGTCGTCGCGGCGCGTGCCCGCATCCTCGCCGACGCGAACCCCGCGTGGCGCATCCTCGTCCTCTGCTTCAACGTGAGCCTCGCCGCGTGGCTGCGCTCGCGCGTCTTCGAGGGCGGCGAGCTGCAGGGGCACGCGCTCACCGTCCTGCACTTCCACGAGTGGGCGCGCGACCTGCTCGATCGCGCCGGCATCGGCTACGCGCGGCGGATCTACGAGGAGCAGGACGCGTTTCCGCAGCTCCTGCTCGACGCGCTCCGCGACGGACGGATCACACAGCGCTGGGACGCGGTGATCGTGGACGAGGGCCAGGACTTCTCGGTCCCGATGCTGCAGGCGTGCCTCGCCGCGCTGAAGCCCGAGCGCGAGACGTTCCTCCTGGCGCTCGACAACGCGCAGAAGATCTACGAGGGCACCGACGTTCCGCTCTCGAGCGCCGGCGTCCAGGCGCGCGGCAAGGTGACCTTCCTGAAGCTCAACCACCGCTGCTCGCGCCAGATCAACACGTTCTCGCGCCGCTTCCTGTGGGGCGACGCGGAGGAAGGCGCGACGATCCGCGTCGGCGACCAGAGCGCGATCGTGCCGATCTCGTGCGACCGCTCCGGCGAGCCGGTCGAGGTCCGCTGCTGCGCCGACGTGCTCGAGCAGGCGACGTGGGCCGCCGCGCGCTGCCAGGAGCTCGCGTCGCAGGGCTGGACGCCCGACGAGATGGCGGTCCTCTACGCGAGCTCGCACGTGAACGCGCTCGGTTCGCCGGTCGCGCGCGGCGCCACGGACGGCATCGACCTCGTGGCGCTCCTGCAGGAGGCGTTCCGCGAGGCCCAGGTGCCGCTGCACTGGCTGTCGCGCGACCGCGGCACGAAGGCCGACGCGGTCCTCGACCACGGCGGCGTCGCGCTGTCGACGGTACACAGCTTCAAGGGCCTCGAGTCGCGCATCGTCGTGCTGTTCGGCATGGACCGCCCGCGCGACGGCGCGGGGGCGCGTCCGCAGGGGAAAGCGTTGCTTTACGTCGGCATGACGCGCGCGACCGACCGGCTGCTGGTGCCGTGGTCGAATCCGGAGGGGTTCGGGGTGGAGGCGGAGGCGCTGGGCAGGTGACTCCACACGGGGAGTCGGCGGGCACCATGTAACCGTTCTGGCGGAGATTGGTCATGCGTGCGGCGAAGATTCCTCTCGGAAGCCCAAACCCGTGTCGTCGCGCCAGAAGGTGCAGGCGCACAGAGATAGGCTGCGCGTACGGGGCCTGCGTCCGATCCAGATCCGGGTTCCCGACACCCGATCGAAGGAGTTCGTGGCCGAAGCGCCGCGTCAGTCGCGACGCGTAGCGGTGAGCCGCCACGCCGCCGAGGATCAGGCGCTCATTGACGCCGTTACCTCGGAGAGCGAGTGAAGCGCGGAGAGATCTGGAGCGTCGCCTTCACCAGCGACCAGACTGATGCCCCGCTATTCCGCCTCGTCATCGAGCCGAGCGAGCTGAACGGACTCCCGCTGAATTCGCGAGTGATGGTCGACAAGGCCACCACGGTTCCCAAGACGAAGCTTGGAAAGCGTATCGGGTGCTCTCCGCCGACGACCTGGTACGGATGAATCGGGCGCTGATGCGGATGGCGCCCGCGGACGAGAAAAGCCGTGGACGCGACCACCGGGAACATGCGACAGAATCGCAACGCGCGGATTGCGTGGCCGGTTGGGCGGCTCCGTTGATCCTGACGCCGGGCTGCAGCGGCGGCAGCCCGTGCATCGACCAGTCCGCCTTCGGTCCGACCAGTCGCAGCGGACTCTGAGCGGCAGCGATTGCCCGTCCCGGACCCGGGCCCGCGGCCGGCCGCTCCGCCGTGGAAAGTGCGTGGGCGAACGCCTCCCTGCCTCAAGCGCGGGCGACGAAACGGCCGATTCCCCCGCCATGGACGCGTAGCGCAGCGCGTGCGCCGCATCTTGCGCAACCTGATCGACGGCGGCGTCCGCCCGTCGGACCCGCGCTTCTGCGACGTCAAGTACATGCGGCGGATGTGCACGCTGAACCTGATGGTGCTGGCGCTGCTCGCGGCGTGTCCCATGACCGTCGGTCTGCTGCTGCTGCTGCTGCTGCTCGGCGGCGGCGGGCTGAGCATGATCCCGGTGCTGATCGTGTCGTTGCTCGGCGTGCTGGTGTACGCCGGTATCCGCCACGGCTTGCCGCTCGAGAGCGCGACGCACCTCCTCGTCACGCTCATCATGGCCATCCTCGCCGAGCGGCAGGCGGAGCTCGGCGGGCTCGAGATGGTCGGCCAGGCATGGACCTACCTGCCGCCGATCGTCGCGGGGCTGCTGCTCGGCGTGCGCGGCGCGGCCGTCTACCCGGTGCTCCTCAGCCTGCAGATCGGCGCCTTCGCGTTCCTGCAGGCCAGCGGCGTGCGCTTCTCGATCCCGATTCCGCCGGACAACCTCGAGGCCTGCACCGCGGGCGTCCAGATCCTCTGCGCGTGGGCGATCTTCGCGCTGGTCGCGGCCTTCCTTTCGGCGCGAACGACGCGACGTGTGCGAAGTCGCAGTTCCTCGCCAACGTGAGCCACGAGATCCGCACGCCGATGAACATCATCTTCGGCATGACGTAGATCATCGAGGGGGAGGGCGGGCTCACCGACGAGCAGCGCGACTGCCTCGCGCGCACGCGCAACGCGGCGGCGCCGCTGCTCGCGCTGGTCGACGACGTGCTCGACGTCTCCCGCATCGAGGCGGGCAAGCTGACCCTCGACGTCGTCGAGACGAACGTGCACGCGCTGCTCGCAAAGGTCACCGACCTGCTGCGCTCGCGCGCCGAAGAGAAGGGCCTGACGCTCGACTGCGACGTGGCGGGCGACGTCCCGCTGCGGCTCCTCGTCGATCCGGTGCGGCTCCGCCAGATCGTCACCAACCTCGTCGGCAACGCCGTCAAGTTCACCGAGCGCGGCCGCGTGCCGATTCAGGCGTGGCTGCTGGCCGAGACGCCGCTCGGCGCGACCGTGCGCATCGCCGTCGCCGACACGGGGATCGGCATCGCGCCCGACCGCCACGACGCGATCTTCGAGAGCTTCACGCAGGCTGACGGCAGCTCGACGCGTCGCTTCGGCGGCACGGGCCTCGGCCTCACGATCTGCCGCGACCTCGTCCGCCTGATGGGCGGCGAGATCCAGCTCGACAGCGAGCCGGGGGCGGGCAGCGAGTTCCGCGTCGTGCTGTTCCTCGAGAAGCCGATCGCCGACTCAGCATCGTCCCTCCGCGTGCAGAGCACGCGGCCGAGCGACAGCGAGCGGGGGAGTGAGGCTCCGCGCGGCTTCGCCGCGTGGAGCGAGGGGGCGGCGCCCCCTCGTTGAATCACCCCTTCGGTGTCGGGGCTGGCGTCGGCGACGGCTTGACGGTCACGTCCACCGTCGTGAGCGTCGTCGTCGAGTCCACGAAGATGATCGTCGCCGTCCCTGCCGCAGTCGACGTGAACACGAACGGATCTCCCGCCGCGCGCACGATCTGCGGCGCGACGTTGCCGCCCGTCGTCACGTTCAGCTCGTAGGGCGGCACGCCGCCGGTGATGACGAACAGGAACGTCTTGCCGAAGTCGACCGTCGCCTTGTTCGGCGTGACGACCAGCGGCAGGGGCGTGGGCGTCGGCGTGGGCTTCGGGCTCTGGCTCGGCGTCGGCACGGGACTCGCCGTCGGCACCGGTGTCGGCGTCGGCGTCGGCTTCGGGGACTGCGTCGGCGTCGGCTTCGGCGACGGGGTGGGCGTGGGCTTCGGCGACGCGGTCGGCGTCGGCGTGATCGCGGGCGTCGGGCACAGGGGTGCGGGCGTCGGCGTCGGCACCGGCGACGGGCTCGGTGTCGGCTGGAGCGGCGGCGGCTCGAAGAACGTCCCGCTGAGGGTGACCGAGCTGATGAACGTCCAGTCGGGGCACTGCGTCGGATCGCAGGTCTCCGATCCGAAGCAGTCGTACGTGTAGACGGCGAGGGCCGGGTCGTCGTTCGGTAGGATGCTCGTCGGCTCGCACCAGACGAACTGCGGCGGACCGCCGCCGGGGAAGAACACGTTGCCGATCAGCACGCCGTCCGCGCGGTTCTCGGTGATCGCCCAGCGCGCACCGGCGACGTCGCGGCTGATGATGCTCGCCCCGCCGTCGCGTCCGATCTGGAAGCCGTCGTACGCCGCCGCGCGCGATGGCGCGACGCCGACCGCGAGCAGGACCAGCGCCGTCGCGACCGCGCGTCGCGACGAGCAGAAAGCGCGGCCGCTCGAGAAGCCGCGGACGTGACCTGGGCGAGACATGCGGGCACCGCGTCGCAACGCCCGTGCCACGGGGGCCGGACACCGATGGAGCGGAACCCGGCACTTGACGGGTCGGACGGGCGTGGCGAGGCGGCAATTTCTGCCGGCCCCGGGGCCGGCGTTACCGCCCCGGGCGCACCCCGGGGGCCGCGGAACTCCGCGCTTGCGTCGCCTCCCTCGCGCGACGTATGCCGGCGCGAGCCATGGCAACGAGCTGGATCCGCGACCCGCGCGCCCGCTCGCTCGACGAGCTGCTGTCGCTCTCGCCGGCGGCGGACACGCTGCGCGCATGGGACGTGGCGATGTGGCGCGATCCTGCCACCGACCCGCTGCTGCTCGAGCTGTGCCGGCTGCGGATCGGGCAGATGCTCGGGCTCGACCCGCGCACGCGGCCGGTCTCCCCGGCGGCCGTCGCGGCGGGCCTCGACGACGCCACGATCGCCGACCTGCCGCGCTGGCCGACCAGCTTACGCTTCGGTGCGCGCGAGCGCGCGGCGCTCGCCTTCGCGGAGCAGTGGCTCTTCGATCCGTCCGGTGTGACCGACGACGACTGCGCGGCGCTACGCGGTGCGATCGGCGACCCGGGCTGTGCGGCGTTCACCATGGGGCTCGCGCTGTCGGAGGCGATGCTGCGCCTCGAGCTCGCGCTCGGCGTCGCGCGGACGGCGGGGGCCTGACGCGTGCGCGCCGCGCGGAAACCGGGGGCTTGACGCGTGCGCGCCGTGCGGGAACCGGGGGCTTGACGCGTGCGCATCGCGCCGCCACCGGGGAAGCTCACCTTCCTCGAGCACCGCCCGGAGCTGTTCGCGGCCTTCAACCGCTTCTACGGCACGCTGTGGACCGAGGGCGTGCTCGACCAGCCGACGAAGGAGGTCGCGCGGCTCCGCAACGCGCGCGTCACGGGCTGCGGGATCTGCCGCAACCTGCGCTTCGCGGGCGCGCGCGACGGCGGGCTCGGCGAGGAGCTGGTCGCCCAGATCGACGACGCGCACGCATCGAGCGCGCTGCCGGAGCGCTTCAAGACGGCGCTACGCTTCGTCGACGTGCTGCTCGGTCCGGCGCCCGGCGACGTCGACGCGGAGCTCGCCGACGAGCTGCAGCGGACGTTCACGGTCGCCGAGCTGGTCGAGCTCGCGCTCACCACGGCCATCGCGCAGGGCCTCTCGAAGGCTGCGGTGGCATGGGGCCCGGCACCCGACATCCCGCTGACGATCGTTCCCACCCCCAAGCCCGGCGGCGCGGTGGCGCCGCCGGCCGACCCGGAATAGGCTCCAACCCATGCAGTGGCGCGGCCGCAGACAGAGCGACAATGTCGAGGACCTGCGCGGCCGCCGCGTCGTGCGCGGCGGCGGCGGGATGGTGGGCATCGGCGGCACGGGGCTGGTCGTGATCCTCCTGCTGGCGCTGCTCACCGGGCAGAACCCGCTCGACATGCTGGGCGAGATCGCGTCGCAGCAGCAGGGCGCGGGCGGGGTCTCGACGGGCGAGCAGGTCGACCAGCCGTACCAGGAGTCCGGCGCGGACCAGGCGCAGCGCGAGTTCGTGTCCGTCGTGCTCGCCGACACCGAGGACGTCTGGAACAAGACCTTCCGCGAGGATCTGGGCCGCGCGTACCAGGAGCCGCGCCTCGTCCTGTTCTCCGGCGGCGTCGAGTCGGGCTGCGGCTTCGCGCAGGCCGCGGTCGGGCCGTTCTACTGCCCGGCCGACCAGAAGGTCTACATCGACCTCGACTTCTACGACGAGCTGCAGCGCCGCTTCGGCGCGCCGGGCGACTTCGCGCAGGCCTACGTGATCGCGCACGAGGTCGGTCACCACGTGCAGAACCTGCTCGGCATCTCCGGCAAGGTGCACGCGGCGCAGCAGCGCGCGGGTCGCGACGCGGCGAACGAGCTGTCGGTCCGCCTCGAGCTGCAGGCGGACTGCCTTTCCGGCGTGTGGGCGCACCAGACCCAGCGCCAGAAGCAGGTGCTCGAGCGCGGCGACGTGGAAGAAGCGCTCGGCGCCGCGGCGGCCGTCGGCGACGACAGCATCCAGAAGAAGACGCAGGGCTACGTCGTGCCGGAATCGTTCACGCACGGCTCCGCCGAGCAGCGCGTGCGCTGGTTCAAGCGCGGCTTCGAGTCGGGCTCGGTCGACGCCTGCGACACCTTCACCGGCTGAGCGGGCGACACACGCGAGCTTCCCGAACTCGTCGAGTACCGTGGTACGGCTGATCGCGCTCGCCCTCACGCTGCTCACCGGCGTGAGCGGACTCGTCTACGAGGTCGCCTGGCAGCGCTGGCTCGCGACGCTGCTCGGCTCGCACAGCGAGGCGACGGCCGCGGTACTCGGCATCTACCTCGGCGGCCTGTCGCTCGGCTACGCGCTCTTCGGTCGTGTGACGGCCGTGCTGGTGCGTCGCGCGGCGGAGCGCGGCGAGCCGCCGCCGCTCGCGCTCGCGTATGGCGTCATCGAGGCGGCGATCGGCGTCTGGGCCTGGCTGTTCCCGGCGCTGTTCGCGCTCGCGCAGGCGCTGTCGTTCCGGCTGCACCTGCCGTCGCCGGGGCTCGCCTTCGCGGTCGACGTCCTGCTCGCGGCCCTGCTGATCGGGCCGCCGACGGTCATGATGGGCGGCACGATCCCGATGCTCACGCAGGCGCTGTCGCGCAGCCTCGCCGACGCGACCCGCCTGCACGCGCTGGTCTACGCGTTCAACACCGCGGGCGCGTTCCTCGGCGCGCTCGCCGCGGCCTTCTGGCTCGTGCCGGCGCTGGGGCTCGTCGGCGTGCTGCGCGCCATGGGTGCCATCAACGTGTTCGCGGGTGCGGCGTTCGTCGTCCTCGGAATGACGTCGCGCGCGGCCGCCGGCGCGACCGCAGAAGGCACGCCCGGGGCGACCGACGCAGCGGCGGACGCGAACGTCGAGGCGGAGACGCGCGTCGTGCCGGGCTTCGCCGCGTTCGCCGGCGTGGCCCTGCTGTCGGGCTTCGCGATGATGACCGCGCAGACGGTGCTGATCCGCCTCTCGGGACTCGCCTTCGGCTCGTCGCACTTCACCTTCGCGATGGTGGTTGCGGCGTTCGTGCTGTGCATCGCGCTCGGCAGCTTCGGCGTGTCGGCGCTGCGCCGCATCCCGCCGGGGCTGATCGTCGCGAGCCAGTGGGCGCTGGTCGCGAGCCTGCTGCTGCTCTACGCGAACCTCGAGGACGCACCGTTCCGGGCGCACGTGCTGCGCGCGCAGTTCGGCACCGACGCCGCATCGTTTCTCCCGTACTACTTGACGGCGTTCGCGGCGATCCTCGCCGTGCTGGCGGTGCCGATCCTGCTCTCGGGTGCCACGCTGCCCCTGCTCTTCCACCACCTGAGCGGGCGCATCGGCGACCTCGGTGCGGTCGCCGGGCGGCTCTACAGCTGGAACACCGTCGGCTCGCTGCTCGGCGCACTCCTTGGCGGCTACGTGCTGTTCTTCTGGCTCGACCTGCACGCGGTGTTCCGCGTCGCTTGCGCGGCGCTGATCCTCGGCGCCACGTTGCTCACGCTGCAGATGCCGGGGCGCGGCATGCGCGTCGCGGCGCTGGTCCTGCCGATCGTGACGCTCGCCGCGCTGCTCCTGCTGCCGCCCTGGGCGCCGGAGCGGCTGTCGGCAGGCCTCTTTCGCAACCGCGAGCCGCTGCCCGGGGCGGTGGGCGGCCCGGACGCCTTCTTCTCGGACACGCACGGCGTCGACCTGCTATTCCACCGCGACGACCCCGTCGCTTCGATCGCCGTCAAGGAGTTCCCGATCTGGGGCGGGCAGAAGACCCGCAGCATCATCAGCAACGGTAAGCCGGACGGCTCGCTGATCCTCGACTACCCGACCACGGCACTGCTCGGGCTCGTGCCGGCACTCCTCGCGGAGAAGGCCGAGCGTGCCTTCGTGATCGGCTACGGGGCAGGTGTGACGGTCGGGGAGCTCGCAGCGCTGCAGTCGATGCGCGAGGTTGTGGTCGCCGAGATCTCGCCGGCGGTGATGGCGGCGGCACCGCTCTTCGACGACGGCAACCTGCACGCGTCGCGGAGCGACAAGACCCGCGTGCTGGTGTCGGACGCGTACCGCGCGCTGCTGCGCAGCGAGGGGCCGTTCGACGTCATCGTGTCGGAGCCCAGCAACCCGTGGGTGACCGGCGTCGAGATGCTGTTCAGCCGCGAGTTCCTGTCCGCGGCGCGCGCGCAGCTCGCGCCGGGCGGCGTGTTCGCGCAGTGGTTCCACAGCTACGAGACCGACGACGCGACGCTCGAGCTGGTGCTGCGGACGTACGTGTCGGTCTTCGACCGCGTCGCGGTCTGGTTCACGATGACCAACGACCTGCTGCTGCTCGGCTTCCGCGAGGCGGACGCGACCATCGACCTCGACCGGCTGGCCCGCCGCGTCGCCCTGCCGGACTTCCACGCGGGGCTCGTCCGCTCGGGCGTCAAGAGCCTGCCGGCGCTGCTCGCGCACGAGCTCCGTCCGATCGGCAGCGTCGCGCCGTCGCGCGACGGCGACGAGGTGCACACGCTGCTGCACCCGATCCTGAGCCACCACGCCGCGCGCGCGTTCTTCCGCGGCGGCGTGGCACGCCTGGAGGGCGTGCCGCCGGGCGTGGCGGCCGTGGGGCAGGAGCCGCTGCTGCTCGACCGGCTCGCCGAGCGCCGCGGCGGCCGGCTCGGCGACGAGGAGCGCGCGCAGGCG
>VGTK01000179.1 GCA_016874715.1 Deltaproteobacteria bacterium | reverse complement strand
GCGTGAGGCGCCGCGAGCGCAAGGAACGGAACCCGAAGGCGTATCCACCCGATCCGTCGAGGGTTCCGTGACGCAGCGATCGCGGATGCATCGCGCTTCGCAGCCCCGCGGCCTTGCTCGGACAGGCTCCTAGGGAGCAAGGCGCCGGTGGCCCCTCGGGGGGAGGGAATGCCGCCATGGGGTGCACGGAGGGGCGTGCGGACGGCATCGGGGCCACGCGGCGCCCTCACGTCAGCTGATACGCACGAGGGATGCCAGCCGGATCCCTCCGGTTTCGCCGCGTGCGCACGGCGCGCCCGTCGCGCACGCGACGCGGTTGCGAAGCCTGCACGCCGCTTTCCGACAACACCGGTTGACCGACCTGTGTACCGGCGTTGCCGGTGGACGGTCGATCAGGCTGCCGTCGGCATGCCGTGGCCGCGCGCGCGCTCGTCCTCGACCAGGAGCTCGAGGACGGCCGCCACGACGGCCGGGTCGAACTGCGTCCAGGCACAGCGCTGCAGCTCGGCGGCCGCCACCTCGCGCGCCAGCGCCTCGCGATACGGCCGGTCGCTGCACATCGCGTGGTAGGCGTCGGCGACCGCGATGATGCGCGCCGGCAGTGGGATCGCCTCGCCGGCGAGCCCATCGGGATAGCCCGTGCCGTCGAAGAACTCCTGTGACGCGCGGATCGCGGGCGCGAGATGGCGTACCGGGGCGAGCGCCCGCGCCAGCTCCGCGCCGACCTCCGCGTGCAGGTTCATGATCGCGCGCTCGTTCTCGTCGAGCGGCCCGGGCTTCAGCAGGATCTCGAGGGGCGTGTGCAGCTTGCCGATGTCGTGCAGCAGCCCCGCCTGTCCGCACAGGCGCACCGTGTCGGGGTCGCAGCCCATGTGCCGCGCGATGCGCGCCGCGAGCGCCCCGACCTCGCGCGAGTGGCGCGCGGTGTAGCGGTCGCGCACCTCCAGGGCCGCGATCAGCGTGCGCAGCACCGCGGTCTCCTCGCGCCGCGGCGCCTCCGGAACCGGGATCTCGCCGCCCTCCCCACCGAAGATCTCGACGCGGTTGCGCCCACCACGCTTGCCGCGCAGCATCGCGGAGTCCGCGCTGACCAGCAGGTCCGACGGACGAACCCCGTCCTCGGGGGAAGTCGCGGTGCCGACGGTGAACGTCACGGCGGCGGCTTCCGGCAGCGCCTCGAGCCCGCGCTGCGCGAGCGCCTCCTGCAGACGCAGCGCGACGCGCAGCGACCCGCTGCGATCGGTCTCGGGCAGCACGATGACGAACTCGTCGCCGCCGAAGCGCGCCACCACGTCCACCGAGCGCAGCTCCGAGCGCAGCAGCGTCGCGACGTGGCGCAGCAGCTGATCGCCGACGTCGTGTCCGAAGGTGTCGTTCACCTCCTTGAACCTGTCGAGGTCGATGAACATCAGACTCGTCGAGTAGCCGAGCTTGCTCGCGCGCCGCATCTCGTCGGCCAGGCGCGCCTCGAGGAAGCGGCGGTTGTAGGCGCCGGTCAGCGGGTCGGTGAGGGCCTCGCTCTGCGCGCGCTCGAGGCGGACCGCGGCGTCCAGCGCGAGCGCGGCCTCTGCGCAGAAGAAGCTGGACAGGCTCTCCGAAGGACGGTTCGCAGCCGGAAACCACAGCGACATGATACCGATGCGTTCCGTGCCGACCGTGAGCGGATAGTGCACGTCGATCTCGTTCGTGCCCTCGCCGCGCTCGACCGTCAGCCAGTCGCGCCACGCCTGCGCCGCCGGCTGGTTACCGTCGAGCGGCATCGTCACCGCTGCCTCCAGAGCGCCATCGCGCTCCGCCGGCGCCACCGCAAGGCGCTGCAGGCCGTCGTCGTGCGGCACCCAGATCTCCGCGCGCGTCGCGCGCAGCGCCTTCGGCGTGAGGCCGACGACCGACTGCGCGAGCGCGCGCGGGCTCTCACCCTCGCTCATCGCCTGGTGCAAGCGAAACAGCGCCGACACGAGGCGACGGTGGCTGGTCAGCGAGCGCCGCGTGCCGCGACGCTCGGCGAGCAGGCTGCGCAGCAGCTGCGCGACGGGCATCGACTCGAGGTCCGCGACCGAGATTTCGCTGCCGCCGCTGCCACCGCCGGCCGTCGTCGGTGCCAGCTCCGACTCCAGTGCCGCCTCGAGCGGGTCGACGTCGTCTTCCTCCGAAACCGCGTCGGCGCTCTCGGTGCGCTCGAGGGCCTGATGGACCTGGCTCAGCACGTCCTCGGCGTGGAACGGTTTGACGACGAAGCCCACGGCACCCATGGCGAGACACTGGATACGCGTCGCGGCGTCCGTGCGGCCGGTGACGAAGATGACGGGTATGTCCGCGAGCAACGGATCGAGCCGCATGCGCCGGAGGATCTCGGGGCCGTTCTGGCCCGGCATCATGATGTCGAGCAGCACCAGCGACACGTCGGGCGACAGCACCTGCCACGCACTGTCACCGTCGCGCGCGACGAGACAACGGTAGCCGGCCTTCTCGAGGAAGCTCCGCAGCAGGAAGGTGATGACCGGATCGTCGTCGATGATGAGGATCGTCGGGACGCGTGCCGGCACCTCCCCTCGAACCTGCTCGCTACCGTCGTCCGTCATGGCAGGCCCTCGATTCGGGACCCCGTCGTTCCCTCCGTCGACGTGATCGCGCCGACGCAGCGCAGCAGGGAATCGGGCGGCAGGACGACGCCGGTCTGCTGCATCACGTGCTGCGGCAGGCCGCATGCCGTGTCGATGGCGAGATCCCGGCGTCCTTCCGGATCGACGCGCGCGAAGTCCGGGTACGAATCGGGAGGGAAGTTCGAGAGGTTTACGCTGTGCTTGGCCACGGTCCAGTTCCCCGCGGCGGGAAGCCACCCACCCGGGACCTCGATCGCCTCGTGCGTCCGGATCCGCCACCAGCGTTTCCAAAGACCGGACTCGAGGTCCGGGCGCCGAACGCGTGTGCGGCCCGGATCAGCGCGAAACGATCTCCTGATCTCCATCGGTCGCCGTGCCCCAATCGATGAGGGCGCCGGTCCGGACGGACCACGATCCCGCGCAGAGAGCCCGTCCGGACCGCGCCGGGACCCGCGCAGAGTCCGTCTCGACGCCGCCGGTTCGCCTCGACCGGGCGGAACGTCCGCTCGAAGCCGGGCAGGTCGCACATCCGGGCGGCGCGCAGCGCATCTGCGCCCCCCTTCGCCGGAATCACGGGGACGCGTGCCCGTCGCGCCTACACGTGGAGCACGCGGCCGTAGGCCGCGAGCACCGACTCGTGCATCGCCTCCGACAGCGTGGGATGTGCGAAGACCGTGCGCATCAGCTCGTGCTCGGTCGTCTCGAGACCGCGCGCGATCGCGTAGCCCTGGATCAGCTCGGTCACGTCGGGTCCGAGGAGATGTGCCCCGAGCAGCTCGCCGGTGCGCGCGTCGAAGATGGTCTTGACGAGACCGTCCGTCTCGCCCAGCGCGATCGCCTTTCCGTTGCCGACCCAGGGGAAGCGCCCGACCCGGATCTCGCGGCCGTTCGCGCGCGCCTTCTCCTCGGTGAGCCCCACGCTCGCGATCTGCGGCAGGCTGTAGGTGCAGCCCGGGATCAGCGTCGGGTCGAGCGGCTGCACGTCCTCGCCGGCGATGCGCTCGATGCAGATCACCCCCTCGTGCATCGCCTTGTGCGCGAGCCACGGCGGGCCGACCACGTCGCCGATCGCGTAGAGTCCGGGCTCTCCGGTCTGCAGCCACTCGTTCACGACCACGTGACCGCGGTCGACGACGGCCGCGGTGCTCTCGAGCCCGAGCCCCTCCACGTTGCCGGTGATGCCGACCGCCGAGATCGCGCGCTGCACGGTCACGCGCTCGCCCTGTCCGCCCTCGAGCTCGAGCGTAGCCACGAGGCCGTCGCCCTGCTTGACGACGCCGCCGAGCTTCGCGGCGGTGCGGATCTTCATCCCCTGCTTCTCGAAGACCTTGCGCGCCAGCTTCGAGATCTCCTCGTCCTCGGCTGGAAGGATGCGCGGTAGCACCTCGACGACGGTGACCTCGGTGCCGAGCTGCCGGTAGAAGCTCGCGAACTCGATTCCGATCGCACCCGAGCCGAGCACCAGGAGCGACGACGGAAGAAGACGCGGCACCATCGCCTCGCGGTAGGTCCAGATCAGCTCGCCGTCCGGCTCGAAGCCGGGGACGGTCTTCGCACGCGCGCCGGTCGCGAGCACCACGTGGCAGGCCGCGATCTCGGTCGTCCTGCCGTCGCGGCCGCGGACCGCAACCAGCCCCGGGCCTGCGAGCCGCCCCTCGCCGTCGATCACGCGGATGCCGTGCTTCTTCATCAGCGACGCGACGCCGCGCGACAGCCGGTCCGCGACACGCCGCGAGCGCTCGACGGCCTTCGCGATGTCGAAGCGAACCTCGCCGATCGTGAAGCCGAAGTCCGCGGCCTGCTCGCGCAGCACGTGTGCCATCTCGGCAGTGCGCAGCAGGGCCTTGGTCGGGATGCAGCCCCAGTTGAGACAGATGCCGCCCAGGTGCTCGCGCTCGACCACCGCCGTCGCGAAGCCGAGCTGGGCGGCGCGGATCGCGGCGACGTAACCGCCCGGTCCGCCGCCGAGCACGAGCACGTCGAAGAATGCATCGGGCATCGTGAGGATGATCCTCGACCATCCTCGTACCCGCCACAAGAGGGGCGGCTCACGCCGGCCGGGTGCTCGCGCGACGCCGTCCGTCCTCGAGCGCCGCGACCATCACCGACGTCTCGAGCATCTCCTCGCCGAGCACGATCAGCGCGGGGATCGCGAGCCACGCGGCGTCCGCCAGCCAGCCGATCGCGAGCACGACCAGACAGAGACCGGCGATGCCGGTGCGCAGGCTGCGCACGACGGCGAGCGCCCGCTCGGGGTCACGCGACTTCTTCCTCACCGCGCGCAAGGCGCGAACGCCGCGCGCGACCAGCATCGCGCCCATGAGCGCAAGCAGCAGCGCGGGCCACGCGTGCCAGGGCAGGATCAGGAGAGCTGCCACAGCCGTCACCTCCTTCCGTCCGCGCAGCAACCGCGGACGCATCGTCACCGGGTGCAAGGTCGCGGCCAACGCCCCCGGCGTCCCGGCACCGCCCCGGGATGGAGCTTCGCGAACGCGCACGCGTTGCCGCCGCGCCACATGGGTTGCAGGCGCGCATCGTGCGGGATCCGAAGCAGCCGTCGTCGCGCGAACGCGGCGGCGGATCGCGCCCGGGCGCACACGGCACGGAATCTGCAGCGCCGCGTCGCGACGGCGGCCACCTCGGCTGCCGCAGGAGGATCCCTCGATGACGAAGACCGGAGAGATGAAGGCGATCGAGCTGGCGCCCGGAACCATCCGCTACCGCGACGTCGGGCGCGGCGAGGCGATCGTCTTCGTGCACGGCCTGCTGGTGAACGGCCAGCTGTGGCGCTAGTTGGTGCCGCCGCTCGCGCGCGGCTTTCGTTGCATCGTGCCCGACCTGCCGCTCGGCTCGCACACGCCCGCGATGCGCGCCGATGCGGATCTCTCGCCGCCCGCGCTCGCGCGCCTGATCGCGGAATTCCTTGCGGCGCCCGAGCTGCGCAGCGTGACGCTGGTCGGCAACGACACCGGCGGCGCGCTGTGCCAGCTCGTCGCGACGCGGTACCCCGAGCGCATCGGACGGATGATTCTCACGTCGTGCGACGCATTCGACAACTTCCCGCCGAAGTTCTTCGCTCCGCTCGCGGTGGCGGCGCGCTCGCGCGCTCTGCCCTGGACGATCGTCCAGGCGATGCGCGCGCCGCTGCTCGCGCGCGCGCCGCTCGCCTACGGCTGGCTCGCGAAGCGTCCGCTCGACGAGGAGCTGCTGCGCTCGTTCACGCGGCCGGCGATCGAGAGTGCCGCGGTACGTCGCGATCTCGCAAAGGTGATCGCCGGACTCGATCCACGCTTGACGATCGACGCAGCCGAGCGTCTGCACGCATTCACCGCGCCCACCTTGCTCGCCTGGGCGACGGAAGACCGCTCCTTCCCGCTCGCACACGCGCACCGGCTGGCCGACATCCTACCCGACGCGCGCGTGGCGGAGATCGACGACGCGTGGACGTTCGCACCGGAGGACAGTCCGGACCGCCTCGTCGAGCTGATCACGGGGTTCCTGCGCGAGCGTCCGTCGCTGAGCGCTTGACGACGGTTGCATCGGATCGCCGCTTCCGGCGTCGAGCGCGCCGTGGTAGAGAGGTTTCTGCCACACGGGGGAGGACGACCATGGCCGAGACGACGAACCGCACCAGCACCGGAACGAACGCTCCCGTCGCCCGCCGCACGCTGCTCGCGGCGGGGTCCGCACTGGTCGCCGCCGCGGCCGCCACGTCGCTGCCGGGGCTCCCAAGGGACGCCGCGGCGGTCGTCCAGGCGCCCGGGGCACCGAACGCGGCGCTCGTCCGCGTCACGCTCGAGTGCGCCGGAACCGGCGAGCTGTGTCTGCACCACTGCCTCGCCGAGTTCGCCAAGGGCCAGACGATGCTCGCGCAGTGCGCGGCGCGCGTGGCGGAGATGGTACCGGTCTGCCAGGCGCTCGCGAGCCTCGCCGCGCTCGAGTCGTCGCACCTGAAGGCCTACGCGAAGATCTGCATCGACGTCTGCCAGTCGTGCGAGGACGAGTGCCGCAAGCACACGGTGCACGCCGCGATCTGCGGGCAGTGCGCCGACGCCTGCGCGAAGGTGATCGCGGCACTGAAGGCGCTCGCATGACCGTCGCGGCCGTGTGCTCCGCACTCCTCGGGGCTCTCGCGTTCGGGCTAGGCCTCGGTGTCTCGCTCACCCGGGGCGCACCGGAATCAATGCCGGCTGTCCTGCGGACCCGGACCACCTGCTCGCCAGGATCTCGCGCGCGCACGGGAACACCACGGAGTACGCCCCGATGCTGGCGTTGCTGATGCTCACCGTCGGCGCCAACGACCCGCCCACCTGGACGCTCTGGACCATGGGGCTCGCGGTCGCCTGCCGCTACGTCTTCGTGCTCGGCATCCTCACCTGCCGCACGATGACCGCGCCGCACCCGCTCCGCTTCGCCGGGGCCGCGGGAACGTACGCGACCGGCCTCGCCCTCTGCATCGCGGGCGTGACCTCGATCTGACGGCGGCCCGGCTCTGGCCGCGGCTCCAGCGCCGCCGGGGCGGCGCGTGCCGCTCCAGCGACCGCACTTGCGGCCCGCGGGGCTGCATGGCACCTCGAAGTGCCATGCAGCGCCCCGTATTCCTGTTCAGCCTCGACACCGAGCAGTTCTACGGCCCGCCGATGACCACCGGCGCGCTGAAGGCCAGCTTCCTCGCCCGGGGCCACACGGCGGCCGCAACGGACGTCCAGCTGGTCCACTTCAAGGACCGGGCGGACGTCATGCACTGGCTGCAGAACGACTGGCCCGGGACCGTGGCGCCGCTCGCCCGCCGGGCGCTCGCCGGCGGGGTGCAGCCGGTGTTCGGGCTCAGCTGCTACACCTGGAACGTCGCCGAGTTCCTCACCCTCGCCCGCACGGTCAAGCGCGAGGTTCCGGACGCCCTGGTCGTCGCCGGCGGACCGCACGTGCAGCGCGCCGAGGACTTCCTGGTCGAGGACGGCATCGACGTCGTGGTGCTCGGCGAGGGCGAGACCACCTTCACCGAGCTGCTCGACTGCAGCGGCCGGAGCGCCTGGGGCGACGTCGCCGGGCTTTCGTTCCTCGCCGCTGGCGGCGCACCGCACCGCACCGCTCCGCGCGCGCGCGCGACCGATCTCGACGTGTTCCCCTCCGCGCTCGACGTCCTCGACCTGCGCGATGCGGACGGCGAGCCGCTCTACGAGCACGTCGCCTACGAGACCAGCCGCGGCTGCCCGTACCGCTGCTCGTTCTGCGAGTGGGGAACGGGTGCGATCGGCACCAAGATGTTCCAGTTCTCTCTCGGCCGCATCCGGAGCGACCTCGAGCGCATGGTCGCGGGCGGACTGCAGGACATCTGGCTGTGCGACTCGAACTTCGGCGCTCTCAAGAACGATCTCGAGAAGGCGAAGATGATCGTCGAGCTGAAGGGTCTGCACGGCGCGCCGCGGACGTTCGCCACGTCCTGGTCGAAGAACCACAACTCCCGCGTGCGCGAGATCGTCCGCCTGATGCACAGGAACGGGCTCCTGCCGCACTACAACTTCGCGCTGCAGACGCTCACGCCGCTGGCGCTCGAGCTCAGCCACCGCACCAACATGCGCGCCAACGACTACGAGCCGGTGGTGAAGGAGCTCGCCACGGAAGGCGTGCCCATCTGCGCCGAGCTGATCTGGGGGCTGCCCGGCGACACGCTGCGCGAGTTCGAGCAGAACCTCGACCACCTGCTGACGATCTTCCCGAACGTCAACATTTTCGGCTACACGCTGCTGCCCGGCACGGAGTTCTTCGAGCGCCGCGACGAGTACAGGCTCGAGACCATCCCCGTCGCGGGCTACGGCAAGGCGAAGGGCGAGTACGTGATCGGCTGCCACACGTTCTCGCGCGAGGAAGGCGCCGAGGGCTACTTCCTGATCACCGCCTACATCATGCTCGCGCGCGGCCAGATGATGCCGATCACCGCGCGCTTCACGGCGTTCGCAGGCGGCATCTCCACGACCGGCATGCTGCGCTTCGTCCTGCGCTCGCTCCTGCTCGAGCTCGAGGTCGGCGCCGTCGTCGACGGCGAGGTCGACCAGATGATGGCCTACGAGAGCCGGGCCGCGATCTACCTCGCCCTGCTGTCGCAGCGGAAGCGCGCCTACGAGGTCATCCGCCGCGCCACCGCGGCGTGGTTCCTCGAAGCAGGCCGCAGCGACCTCGTGCCCCAGGCGATGAAGCTGCTCGAGCTCGACGAGGCGCTCTGCCCACGGGTCGGACCGACACGCACCATCAAGCACACGTTCTCGTACCCGGCCCACCTGGTGGCGCAGCGTCTCGGCGGCATGGACCCCGTGGACGAGAGCCTGCTCGCGCTCGAGGAGCCGGTCGAGCTCGAGATCCACCACCCGGCCCGGGTCGGCGAGGTGCTGCAGGATCCGGACGGGGGCCTGTGGATGCGCGGCCGCATCGTCGGCACGACGGCGGCCGGTCAGGTCATCGACGCAGCGACCGCCGACACCCCCGCGGCCAGCGACAGCGCGCCGGTTTGACACCGACCGCCGGGCGGTAGCAGAAGCGCCCGGGGCTCTCGTACCGGGACGTCCTGCCGCGCCTTGCGCGGCGAAGGGAACGAATGGACTCGGCCTACCGCGCGATCGTCCGGCGTCCGGTCGTCACGCTGCTCGTCGTGGCGCTGGTCACGCTGTTCTTCGGCTGGCACGCCCGCGACATCCGCCTCGACTCCTCGGTCGAGACGCTGCTGAACGAGGGCGACGACGAGAAGGCGTACTAGGACGAGATCCGGCGGCTGTTCGGCAGCGACGAGGCCGGCGTCGTCGCCGTGCTCGCGGACGACGTCTACGCGCCTGAGGTCCTGAAGAGAATTCGCGACCTCACCGACACGATCGCGAAGGTCGATGGCGTCGCCGAGGCGGTGAGCCTCATCAACGCGGCCGATCCGGTCGTGGACGTGATCCAGCCGCCGCCGCTCGTCCCCGAGCTGCCGCGCACGGCGGCCGAGTCCGCCGCGCTGCGCGCCAAGCTCGCCGATCGGCCGATGTACCTGAAGAACCTGGTCGCGCCCGACGGCCGCGCCGCCGGCATCAACGTGTTCTTCGCGGAGATGAGCGACGAGGAGCTCGCGCGGCGCGGCACCGACGAGCGGATCGCGGCGCTGGTCGCGGAGGCCGACGCCGCGGGCGGCGGACGCGTCGTCCACACCGGCCTGCCGCACTTCCGCGTCGTCCACACCGGCCTGCCGCACTTCCGCGTCGTCCACACCGGCCTGCCGCACTTCCGCGTCGTCCACACCGGCCTGCCGCACTTCAAGGCGCACTCGCAGGCGGCGATGCGGACCGACCTGCGACGCTTCGTGCCGGTGTCGCTCGGCATCGTCGTCGTCGTCCTCGCGCTGTGCTTCCGCTCGGTGCGCGGCATCCTGCTGCCGACGATGACGATCCTCGTCACCCTGGTGTGGACGCTGGGCGTGATGGTCCTGTCCGGCACGCCGCTCAGCCTGGGTACGATCTCCCTGCCGCCGCTGCTGCTCGTGCTCGCGAGCGCGTACTGCCTGCACGTGCTCGCCGACTACTACGAGGAAGCCGCGACCGGCACCTCGCCCGCAGACGTCGTGCTGCACCTGCTGCGCAGCGTCGGCACGCCGGTCGTCATCACGGCGATCACCACCATCGTCGGCTTCCTGTCGCTCACCACCAACCAGATCGGCAGCATCCGCGAGCTCGGCCTCTTCGCCGCGATCGGCGTCGCCGTCGCGATCCTGCTCTCGCTGTTGGTCGTGCCCGCGACGCTCGCCCTGCTGCCGCTGCCGAAGAGCACCCGCGGGCAGCACAGCCCGGCGCTCGGCCGCCACCTCGCCGGACTCGCGAGCCTCGGGATCGAGAACCGACGCGCGCTGATCGCCGCGACGATCGCCCTGACCGTGCTGTGCCTGACGCAGGTGCCGAACATCCAGGTCGACAACAACCTGTACTCGTTCTTCCGCGCGGGCGATCCGGTGCGCGAGGCGACCGACCTGGTCAACGAGCGCCTCGTCGGCAGCATGGCCTTCTACGTCGTGATCGACGCCGACCAGCCCGGCCGGATGAAGAAGCTCGACACGCTCGAGCGCATCCGCGCCCTCCAGCAGGAGATCGAGCGCCTGCCCGGCGTCGACAAGACCATCTCGTTCGTGGACTACGCGGAGCTGCTCGACCGCGGCAGCCAGGCGGGCGGTGCCGAGGGCGACATCGTCGTCGACGAGTCGGGCAACGTGATCGAGCCCGCGGGCGGCGCGGCGCCGGACGCGGCCGACGCGCCGGCGGCCGACCCGTCCGCGGGCGACGCGCCACCGTCGACCACGTTCTGGGAGAACCCCGCACAGCTCGACACCGTGCTGCAGCTCGTCGCATCGAGCCCGAAGTCGTTCCAGCGCGTGATCGACAAGGACTTCTCGCGCACGCACATCCTCGTCCGCACGACGCTCGCGCGCTCCAGCGAGATCCGCACGCTGGTCGAGCGCATCGCGCAGCTCGCGGCCGGGCTCTTCCCGCCCGAGCTGCACGCGCGACCGACCGGCAACCTGATCCTGATGACGCGCACCGCCAGCGATCTCGTGACCGGCCAGATCGCCAGCCTCGCGATGGCCACCGCCGTGATCTTCGCCGTGATGGCGCTGATGTTCCTGTCGGTGCGCGTCGGGCTCGTCGCGATGATCCCGAACTTCGTGCCGGTGATCGTCTTCTTCGGGCTGATGGGACTCACCGGCGCGCCGCTGAACCTCGGCACGAGCATCATCGCGTCGGTGGTGCTCGGCGTCGTCACCGACGACACGATCCACCTCATGAGCCGGCTGTCGGCGGAGATCAAGGCGAGCGCCGATCAGCGCGCCGCGATGCTGCACACGTTCGCGAGCGTCGGGAAGCCCGCGCTGTACAACTCCGCCCTGCTGTTCTTCGGCTTCGCGAGCCTCGCGACCTCGACCTTCGTGCCGCTGGAGCAGTTCGGCATCCTCTCCGCGGTCACGATCCTGGTCGCAATCCTCACCGAGCTGGCGCTGTTTCCGGCGCTCCTCGCGACGACGCGCATCATCACGCTGTGGGACCTGCTCGGCGTCAAGCTCGGCCGCGACCCGCACACGATGATCCCGCTCTTCGCGGACCTGCGCCCCTCGCAGGCGCGGCTGGTGGCACTGCTCGCCGGCCTCGAGTCGCACCCCCCCGGAACGGCGGTGCTCCGGCAGGGCGAGCTCGGTGATCAGATGTACGTGATCATCGACGGCCGCGCGCAGGTCGTCGTCGAGGTGGACGGCGAGCGGCGGCAGGTGAAAGACCTCGGCCGCGGCGACGTGTTCGGCGAGATGGGGCTGATCCGCAGCAACGAGCGTACGGCGGACGTCGTCGCCGAGAGCCCGCTCGAGCTGATGACCGTCGACCAGCGTGCGCCGCACCGCGTGCAGCGGTGCTACCCGCGCACCGCGGCGCAGATCTTCCTGAACCTGGCGAAGATCCTCAGCGACCGCCTGCAGCGGGAGACGGCGCGCGGCTGACGCGCGCGAGCGCGACCGGCGCCCCACGCCCGCACGCCGAC
>VGTK01000178.1 GCA_016874715.1 Deltaproteobacteria bacterium | reverse complement strand
GGACGGCGACCCCCGCGTGGAGGTCGAAGCCGGCGATGTGCGCGTTGCACGGCGCAGGCGCGTCGTCGTCCTTCGGCGGAGCCTCGCTCGCGCGTCCGAGGCGAGCCGTTCTCGCTCCGGCCTCGGCTGCCGATCTCGAGCGGCGCCCGAATCTCGATGGACAGCGGCACCGAGAACCTCGATGCCACCGCCGCCGTGGCGCGCCGGATCATCCGCTTCACGCAAGGCGGCGGCGTGGTGCACGTCGTCGTGAGCGGGGTCAACGTCGGCGCACAGAGCTACTGGAACGCGCTGTCGACGATGCTCCTCCACACCAAGGGCGCGCTCGTCATGACCACTGCCGGATCCATGGTCTTGACGGGCCGTGCGGCGCTCGAGGCATCCGGCGCGGTTGCGGCGGAGGACGAGGTCGCGATCGGCGGCCTCGAGCGCATCGCCGCGCCCAACGGCCAGGCGCAGTACTGCGCCGCCAGCCTCCGCGACGCGTTCGATGTCCTCGCGCGACACTACTCCTACACCTACGTGGTGCCTGGCGAGCGCTGGCCGCGCCGGAGAGCCACGACCGACCCGGTCGATCGCGACGTCACCCGCTTCCCGTACCGCGGGGATTCAAGCGACGGCTTCGTCGAGATCGGCGATGTCTTCGACGACGCGAAGAATCCGGGGCGGCGGCGTCCGTTCTCGATGCGCGCCGTGATGGCAGCCGTCGTCGACCAGGACGGCGGCAACCTCGAGCGCTGGCACACCTGGCGCGGTGCGGAGACGGCGATCGTGTGGGATGCGCGGCTCGGCGGCATCGCCGTGTGTGTGATCGGCGTCGAGAGCCGCAGCCTCGCCCGCAGCGGCGACCTGCCGGTCGACGGACCGAGCAGCTGGACCGCAGGTACGCTGTTCTCGCTCTCCTCGCGCAAGATCGCTCGCGCCATCCACTCCGCCAGCGGCAATCGGCCCGTGGTGGTGCTCGCCAACTTGTCCGGCTTCGACGGGTCGCCGGAGTCCCTGCGTTCGCTGCAGCTCGAGAACGGCGCGGAGATCGCGCGTGCGGTCGTCAACGTCGCGAGCCCGCTGCTCTTCCTCGTCGTGTCGCGCTTCCACGGCGGGGCGTACGTCGTGTTCTCACGTCGCCTGAGCGCCAACGTCCGCGTCGGCGCACTCGAGGGCTCGTACGCGTCGGTGATCGGCGGCAGCGCTGCCGCCAAGGTCGTGTTCACGCGCGAGACCAGGCAGCGCGCCGCACGCGATCCCGAGGTCGTCGCCGCCAGGGCACTCGAGCAGAACGACGGCAGCGCGGGCCACGCAGCGTTCGAGGGAACGTTGCAGCGTGCGATCGAGCGCGCCGAGATCGAGGTGGCCGCCGAGTTCGAGGCCGTGCACACGGTAGAGCGGGCGCAGCAGGTCGGGTCGCTGCACGACGTCGTTCCGCCCGCGCAGATGCGCCCCTATCTGATCGGCGCGCTCGAGGAGGCGCTCGCCAGCGCGGACGGCGAGCGCGCTGCGCAGTCGTAGGCGCGCTCGCCGCGCTACTCGTAGTCGGCGGCCAGTCGCAGGACCGGGCGTCGCGGCGCCTCGACGTCATGGACCACCGTGCCGTCGGAGATCTCGATCGTGCGGTGGCCGTACGTCGCGGCGACGGTGCTGTGCGTCGCCAGGATCACCGTCAGCTTCTCCGTTCGGTTCAGCTCGCGGATCAGATCGAGCACGCTCTGACCGGTGCGCGTGTCGAGGTTCCCCGTCGGCTCGTCGGCGAGCAGGATCGCGGGCTCGGTCACCAGAGCGCGCGCGATCGCGGTACGCTGCTGCTCGCCGCCCGACAGCTCCGACGGCCGGCGACCGTGCGTCGAGGTCGCGATGCCGACGCGCGCCAGGACCCGCCGGGCGCGCTCGCGAGCGTCGTTCCAGCGGACACCGAGGAACTCCAGCGGCGTCGCGACGTTCTCCTCGACGGTGAAGGTCGGAAAGAGGTTGAAGCTCTGGAACACGAGGCCGATGCGGTGCAGCCGCAGGTCGCTACGCTCGTCGTTCGACAGCTGCGCGAGGTCCTGCATGTCGATCAGCACGCGGCCACGGGTGGGCTGATCGAGCCCGGCGATGAGGTTGAGCAGCGTGCTCTTTCCGCAGCCACTCGGCCCCATGACCGAAACGAACTGTCCAGCCGGGATGGCGAGCGTGACCTCGCGCAGCGCCTCGACCGCGGCAGCGCCCTCCCCGTAGCGCTTGCCGACTTGTTCGATCGCGATCACGCCGCCCGCTCCGCGATTCCCGTCAGCTCGCCCGCCTCCGCCCAGCGGAGCAGCGCGATCTCACACGACGTGCCGGCGCCGAACGCAAGCAGTGCGGCCGCTCGCGCCCCGTCGGGCGCGGCGCCGCGCGCGCTTTCGTCGAGCGCGCAGAACACACCCGACGAGATCATGTTGGCCCGCTTCTCCCATGTCGCCCACGAGCCGGCGAGCTGCTCGTCGTCGAGCCGCAGCCCGTCGGCGACGGACTCGAGCACCCGCGCGCTGCGCGGGTGCGCAGCGACGAAGGCGAGCTCACGCGGCTCGAGCCCATGCTCAGTGGTCAGCTCGCGCAGCAACGGCTCGACACGTCGACGAATCAGCCCGGACAGGTCACCCGAGGAGCGGAGACGCAGACCCGTCTCATGGACGAGGACTTGCCCACCTTCCGCGACCTCGGGCAGGAGCGTGCTCGCGGTCGCGCAGATCTCCACGCCGGGGCCGTCGGCGGCGATGACGGCGGCCGCCGCACCGTCACCGAAGTGCGCCGCTGCGAGGAGCTCGGCGAACGACGGCTCCGCGAGCTGCAGCTGCAGCGACGGCACTTCGGCGCTCACGACGAGCGTCGCACCACCGCGCTCGCGAACCGTCTCTGCCGCCAGCGCGAGCGCCGCGACGCCGCCGGCGCAGCCGAGCTGGGACAGTGGAATGCGCCGGCAGCGCGGGTCGAGCCCGAACCGGCGGATGATCTCGGTCTCGATCGACGGCGTCGCCTGACCGGTGCCCGACACGAAGATCACCTTGGAGATCGCGCGCGTGTCGAGCTGGCCGCGCTCGGCCAACCGGGCGACCGCTCGCATGGCGAGCTCGGTGGCGTGCTGGCGATAGAGCTCGCTGCGTTCGCCGATGCCGCCGAGCCGCGCGAGAGCCGCGAGCGGCAGCACCGAGTGCCGGGTCCGGTTCCGCGCTCCGGTGAGCGCTTCGGTGAGCCGCGATCGCGCGCTCGGTCGCGCCAGCCCGACCAGGAAATCCGTCACCTCGTCCATGCCGACGACGTTCGCGGCGGAAACGCAGGAGATTGCTCGGAGACGTGCCATGAACACTCCCTCTCGGACCCTCCCCGGGCCCAGGACTCGTGAGACCGTCATTCGGAACGCAATACTTCGATCACGGACAGGCGCTCGGCGCGCCTGGCAGGAAGCCATGCCGACAACGCTGCGACCAGTAGCGTGACCACGGCGATCGACACCAGCTCGATGCGCGGCAGGTGGACGTCGAGTGCCCATCCGAGCAGAAGCTGAAACGTGCTGCCCACCCAGATCCAGGCGAGGACGCAGCCACCGAGCCCGGCCAGGACCAGGCCGATGCACCCGATGATGCCGCTCTCGAGCGTCACGCTACGCCGGACCCGCCGGGCACGCAGCCCGATCGCATGCGCGGTCGCCAGCTGGCGTTTGCGGTCGAGCACCGACGTCGCGAGCGCGCTGGCCAACCCGATCAGGATCACCAGGAAGACCAGCGACCCGAGAATCGGGATCAGGCTGAACGCGCGCCGTACCTGCGTGACGAAGTAGTCGAGCAGCTCGCGCGCCGACAGAATGCGCAGCGCGAAGCGCTCGCCCACGGCGGAGGCGATGCTCCGTCGGAGCTCGCCGCCATCGATCGATGGCTTCTTCAAGACGAAGATTCTGGTCAGGCTGCCGTCGCGCCAGCGCTTGGCGAAGAGCTCGCGGCTCATCTCGATCGTGCCGCGCGGCGACACGAAGTCGACCGTCGTGCCGACGATGGGGAGCTCGAGCGGCCCGGTCGGCGACTCGAGCACGATCCGATCGCCCACCGTCTTGCCGGTGGTCATCACGAAGCTAGTCGAGACCACGACCGCCTCACCACGCGCAACCAGATCCCAGGCCGACGCCGCGCCGCCTCTGAGCGGCCATTCGCCGAAGCGCTGATCGAGGAAGTACGCGCTGTCGTAGGCGCTGATCCCGATCGGGCCACCCGCGAAGGGCCACTCGAGGGCACGCCAGCCGGCAGCAACCGCGACACCGTCGACGCCGCGAACCGCGTCGAGCACCTCCTCGCCCATGGGCGCTTCGAGAAAGCCCCCGCCGACGTTGGCGGAGGTGACGACGAGGTCAGCGCGGATCGCGCGGCCGAGCGCATCGACGACCGAGCCCTCGAAGCTCCGGGCGAGGATCCACAGCCAGGTGACGGCCGCTACGCCCACACCGATCGTTGCGACTGCCATGCCGGTGCGACGCGCGTGATCGCGCAGCGCAGCGGCGGCGAGATGGCCGCTCGCACCGGCCAGCCGCGCGATGCCGGGCAGCACGACGCGCGACACGCCCCAGACGAGGGGTGTCGCCGCGGCGGCGATCGCCGCGAAGACGAGAGCGGTCGCAACCAGGCCGAAAGCGACGGAGCCAGTGCGCGCTTGCAGGACGGCCGCCGCGAGCGCCGCGCCGGCGAGCAGGACGATGCCGACCAATCGCGAGCGCACACCGAAGTCCTCCACCTCGATGTCGCGGGCGCGGATCGTGGTCGCGCTGCCAAGGCGCACCGCGCGCGCCGCCGGGATCCAGGCGGCGAGCAGCGCGACCCCGATCCCGAGGACAACCGCCAAGGCGAACGATGCGGCACTCGGGCGCAGCTCCGCTTGCGGCGCGATCACGTTGAAGTTGAGCGCGGTGGCAACCGTCATCACCGGCAACAAAACGCGCGCGAGCGCGATGCCGAGAATGGTGCCGAGCGTGAGCCCCGCGACGCCCAGCAGGAGCGCCTCCTTCATCTGCGAGCGCCAGACCACCTGCGCGCGCGCACCGATCGCGGCGAGCATTCCCAGCTGCCACGCACGCTGCTCGAACTCCCACGACAGGGCGTTGAACGCGATCAGGAAGGCGACGATCAGCGCGCAGCCGCCGATCGATCGCAGCAGGACCTGGAACGATTGCATCAGCGCCTGGAGGTCGAGCTTGCGCTGCGCGGGTGCGCTCACGGCGAGGCCGGGCGGCAGCTTCCCCGCGATCGCGTCGCGCACCTCCGCCGCGGACGCATCGCGGCGCACGACGACGTCGATCCGGCTGACGAGCCCGCGCGCCGCGAACACCTCCTGCGCCGCCACGACGTCCATGACCACCAGGTTGCCGCCGTAGACACGCGCGACCCCCTCCGGCTCGAGCAGGCTCAGGATCGAGAAGGTGCGCTTGCCGCGTGGCGTCGCGAGCTCGATCGTGTCGCCGACGTCGAGCTGGTGCCTGGCGGCGAAGCTCCTCGTCAGGACGACGGAGCGCGGGTTGGCGAGAAAACGGACCGGATCATCGATCGGGCGCGCGTCCTCGTTCTGGGCACGATAGACGCGCAGCTCCGCCTCGTTGAGCAAGTCGACCCCGTGCACCGTGACCGATTCGCCGCTGCCGTCGGTGAGGAAGGCCGGTGCACTGACGATCGCGACAGCGATCTCCACACCCGGCACCGCGCGCACGGTCTCGACGATCTCTTCGGGCACGAGGCCGTCGCGTCCGGCGGTGACCTCGAGCGCCGCCCGCCCCGCCATCGTATCGATCACCTCCTCGAAGGCGAGCTGCATCGACCGCGTCACCATGTCGATCGCGAACAGGAGCGCGATGCCGACCGCCAGAGCGGTCACCGTCAGCGCCGTTCGGCCGTACTGCCCGCGCATGAAGCGCAGGGGCAGCCGGAAGCTGGGCAGGGTCACGACAGGCTCCTTCGTGCCTTGCCCGGTGCGGCGGGGACCGCGCGCAGCGTCTCCCGGCGCGTGGCCGGCAACTTCGCCGCGCTCTCTCGTCGTCTTGTACCGCCCGCTCCGTCCACCTTGTCCTCGCCGCGAGCGACCGCGCGTTCGAGGCCTTGGCGTAGCGCACCGAGGAGCTCCAGATCGGCCGCCGCACGCGCGATCCGGCGCGTCAGAAGCAGCTCGAGGCGCCACGAGGACGCCGGATCCTCGCGGCTCTCGAGCAGCTCGTCGCGCTCGCGCTCGAGGATCTTGCACTCGATCCAGAGGCGGTCCTGCCACTGCTGCACCAGGGCTCGATCCTCGGGCCACGGTGGTTCACCGATGAACAGCGCGCGCGCCGACAGATCATCCTCCGCGGTGCGCAGGTCGAGCGGCGACGCGTGCAGCCACGAGAGGAACTCCTGGCGACCTGCCGGCGTGATGACGTACGAGGCGCGGCGCGCGCCTTCGCGTACAGCGCCCCGATGGACGGCGATCTGGCCGGCACGCTCGAGCAGCCGCAGCTCGCGATAGAAGCTCCCGGAATTGGCGAGCACGCGCATCTTCGCGTGCGTGTCCTTCATCAGCGCATAGCCGTGACGCGGCTCTCCATCGAGGAGGAAGCCGAGAACGAGGTAGCGGATCATTCGCCCCTGTGTCCGTCAGTTCGGGATGCCCCGCGCTATCACGGGTCGATCATCGTCGCAATGGAAGAATCACCCGAAAACCACGGCCGGGAACGGTGGCGCGCGCCAGCCGCTGCACCAGCACGGCGAGCGCGCAAGCAGCCGCGGCGCCGGCGCATCCACTCTCGACGGCGAATGGATGCAATGCTCCGATGGCAGGCTGCCTACGCCGTCGGGGATTTCATCGGTTGACAGCGCTCCCGCCCCGCGGATAGCTTCGACGTGCCGCGTCGGCGCGTGCCGACGCGAGTGGTTCGCGACACCGTCAACGTTCCGTGACAGCGCGGCGTGCGCGCGCTCGGGGGTTGGAGAATGCGCATGGAGGTCACCGTCATCCGCGGCTGCTCGTCCGCGCCTCACGCCAGGGCGGCCATGCTGCTGGGCGCGCTCGCATGCTCCATGCTGGTCGTCGCGCTCGCCACGGGCTCGCCGGCGCTCGCAGCGCCCTCGGGCCGCGAGCTGCTGGACGAGGCCAAACGGCTGAACGACACGTCCCGTGCCTGGAACGACTCGAGTCAGCGGCTGGCCATCGTCATCCACGACGCCGACGGCCGTGAGCGCAAGCGCGAGATGGTCATCAAGACGCGGCGCGATCACGACGCAGGGGACAAGTCGCTGTCCGTGTTCCTCGAGCCACCGGAGGTGCGCGGCACGGCCTTCCTGCAGGTCACGCACGCCGGCCGCGACGCCGAGCAGTGGATCTACTTTCCCGAGGGCCAGCGAGTCCGGCAGATCGGCGGCTCGTCCAAGGACGACAGCTTCATGGGCAGCAACTTCAGCTACCGCGACCTCGAGCTGATGACGGAGCTCGTCAACTGGACCGCCGATGATGCCGACGCGAAGGTCCTCGCGGTGACCGATCAGGACGGAATGCAGGTCCACTCGATCGAGCTCGTACCCCACAAGGAGGACGTGGGCTACAAGCGGTTCGTCCTGCTTTTGTCGACGCCCGACCACGTGCAGCGTGGCATCGAGTTCTACAGCGACGGAAGCGAGCCGAAGAAGGTCCTGCGGCTCACGAAGATCGAGACCATCGACGGCATCCCGACGCCGCTCCAACTCGAGATGAAGACCCCGTCGGGCGGCTACACCGTCGTCGACGTGTCCGACGTGCGCTACAACCAGAACATCGACGCCAATGTGTTCACCAAGCGTACCCTCGAGCGTGCCCTCGAGACGGTGCAATGACCGCGACCGCAGTCGCTCAGAACGAGTAGCGCATCGCCGCGTACGCCTCGCTGTTCGCCTCGTACTGGCCGATCAGCGAGTTCGCGCTTCCCCAGATGCCCAGGATCCCGACGCGCGCGCTCAAGTGGTCGGTGAAGTCGTACGTCAGCTCGCCGCGCACCAGCTCGTAGCCGCTCTCGATTCCCCAGAGCCCGGTCGCGCGGGCGTGCAGCCGGTCGTCCAGGAAGCTCTTCTGCAGAACCAGGGCGATGCGCGTGTCGACGTCGCGGACGAGGAGCCGCTGGTCGTTGTGCAGCAGGACGAGCTGCTGCACCTCGAGGAGCGTCAGCAGACCATGCGTCGTGTAGTCGGCGCCGAGGCCCCAGTCCACTGCGTCGCGTTTGACGAAGGCCGGCACGTCCACCGGCTGGAAGGCCGCGAGCTGCTCGACCGCGGCCTGGTTCTGCTCGATCAGGCCTTGCAGCGCGCGCAGGTCGAACGAGTACGGCCGGCGGAAGCGGAACGCGCCCTCGCCGCGCACCGTCACGGCGCCGATCGCGGTCTCGAAGTCCGCCCCGAGCGACCGGTAGCGCTCGAATGCCGGCCGCAGGCGCACGTCGAGGTTGGTCTCGAGGACGTCGGGCACGTCGTCGCGCACGACCGGGTCGATCTGCAGCTTCAGATCGAAGGACGGTGTCGAGTCGAAGCCGTCGTAGTAGGTGATCGCCCAGTCCACCTCGTACGACCGCGCGGTGTAGCGGATCCCGAAGCCGCCGTTGTCGAACGTGCGGGCGGGTGCGCCCACGTTGCCGACCGTCTGGTCGACCAGGAAGGAGCAGGGACACCGCGGGTCCACCGACGCTCCCACATTGATGTTTTGACTTACACGTGCTGCGGGTGCGAACCAGCGCTCGTCCTCGAGCGGAAAGCGCCACGGAACCACGAACGGCACCCAGACGAACGTCAGGCGCGACTCCTCGGGGAGCGCCTTCGCCCACGCGCCATCGGGTGCATACGCCACGCTGACCGCCGGCACCGGGACCTTCGCAGCGACCTCGTCGGTCAGGAACGGATCCAGATAGATTCTTGGATTGAGCTGGTCGTTGGGGCGGATGCCGTCGAGCCTGCCCCAGGTGAAGACCTGCGTTCCAACCCGAACGTCGATGGTGTCCGTGCTGTGATCGACGTAGGCCTGGCCGAGCTGCAGCGACGGATCGGGATTCTGGAACGCATGTCCGAAGTCGATCAGGCCGGCACCGCTCGAGTTCTCGATCGTTCCTCCCCACGAGCCGATGGCGGACAGCTTGACGCGGGTCCGCTCCGCGATCTTCTGCTCGATCGCTAGATCGATGCGCCCGAGCGGCCGCTGACGCGGGCTCTGCCAGTCGAAGCGCAGGATGCCGTAGGTCTCGAAGGTGCCCGAGATCCGCGGTGACTCGATGGCCGCCGCCACGCCGACGTCGAGAGCCGCGTGCAGCGCGAGCCAGCACGCGATCCCGCCCAGCCGCGCGCAACGACGGGGACCCAGCACCGCGGCACGCGCAGGGGCCGCCCCGCTTCGCGCCCGACGAAGACACGCCACGCTGCTTCGCTGTCCGACGGGGTCTTCCTGCACAGTGTCCTCCGCACCGACAGATCCCGGCCAGCCGTTGACGAGGATCTCTCGAGCGGCTGCACGAGTATTCTCTCGGGCTACCCGGCGGTCGAAGTCAATGACAGCGTCGTCTCGATACTGGATTCGCCGTGTCCGCCGGAGCGATGCGACGAGGGCAGAGCCACTGCCATGCAGCAGTAATAGAATCAGTGCTGCGATTGACCGCGCACGCGGCACCGTACGATACAGCGTCCGGCACACCACGACTCGACGAGAGGAAGTGCGACATGACCGTTCGCGAGCATTACGGGATTCGAACGCGGTCGCCTCGAATGCAGCGCGTGCTCGACCTGATCGAGCGCTTCGCCGCTCTCGAGGCTCCGGTGTTGATCCAAGGCGAGACCGGAACCGGCAAGGAGGTCGTCGCGCAGGCGCTGCACCGACGGAGTGCGCGTGCGCAGGGGCCGCTGGTCGTCATCGACTGCGGCGCGCTGCCCGAGAGCATCGTCGAGTCGGAGCTCTTCGGTCACGAGCGGGGATCGTTCACGGGTGCCGACCGCTCCTATGCCGGGCGGATCCTCGCAGCGGCCAACGGCACGCTCGTGCTCGACGAGGCGAACTCGATCTCGTCGCTGGTGCAGGGCAAGCTCCTGCGCTTCGTCGAGACGGGACAGTTCGCTCGCGTCGGCAGCCAGCGACCGGTGGCGGTGGATGCGCGCCTGATCTGCGCGACCAACGTGCCGCTCGAGACACTCGTCTCGACGGGTCAGATGCGTTCGGACTTCTTCTACCGCCTCAACGTCTTGCGCATCGACCTGCCACCGCTGCGCGAGCGACTCGAGGACGTCCCCCTGCTCGTCGAGCAGTTCTTGACGGTCGATGCGCTCGCACGCAGCCTCGGGGTCGTCGCGGTGGCGAGCGACGTCCTGCACGAGCTTCAGACCCGCGACTGGCCCGGCAACGTGCGCCAGCTGCTGAACTTCCTGCGGCGTGCGTCCGTCCTCGGCTGCGAACGCGGCGTGCTCGTACGACTGCCCGAGGAGGAGACGCCGCTGCAGCTGCCCGACGCCGCCGCGATCACCGCCGACCAGTCCGGCGAAGGGCTCCGCGAGTGGATCCGCGATCGCGAGCGCGAGTACTTGCGGTGGCTCCTCGACCGTCACGACTCGGTCGCGCAGCAAGCAGCGGTGGCCGGCCTGCCGCAGCGCACGCTGTACCGCAAGGTCCGACAGCATGGGCTCCGCTAGCGGCCCTGGAACGTCGCTTGCGTGGCGCCGGCCACGAACGACGTGCCATGCGCTCACGAGCTCGGAAACCGCCCAGCCGCTCGGCCACGCCCGCGGATCGCACGATCCGCGCCGCGCCGAGGCGTATCGCACGGCATCGTGCTCCGGTGGCCATCGGTGGCCGCTCTGGTCAGCTTCGGCCACCGGGCAGCGCGACGGTCGCGCACGCGGCGTCCGGTGCGGAGCCGTCTTTGTTGGGCCGGAGCACCATGGTAGCCGGGAGTCGCTGACATGTTCGCGATGATCTCGGCGCTCCGTCAGATCAGCTTGCGGCATCTCCGACACCACAAGCTACGCACGGTCCTCACCGTCCTCGGCATCGCGTTCGGCGTGTCGGCCATCGTCGCGATCCGGCTGGTCAACGACATCGCCGCACGGTCGTTCGAGCAGTCGGTGGCCGCGGTGGCGGGAGCCACCGCGCTGCAGATCACCAACGGCGACGCCGGCGTCCCGGAGGAGCTCGTCGACGAGGTCAAGGCCGTGCCGGGGATCGGTACCGTCGCACCGACGGTACAAGGGTTCGTCACCCTCCCGGACCTGCAAAGCGAGCGCGTCTACCTCCTCGGCGTCGATCTGCTCGCCGATCGCGACGTGCGCGAGTACCAGCCCGACCCCGACGCGGTACGCGTCGACGACCCCCTGGTCTTCCTCGCCAAGGCCAACTCCATCGCCTTGACGCGCGAGCTGATGGCGGCGCACGCGCTCTCGGAAGGACAGACGATCCGCGTGCAGGGCGGGAGCGGCGTGCAGGAGCTGGTCGTCCGCGCCACGCTGGACGGGAGCACCGGCCCGAGCCGGCTGTTCGACGGTCGCGTCGCGGTGATGGACGTGTTCGCCGCGCAACGTCTGTTCGCGCTCCGCGGGCGGCTGACGCAGATCGACGTCGCGCAGTCGCCGACCCGGTCGACCGAGGAGCTGCAACGCGAGCTCGCGGCGCTCACCACCGGACGCGCCATCGTCGAGCGCCCGCAGCGCCGCGGCGAGACGCTCGAACGGCTCCTCGCCGGCAACCGGTCGGCGTTCACGCTCGGCGCAGCACTCGCCAACGTGCTCGGGCTGTACATCGTCTTCAACGCGATGATGGTGGCCGTGACGCAGCGCCGCCGCGAGATCGCCATCCTGCGCTCGACCGGCATGCGCGGGCGCGAGGTGCTCCGGCTCGTCGTCCTCGAGGCACTCTTGCTCGGCACCGCAGGGTGCGCTCTCGGCGTCCCACTCGGCGGCCTGCTCGCGCGCACGCTGTGGAGCTCGTACCGCGCGAGCGTGAGCGATCGCTTCCTGCCCATCGAGCACGTCGAGGTCGCGCTCACCTCCACCGCCGTCCTGTGGGGCGTCGCCTTCGCGCTGCTCACCTCTCTGGTCGGTGCCCTCGTGCCGACGCGCCAGGCGATCCGCGTGCGGCCCATCGAGGCGCTGCGCGCCACCGTCGTCGCCGACACCGTCAAGCCGATCGCCACGCGCCTGACCTTGGCGGCGCTGGCGCTGCTCGCAGCGCGGACCACCGCCGGCATGCTGCACGCGCGACGTCCCGACGGGCCGTTCGCGACAGT
>VGTK01000177.1 GCA_016874715.1 Deltaproteobacteria bacterium | reverse complement strand
CGGAGCCGGCGGACCTGCGCGCGGGCTTCGACGGACTCTCGGCGCTGGTGTCGAAGAGGCTCGGTCGCGATCCGCTGTCGGGGCACCTGTTCCTCTTCGTGAACCGCATACGTCGAGGACCTGCCGAAGGCGCGCGCGCTGCTCGCGGAGGCGGGCTACGCAAAGGGCTTCGACACCGAGCTGTCGTTCGACCAGGGCTTCGCGACCACCAACGAGCCGATGGCGCTGCTCATCCAGGAGGCGCTGGGGCGGATCGGGATCCGCGTCACCGTCAACAAGATCCCGGGTGCGAACTGGCGCGGCGCCTTGCTGCGCAAGGACTTGCCGCTCGTTCTCAACACCTTCAGCGGCTGGCTCAACTACCCGGACTACTTCTTCTTCTGGGCCTATCACGGCCAGAACGCGGTGTTCAACACGATGTCCTACCAGAATCCGGAGCTCGACCAGGCGGTCGACGCGGCGCGCTTCGAGAGCGACCAGGCGCGGTACGCGGAGCACGTCGCGCGCTTCGTCGAGATCGCGTGGAGCGACGTGCCGCGCGTGCCGCTCTTCCAGCCGCTGCAGGACGTCGCGCTGCGCAGCGAGGTGCGCGGCTACACCTACTGGTTCCACCGCCAGCTCGACTTCCGCTCGCTGTACAAGGAGGCCGTTCATGCCGGCTGACGGCGCGCGCGTGGTCGCGAAGCGGATCGTGCTCGGGCTCGCCAATGCGCTGCCGAGCCTCGCCGGCGTCGTGATCATCACCTTCATCTTGACGCGGGCCCTTCCCGGCGATCCCGCGGCGTACTTCGCGGGCCCGGCCGCGACCGAGGAGGCCGTCGAGCAGGTGCGCCGGACGCTCGGCCTCGATCGGCCGCTGCCGGTGCAGTTCCTCGATTACCTGCGCGAGCTCGCCCGCGGCGACCTCGGCACCTCGCTCACTACCGGGCGGCCGGTGCTCGAGGAGATGGCGGGGCGCCTGCCGGCGTCGCTCGAGCTGACCCTGGTCGCTCTGCTTCTCGCCGGCGCGATCGGCATCCCGCTCGGCGTGCTCGCGGCGACACGGCCCGGATCGCTCGTCGACCAGGCATGCCGGGTCGGCACCACGGTCGGCGTCGCGCTGCCGGTGTTCTTCACCGGCGTCCTGCTGATCTACGCGTTCTACTACCTGCTCGGCTGGGCGCCGGTTCCGCTCGGACGCCTCGATCCGCTGCTCGATCCACCGTCGACCATCACCGGCTTCTACGTGCTCGACGCGCTGCTGCGGGGCGATCCGGCGCTCGCCGCGGAAGCCCTACGCCAGCTCGCGCTGCCGGCGCTGGCGCTCGCGCTGGTCGCGATGGCGCCGCTCGCGCGCATGACGCGCGCCTCGATGCTCGGCGTGCTCGGCAGCGAGTTCGTGCGCACCGCGCGCGCGCTCGGCCTGTCGCGCTTCCAGGTGCTGGTGGTCTACGCGTTTCGCAACGCGCTGCTGCCGGTGCTGACGACGCTCGGCATGACCTTCTCGTTCCTCCTCGGCGCGAACGTGCTGGTCGAGAAGGTGTTCGCCTGGCCGGGCGTGGGCTCCTACGCGCTGGAAGCGCTCATCGCATCGGACTTCGCTCCGGTGCAGGGCTTCGTCCTCATCATGGGCATCCTCTACGTCCTCCTGAACCTCGCGATCGACACGCTGTACGCGTTCGTCGACCCGCGCGTCGCGAGGGGCGCGTGAGCACCGCGGCGGTCCCGGTCGGCGCGGCGGCGGCGCGCGGCGCCGGCTCCGAGACCTGGCGGCACGTGCGCTACGTGCTCGCCGAGAACCCGCTCACCTTCGCGGCGTTCCTCTGCTTCCTCGCGATCGTCGCGACGGCGGTGGTCGGCCCGGCGCTGGTGCCGTACGACCCGCTCGCGAGCGACACCGCGGTCGCGTTGTCGCCGCCGTCGTTCGCGCACTGGTTCGGCACCGACCAGCTCGGCCGCGACATCTTCAGCCGCGTGATCGTCGCGACGCGCCTCGACCTCGGCATCGCACTCGCGGCGGTCGCGCTGTCGTTCGTCGTCGGCAGCTTCGCCGGCGCGTGGGCGGGCTATCGCGGCGGCATCGCGGACAAGGTCGTCGGGCGCTTCGCCGACACCGTGATGGCGTTCCCGCTCTTCGTGCTCGCGATGGGCATCGTCGCGGCCCTCGGCAACACGGTGCAGAACATCGTCTACGCGACGGCGGTGGTGAACCTGCCGTTCTACATCCGCCTCGCGCGCGCCGAGATCGTACGACTGCGCGAGGCGGGCTTCGTCGAGGCGGCAGCGATCTCGGGCAACGGGCCGCTCGGCATCCTGGTGCGCCACCTCTATCCGAACGCGCTGCCGACGCTCGTCGTGCAGGCGTCGCTCAACCTCGGCTGGGCCCTGCTCAACGCGGCGGGCCTGTCGTTCATCGGCCTCGGCGTCCGCCCGCCGACGCCCGAGTGGGGCATCATGGTGGCCGACGGCGCGAACTTCGTCGTCGCCGGCAAGTGGTGGATCGCGGCGTTCCCGGGCCTCGCGATCATGGGCACGGCACTCTGCTTCAACTTCCTCGGCGACGGGCTGCGCGACCCGCTCGACCCGACGAGGCGCACGTGACGCTCGCGCCATCGGTCGCAGAGACACGGCACTCCGGAAACGGCGTGCTCGCTCCCGCCGTCCCCGCCGCGCCGGCAAACGCGCCGCAGCTCGAGCTCGACGGCCTGACGCTCCGCTTCCGCACGCGCAGCGGCGACGTGCACGCGCTCGAGAACGTCGCCTTCTCGGTGCGGCGCGGCGAGATCGTCGGCATCGTCGGCGAGAGCGGCTCGGGCAAGTCCGTCCTCTCGCTCGCGCTGATGGGCCCGGGCGGAGGGAGCCAAGCGCGGAATGTCCGATAACGCTGACGTTATGGCAAAATCGCGGCTTTGTGCTTCCTGGCCGCGATGCCAAATTCCTCTTTTCCTACCACTCCAACACCTCCTGCTCGCAGACCTTCACCATGCCGGTCAGGAGCTACGCGCCCAACGCGTTCGGGCTGTATGACATGCACGGCAACGTGTGGGAGTTGTGCCTCGACGTCTTTGCGCCCTACACCCCGGGCCCGGCCACGGATCCGTTCGTGGGAGGCGGGTCGAATCGCGTCGTCCGCGGGGGCGGCTGGGATTCGAACTCCAACGCGCTGCGCTCCGCGCATCGAGTGAGCGCCAATATCGGCGCGATGGGCTTCAACCTGGGCTTCCGGGTCGTGCTCGGCCCGATCCTCGTGCCCTGAGCCGCCGTCCGCGGAGCTTCGCTCCGCTTCGAAGGCGCCGCGGAGTGCCCGGAACTCGCTGCAACAGCCCTCGACGCCGGTGGCTGCCGCTGGCTGGACTCCGCGCGCAGGTCTCCGTATACTTCGCGAGCGATGTCCTTCCTTCGACCCGTGCCGACCGCGCGAGTCGCCTGCTTCAAGGGGACCTCGACCGCGCATGGAGTTCTTCCTGTTGGTGCCCGCCTTGCTCTGCGCTCTGCCGCCGCTCTTGATGCTGCGCAATCTGTGGCAGGTGCGCGGCTGGCAGACGGCGTCCGCCGAGGTGATTTCGGCCGAGCTCCGGCAGATGCGCTTTCCGAGAAGCAGGGCCGTTTCGTATCGCCCGCTGATTCGCTACTGCTACACGGTCCACGGCACCGAGTACAAAAGCGGCGTGTACGCGCACGGCATGGAGGTGGGGGTGCACAAGCCCAAGGCCCAGCGCCTCCTCGAACGCTACCCGCCCGGCAGCACGATCATCGTGAAGCACCATCCCACGCAGCCGGAGCGGGCTTGCATCACGGTTCGCTTCGATCCCTTCGGTTGGGTCCTCGCGCTGCTGTCGCTGCTGCTGTTCGTGCTGGCCTTCAGTCTGTGAGCGCCGACGGGTCCGCCTACTTCTTGGCGGCTCGCATCGCGGCGATGTCCCTGCGCAGATCCTCGCGCTCCACGGCGTCGTGCGCGGCTTCGACGGCCCTGTTCCAGTAGCGCTCGGCCTGCTCGGGCGGCCAGGAAGCACAAAGCCGCGATTTTGTCATAACGTCAGCGGAATCGCCGGCGCGGGACCTAGGAGCCTGTCGGACGTAGGAGGATTCGGCTGCAACGGCGGGAGAGCGGCACCGACCGGCTCAGCCTCGTTGACCCTTGGCACGGTGCCCGCGGGCGGCGTCGCCGCGGTGACCTCCGGCGCGGCGGCGGCTCGACCACGACGTCTGATGACGAAGGCATCGCCCTCTTGACAAGCCGTCTTCATGGGTGGTGCTTTGTGGCACCGACGATCTAAGCAACATTCACCTCGATCGGACGTTCCATGCTTGGCTTCCGCCGCCCGATGCCCGTCGCAAAGTACGGTGTCTTGATTGCCGTGGCCGGCCTCCTCTGCGTGATCGTTCTCCGCGCCGTGCCGGAGAGAAAGACGTCTCGGCCGCACCCTACGATCGTGATGGTGCTCGCTGACGATCTGTCGCAGTCGGTCTACGACGCGACACCGGGCCTGGACACGATCGCCGCCTCGGGAGTCAGGTTCACGACGATCACATCGACGCCGCTATGCGGACCGACGCGGGCGGCGATCCTCACTGGGAAGTACCCTCACAATTCGGGTATTCAATCGAACAAACGTAGCAATGTTGCGGTCTGGAACGCGCGCCACCTTGGCAACACGGTGCCCGACTGGTTGCGTGCGGCGGGATACTTCACGATTGGTGCCGGCAAATTCGTCAGCGGGATAAAGCCGAGATTTGGAATACATGGCTTCGACGAATGGATCGAAGTCGAACACGACAAGCGGACAGGACTCACGCCAGGCGGGACATACTGGGTGGATGAACTGATCCAGCGCACCAAGGCGGCAATTCGAGCGGCACCGGCGGACCGCCCGGTGTTCGTCCATTTCTCGCCAGCGACTCCCCACGGACCATTCGTTCCCGCGCCGCGCTACGCCGGGTCCGCGGCCACGCTGCGCCTTCCTCGCGGCCCATCGTTCCTGGAGGAGGACCTTTCAGACAAGGAGGATCGCGTCCGAACCAGGGATCATGTCGATGAAGCACAGATCGCGACAATCACGGCCCGATGGCAGATGCAGGTCGAGCAGACCAGATCGCTCGTCGACGCCATTTCCGCGATCGACGAGGTGCTCGTCGAAACGAATCGCGAGCAGGATAGGTATCTACTGTTCAGCTCGGACAACGGCTTCAACGCAGGCGAGCACGGGATTCCGTCAGGTAAAGGATTGCCGTACCTCGAATCGCTCGAGGTGCCGAGCTTTGCACTGGGTCCCGACGTGGCCGTCGGCACCCGCCTGAAGTCACTCATTGTCTCCCACGACTTCGCGGCCACGATTGCGGAGCTGGCCGGAGTCGACACGCCGTCAATCGACGGCGTGTCGATCGCGCCGCTCTTGCGAGGCGCGCGGCCGGCCTGGAGACGCCGCGTGTACGTGTCGTTCCATTCGGCCAGGCGTGATGTGCCAACTTGGGAGGGCGTACGGACGCGCTCTCGATCGGCTGTGGTCTGGTATCCATCGCTCTGGACGGAAGGTTACGGACCAAACGACCCGTACGAGCTCGACAGCCATTGCAAGGGGCGGCCATTCGCCAGATGCATTCCCACGCTCTCCTCGAGGCTCGACGCACTTCGGTCCTGCGCGGGGAACGACTGCTGGAGGGTCGAGACAGAGCGATGACGGACGATCCACTGTTCGTGCCCTGGTAAAGCCACGATCGCATTCCGTGCGTGGCTCCCTCCGCCCGACGCCGCAAGCTAGTGTCCTGAGTTAGAGGTTCGCCGACAGAATCTCGCGATGCTCGCGAGGATCTCGTCGGCGGTCTTGGTCCAGACGAAGGGCTTTGGAGTTTCGTTGTTCACGTCCAGGTAGCTCTTGATCGCATTGATCAGCTCGCATGTGCTGCGGTGCGACCCGCGTCGAATCTGTTTCTCGGTCAGCGTCGCGAACCACCGCTCGACCAGGTTCATCCATGAGGCTCCGGTCGGGGTGAAGTGAAGGTGGAAGCGCGGATGACGACAGAGCCACCGCTTGACCAGCGGAGTCTTGTGAGTCCCGTAGTTGTCGAGGATCAGATGAACGTCAAGCTCTGCCGGGACAGCGTCGTCGATGCGGTCGAGGAACTTGCGAAACTCGATCGCTCGGTGACGCTGGCGACACTCGCCGATCACGCGGCCAGTCTTCACGTCGAGGGCAGCAAACAGAGTCGTCGTGCCGTGACGCACGTAGTCGTGCGTTCGCCGCGGGACTGCCCGGCAGAAGGTCGAGGTTCGCGAGATCGGGAACCTGCACAATGCGCTCGCCGAGATCGCCCTGGGCGGCCAGGAAGCACAAAGCCGCGATTTTGTCATAACGTCAGCGGAATCGCCGGCGCGGGACCTAGGAGCCTGTCGGACGTAGGAGGATTCGGCTGCAACGGCGGGAGAGCGGTCCGTATTTCGCCGATTTCTCCTTGCCTACTCCCGATTGGCGCGTCGAGATCGTCAAAATCTGTCCTTGCTCTCCCACCGTTTCGCTTTCGAACCCCTAAGTCCGACAGGCTCCTGGAGGGTGACGCCGCCGGGGGCGCGGAGAACGGACGTTGCCGACGTCGTCCGGGTGGATGCGCTCGAGCCAATCTTCGGGGGTGTCGGTGATCTCCTCGGGCCGATAACCAAGGATGTCGCGCCAGCGCTCGGAGTAGTGCACCCGGTCGGTGCGCAAGTCCCAGTCCCAGAGCCCATCGTTCGCGCCCTTGGCCGCGAGCGCATAGCGCTCCTCGCTCTCTCGTTGGCGCGCGAGATTGCTGCGCATCCGCTCGACCAAGAGGCCAATCAAGCCGCCGGTGACCAACAACACGACGGGCCCCATGCCCACGACGACGGCCGGATGCGCCGCGTCGAACTCGAGCGCTCCAGCGAGGAACAGTCCGAGCTCGAGCGTGCCGCCAAGGCCACCCATGGCGAGGCCCCAGCGCACCCCGCCCCGCAAGGACCAGAACACCACTACGGCGAACGATACTTGGGCCACGAAGGCACGGTAATCGGGCGGCGCGCTCAGCTGGGCCAGCCCGAAGATCGCCCAAGTGAGCGACCCCCAAAGGATGTCCCGGCCGCGCCGCTGCCGACCCCGAGCCGCCATGGGTGCGATGGTACCGTAAACGCGGACGACCGCGGCACCCGCAGCCCGTTGGACAAAGGCGTCGTCGGGCAGACCGACAGGCGGCTCCCGAAACCAGTCACGCGTGGCCGCCCAAGTGTTTGGCTATACTACGTTTTATCCAGGTTGCGGCGCCTCAGCGCTGAGCGACGAACCAAGCCGCCGTCTGGGCGAGCCCTTGGGCGAGGCTCGTGGCGTCTCCGATGGCTTTTCGGCAGCGAACGGGGTCGAGCACCGAGCGCTCCACATCACCGGGCCGCCGGGGTCCCGCTCGACGCTCGCTCGCGCGACCGAAGTGCCGCTCGAGCTGATCGGCCAGCATCGCCGTGCTGGTCTCCTCGCCGGTACAAATGTTGATGACGGGCTCGACGAGCGTGCCCTCGAGCGCCGCCAGATTCGCACGCACGACGTCACTCACGTAGACGTAGTCGCGAATGCACCCGGCATCACCGAGCTCGCGCTTGGCATTGATCTGGATGGGCAGCTTGGCCTGGAGGCGCTGCGCGAAGATCGCCACCACGCCAGCCTCACCGTGCGGGTCCTGCCGCGGCCCGTACACGTTGGCGTAGCGCAGCACGGTGTACACGAGGCCGCGATCGACGCTCATCGCCCGCATGTAGCCTTCGACCGCCAGCTTGCTCACCGCGTAAGGGCTGAGCGGCAACGCTGGGTCCTCCTCGCGCGCGCGACGTCCGTCGGCGATCTCGCCGTAGATCGCCCCACCCGTGCTCGCAAAGACCAGCCGCCCCGCTCCGACGCTGAGCGCCGCCTCCATCACGTTCAGACTGCCGAGGACGTTTACCTCCGCATCCCGCAGCGGCTCGCGCGTGCTCACCGACACGCTGGTCTGGGCGGCCTGATGGCTGATCACCTCGGGCTTGAACGCGCGAAATGCCGCGAGCAGCGGCTCGGCCTTGCGAATGTCGAGCTGCTCGAAACGCGCCCCAGCCGGAACGTTGTGCCGCTTGCCGGAGCTGAGGTCGTCCACGACGAGCACCTCATGCCCTGCGGCCAGGGCCGCGTCGGCTACGTGACTTCCAATGAACCCCGCTCCACCGGTGACGACGATGCGCATGCTTGCCTCCAGCTTCCCAATTCAACGATGAAATCGAACAACGATCATGTCAGTCCAGCCGCGAGCTCCGCCCTCGCGGCCCTCAATTCCGACGCGAAAGATTGGTTCTTCGCGCTCAATGTCTTCGCTCCGAGAGGAGCGCCTCGATCTCATCGAGGTGGCGCTCCAGCTGGTAGCTCAGCTCGGTGATCCGCTCGCGATCGCGCTGTGCTCCGGCACGCTCGAGCTCGTCGCCGAGCTCGCTGACGCCCGCAAATCCATACGCCTTGCCGGTGCCCTTCATCTTGTGCCCGATGCTTCGCACCTCGTCGAAGCGTCCCCCCGTACCGATGGCCGCGCGCAGTCGAGCCACGTCCGCACGGCGGTTGAGCAGGTAGCCCGGAATCATGTCGGAGACTTCCGGGTCGAGCGCGAGGGCAACGGAGGGCGGCGACGGTGAGGGGCTCGGGTCCGACTTGCCAGGAACCAGCACGTAGCGCTCGAGGATGTCCTTGACTGTCGCCTTGCTGACCGGCTTGGCCACGTGCTCGTTGCACCCCGCCGCCCGATAGCGGCGCGCCGCGTCGACCCCGGCTTCGCCCGTGACCGCCACGATGGGCAGCTCTGCCCCGCCTTCCTGTCTCCGCAGCGCGCGCGCCGTATCCTCCCCGCTCATACCGAAGAGCTGTCCGTCCAGCAGGACCAGCGAAACCTTGCTGCGCAGGGCACGCGCGACAGCGCGCGCGCCATCGGACGCCCAGAGCGCACGCACGGGCCCACAGCGCTCGACGAGTCGGCTCAGCACCCTCGCGGCGTCCTCCGAATCGTCGACGATCATGACGCGCTTGCGCCGGTCCACGTGTCGATTCACGGCCTCGAGCAAGTCGCCGCGACCGATCGGTTTGGTCAGGTACGCATCCATTCCCACGGCGGTCGCGCGCTCGCGGTGATTCGCGAGGGCATGCGCGGACAGGCCGACAATCGGCAGCCGGGAACGCGGCGAGTGAGCCTCGAGCTCGCGCAATCGCTGCGTGAGCTCGAACCCGTCCATGTTCGGCATGCTGACGTCGGTGATGAGCAGGTCGTAATCGAGCGCCTTCGCCTTCTCGAGCGCGATGGTCCCATCGTTCGCTACGTCGACGTCGTAGCCAGCGCGTTCGAGCGCCTGGGTCAAGACCAGGCGGTTGTCTGGGTCGTCCTCGGCAAGCAAGATCGACCACGCGTTGCCATCGGTCCAGGTCTTGCGCTCAGGTTGGGCTGGCAGCGGTTCGTACGCCAACGGGTGCTCCAGGTCGAACCAAAACGAGGAGCCCGTGCCCTCGGCGCTCGAGAGCCTGATCTCGGAGCCCATCTTCTCGACGAGCGTGCGGCAAATGGTGAGTCCAAGGCCCGTGCCCTCCGAACGCTGCGTGGTGTTGGCCGGAAGGCGCACGAAGCGCTCGAAGATCTTCTGTTGCATGTCGGCTGGGATGCCGCGCCCGGTGTCACTGACCTCGTAGCGAATGGTCGCGCCGTCGCTCTCGAGCGCGAGCACACGGGCCGAGATTCTCACGTGCCCCGAGGAGGTGAACTTGACCGCATTGGTCAGCAGGTTGACCAGCACTTGGCGCAGCCGATTTTCATCACCGATTACCGCGCGAGGGATGCGGGCGTCGACCTCGAACTCGAGCGCGAGCCCCTTCTGCTCTGCCCTGACCGCAAGCGAGCGCCGCACATCGTCGACGAGGCCAGCGGGGCTGAACGGCAGCTCGTGGAGCTCGACCGCGTGCGACTCGAGACGCGAAAAATCGAGCACCTCATCGACCAGCGCGAGCAGCGCCGAGGCGTTGGCGCGAAGACGGGCGAGGTAGTCGGTGCGCTCGTGCGGAGAGAGCTCCTCGGCGAGCAGGTCGGAGAGTCCGACTACCACCCCGAGCGGGGTGCGCATCTCGTGGCTCATCATGGCGAGGAACGCGCCCTTGGCGTGGTTGGCCTCCTCTGCGCGAGCGCGGGCGAAAAGCAACTCCTCCTGGCCCCTCCGCGCCTCGGTCACGTCGCGATACAGCCACAGATGCCCACGGTAGGTCTCGCCCTCGAATACCGGAACGTAGTCGCGCTCGAGCACGCGGCCATCGACCAGCTCGAGGACGTCCTGCGTGACGGGGATACGGTGCGTCAAACGCTCTGCGATCAACGAGAGAAAGCCAGCGGGGTCGCGGAAGAGGGGCGCGGCCGCCGCGGCGGCCTCTGAGCAGTCGCCGCCGACGAGCGCCTCGGGCGGAGCCTGGATGCGGAACATGTCGCAGAACGCCTGGTTGGTGAGTGCAATGTTTCCGCTCTCATCCTCGGCCAGCACGCCGTAGGGCAGCCTGCTCATGAGCGCGCTCAGGCGAGAGCGGGCGCGCTCTCGCTCATCGAGGGCCTGCGTGAGCGCCGCGGCCAGACGGTTCGCGTCTTCGAGCGAGCTGTTCTTCGACTGAAGCAGCGCCACGTAGTCGATGACCGGATCGTGCAGCGCGAAATGGCTCAGCCGCAGGTTCAGGTCCTCGAGCTGCTGCGAGTGGGTGAGCCAGGGCGAGCCGAGAAACAACAAATGGTCCCCCTGCGCCAGCGTCTGTCCCCGCAACAGCACGTCGCAACCGACCAGCTCGAGCACGAAGAACTCCGGAGCCGAGCGAAACAACTCGCCTACGTTCAGGGTCGGCGTCGGGCGCACCAGCCTGGCGATGTCCTCGAGCGCATCGCCAACGCGCAGATCGGGAACGAGCCGGAGCAGCGAGGGCCCTCGTTGCACGATCCGACCTTGGAGGTCGATGACCATGTGAAACGGGAACGCCTGCCGGAGTCCCTCGGGTCCCAGGCCGAAGGTCCCGCTCAACGCACGGATCCCTGCGACAAGACACGGATGTGGAGCTGATCGTGATCCGCGCCATCCGCACCACGCGGCGTCGTGGTGACCTCGATGCGCACCGAGAACCGATCGGCCAGTCCGCTCAGCAGCCCCCGCACGAAGGGCAGGAGCCCAGGGCGGTGTGAGTAGTAGTGAAGCGTTGCGCTGTCCGGCGTGACCTCGGTGCAACGAAACGAAGGCGGCTTCAGCTCGGGGTAGCTCAGCGCGACGCGCGCGTGCATGGCGTCGAGGTTCTGCAAGAACTCAAACAGGGAGTTGCCCGCCAGGTTCATCAGCGACCCGTAGCCCCGATCGGAGGCGTACTGGATCCAGAACACGCCGAGCTCCGCGAGAAATACCTCGCCGTCGAGACCGAGCTCCGTGCAGGCGGCCCCCACGAGGTCGTACGTGAGCGAGTCCGGATAGGTCTTCATCGTGACGAACGGCTCGGCACGCACGCCGGCACGTTCGCGGATCCGTTGCCACACTCCCTCGCCGTGGCGCGCGACGACGAACTCCTGAAGCGCGCTGTTCACTAGTCCGTACATCGTTCCCTCTCCCCGTCGGCCCCGGCCCCCGAGCGGGCACCACGCCCACACGACCGTTCCCTTTTGCAAACGCCACTGCAAACGCCGCGCACGCTGACGTTATGACAAAATCGAGGCTTTGTGCTTCCTGGCCGCAGCGATTTTGAACGACAAGCGTCGCGCCGCTCGTCTCTTCGGCTGTCAGGCGCGACCGCACCGTGTAGATGCTGTCGTTGGCAAGTGTCCACGACCCGCCCGACACGCTCGACAAAACCACTGGTATGTCGTTGACGGCGGCAATAGTGCCACCCGACGCAGACCCGCTCGACACGGCGTAGCGATACGTGTTCGTGTGGGACAGCCCGTCAGACGACGACATGGGCTCGCGCCCTGCGGCGGCGGCCAGGAAGCACAAAGCCGCGATTTTGTCATAACGTCAGCGTTATCGGACATTCCGCGCTTGGCTCCCTCCGCCCGGTGCCCGCAAAGTACGGCGCAGCAGGATCTCGCGCACCGCCGCTATCTCCCGATCGCCTACAGCTCGCCCGTTGAACCTCCCCCGCCTTGATGGACACCCGAGAAGGCGCGACAACGCGCCAGGAGTGATCCATGCGGAAGCGGAGGAGACGCTCGTTCACGCCGGAGTTCAAGCAGGAGGCGGTCCGCCTCTGTGA
>VGTK01000176.1 GCA_016874715.1 Deltaproteobacteria bacterium | reverse complement strand
CGCGGCGGGGTGCCGGTGCGGCGGGGTGCCGGTGCGGCGGGGTGCCGGTGCGACGGGGGGGCGGTGCGTCGGGCGAGCTCGGCGCCGACCGCGGCCGCAGGTCAGCCGAACTCGGCGCGGACCGCGGCACCGTGCTGGTCGAGTGCGGGTTCCTCCGGGCGGGTGGTCGGGTCGGCGTAGCCGGCGAGCTTCAGCGGGTTGCCGGGCATCGCGACGCCGCCCGCGGTGACCAGCATGTTGCGCGCTGCGACCTGCGGGCTCGCCGCGACCTGCGCGACGTCGTTGATCGGCGCGCACGGCACGCCCGCCTCGGTGATGCGCACGAGCCAGTGGTCGGCGCCGTGCGCCGCGAGCGCGCGCTCGATCTCCTGCTTCAAGGCGGGCTCGTTCTCGGTCCGCGCGGCGTTGGCGGCGAAACGCGGGTCGCGCGGCAGATCGTCGCGGCCGAGCGCGGCGCAGAGCTTCGCGAAGAGGCGCTCGTCGCCGGCGCAGAGGACGATGTCGCGGTCGGCCGTCGCGAAGGTGTCGAACGGCGTGATCGACGGGTGCCGGTTGCCGATCCGCCCCGGCGGCGTGCCGTACGCGGCGACGTGCATGAAGCCGTGCTCGAGGTAGCTCACCATCGCGTCGAGCATCGCGAGGTCGATCCGCGTGCCGCGCCCCGTGTGCTCGCGCGCGTAGAGCGCGGTGGTGATCGCCGCGACCGCGTACACCCCCGTCGTGAGGTCGGCGATCGACGCACCGACGCGCGTCGGCGGTCCGCCGGGGAAGCCGGTCTCGCTCATGATGCCGGACATCGCCTGGATGACGGTGTCGTAGGCCGGCAGCCGGCTCCACGGGCCGGTGTGGCCGAAGCCCGACGCCGACGCGTAGACGAGCCGCGGGTTCCGCGCCGCCAGCGGCTCCCAGCCGAGGCCCAGGCGGTCCATGGCGCCGGGGCGGAAGTTCTCGACCAGAACGTCGGCGCGCTCGGCGATGCGCAGAGCGAGCGCGCGGTCCTGGTCGCTCTTCTTCAGATCGAGCGCGATGCTCTCCTTGCCGCGGTTCACGAACGCGAAGTAGAGCGAGCGCCCGTCCTTGAACGGCCCGAAGCCGCGCGCCGGATCGCCCGCGCCCGAGCGCTCGATCTTGATCACGCGCGCGCCGAGGTCGGCGAGCAGTGCCGTGCAGAACGGACCCGCGAGGACGCGGGTGAAGTCGACGACGAGGATGCCGTCCAGGGGACGCGGGCCGATGGTCATCCAGGCAGTGTGCCGGACGTCAGCGCGGCGCGCACATCACGACGCCGTTGCCGGTCCAGCCTTCCTTCTGCATCGTCCGGTAGACGCTGGCGCTGGTCGTGTAGCGGTAGCGCAGCGACGGCGAGCCGCTGCGGCGCACCGACGCCCGGTACACGGGGTCGAAGCCGCTCGCGCAGGCGCCACGCTCGGGGGCGTAGAGGTAGAAGACGGTGTCGCTGCGGTCGCCGGGCCGGAGCGAGCCCGTGCGGCTCCGGGTCGGTGCGACGCGGAAGCCCAGGAAGCTCGACGGCGCGCCGTCGTCGCTGGCCGCCGGTCGCAGCACCGCGCGCGGCCCCGGGATCTGCGTCGCGGGGCGCGCCCACGCCGACATGCCGTAGCCGGTACGCCGCCAACCCGACGGTCCGAGACTTGCCTCGAGGGTGCTCGCCTCGGCGCTCGTGACCAGCAGGTAGCGGTCGTCCCGCGGGTGGAAGAGCTCGACCAGCTCGACCGGATCGCGTCCGGCAGGGTGCTGCGCGTCCGGTACCTGGGTGCCGAGCCAGCGGATCCATTCGCTCACCTGGCCGACGGCGCTCACGTCGACGACCTGCGGCCCGAGCGGCGGCATGCGCGGCACGTCGGGCGCGCCGGCGAGCATCCTCACGATGAGGCTGTTCGCCGGGTCCCCGGGTACCACCAGCGTGCCGCGCCCGCGCCGCGACGGCCAGCCGATCACGCCGTCGGTCTCGCGATGGTCGAGGCTGAAGCCGAGCGTCTGCTCGAGGCCGCCTTCGGCGGAGTGGCAGTGCGCGCAGTTGGCGTGCAGGTAGCCGCGCACCGCCGCCTCGGTCCACGTGGCGCCCGCGACGGTCGGCCACGCCGCGCGCTGCGCCGGCGCGAGCACGCCGCGCGACTCGAGATCGCGCAGCACCGACGACTGCAGCTGCACCGGCTCGAAGCCGATCACCGCGTCCTGCTGCCGCGCGTGGCAGGCGCGGCACTGCGCCGCGCCCGGCACCGCGTAGGTGAAGCTCGGCGGCACGGGCGCCTGGGCGTTCGCGACGGTGAGCGTGATCGGCTTGCCGTCGGTGAGCTCGGCCTCGGTCTGCGCCTCGTTCCAAAGGTACGTTCCGTAGACCCAGCCCGACGCGAGCTTCTGGATGACGCGCGTCTCGAGCTCGCGGCGTCCGCCGCCCTTCAGGTCGTGGCCGAAGTGCTTGACGAACAGCGTGCCCACCGGGAACGACCAGTGCTCCGGGTCGCTCGCGTCGACCGACGTACCCGGCGGCAGCAGCAGGAAGCGCTCCTTGCCCGCGCCGTCGCTCCACAGCGGGAAGTTCGGCACGTACGGCTCGGCGCGCTCGAGCGTCGTCAGAGCCGGGAAATCCGGGTAGAAGCCGGTGCGCGACAGCCAGCGCGGCAGCGGATCGGTCGGGTGGTCGACCAGCGGCGGTCCGTCCTCGGGCGGCGGCGGTGGCTCGACGTTCGGGCCGACCAGACGGTGGATCTCCATGCGCCCCTGGTCGTTGCCGAGCAGGTACAGCCAGCCGTCGGGCCCGCGCGTCAGGTTGGGGATCAGCTTGCCGTAGTGCAGCAGGAAGCGGTCGGCGAGCACGCGGCCGTCGGGGCTGAGCAGCGCGCCGCGCACCCAGCCCTGCACGAAGTCGGCGTAGATCAGGACGTCGTTCAGATACCCGTCGTAGCGCTCGCCCGAGTACACCGGGCCGACGATGACGGCGGTCACGTAGACCGTTCCCGGCGGTCCGGGCGCCGCGTACGGGTCGTCGTCGAGCAGCGGGTCGTCCTTGCGGTAGCCGTGGATCGGGTCGGTGAAGCCCGCGCAGTCGGCGAGGTCGGCGGTGACGGCCCAGCACGGACCGCGCAGCAGGTTCCAGCCGAAGTTCGGAATCGGCCCGGTCCGCAGCTCGGGGCGCGGCATCAGGTTGATCTCTTCCCAGTCGGCGGCGAAGTCGCCGCCGACGTCGCCGATCACCAGGTGGTCGCCGAACCAGGTGCTGGTGAACGGGTTGCGCGTGCCGCGCGCGACGATCTCGGGCGGCTTCGTTCCGCTCGGGTCGACGCGCAGGACCTTGCCCCAGAGGCTCGCCGCGGACTGGGCCTGGTTCTTCGACTCGTCCGTCCCGCCGATGCCGCCGTCGCCGGTCAGCACGTAGAGCATGCCGTCGGGCCCGAACAGCGGATTGCCGCCGTCGTGGTTCGTCAAGTAGATCGGATCGTCGGCGATCTGCGGCTTCGGGATGTCGAGCACGAGGAATCGCGAATTCCAGATGCCGGCGAGGTTCGCGGGGTCCCACGTCAGCCGCCAGATCTGGATGCCCTGGCGCGTCTCGGGCGTCGTGTGGACGTAGAGCCACCGGTTCTGCGCGAAGCCGGGGTCGAAGGCGAGGCCGAGCAGGCCCTCGTTGTCGCGGAACTCGCCGGTCCGCCGGTAGTTCGCCAGGCTGTTCGCGGACGGCACGCCGAACGTGCCGCGGATGGCGAAGTCCGGGCCGAGCCAGGCGATCATGCCGGTGCTCTGCACGAGCAGGGCGCCGCTCGAGCCGTCGGGGAAGAACTCCAGCGCCACCGGCGCGATTGCCGGATGCGGCGCCGGCGGGTCGACGCTGGTGTCGAGGATGTCCTCGAAGCCGAAGCGCTTGCGCAGCTCGAGCTGCATCTCCGCGCCCGCGGGCGGATTCAGGAAGTCGAGCGACGCCGCGCGGCTCGCGGACGGTGCGGCGAGGGCGACGAGCACCACGAGCACGGCCGCGGCGCCGTGCACGACCGCATCCGGCAGCGCACGCGCCGGACGCCGCAGGGAGATCGTTGGCGGGAACTTCATCGACAGCAGCGCCTGCGGCAACGGACGCGAGGCGATCCGTGAACCTTACATCAGGTCCGGGGAGGCGGCCACGCCGGGCAGGCCTTGCCGTGACCGAGCCCGACGTGATCTGCGTCCGGGACCGGGCGATCGCGCCTCGCGCCCGCACGGGAGCACACCATGACGAAAGTCCGCGGGTCCGGCCGGATCGCTGCCTCGGTGCAGCCGCGCCACATCGCCATCGCCACCGCCTTCGCGCTGCTGCCGATCCTGGTCGCAGCCCGGGCGCTCGCCGCGCCGAACCACCCCTTCGGCTCCCACCCGGCGACCTACGCCGTGGGCTCGATCCGTCCGGATCACGTGCCGCAGGCGACGCTCGATCAGGCGGTGCGCGACTTCTACGACCAGTGGAAGGCGACCTACGTCAAGCAGGTGTGCGGGGCCGGACGCTACGTCGTCGAGGCCAAGGCGGGCGCTGGCAACCTGACGGTCTCGGAGGCGCACGGCTACGGCATGATTCTCGCGGCGCTGATGGCCGGCCACGACCCCGACGCACGGACGATCTTCGACGGCATGTTCGCGTACTTCCGCGATCACCCGTCGGGCATCACGCCGAGCCTGATGTCGTGGTTCCAGAAGACGTCCTGCGCGAACGCGAACGGCAACGACACCGCCTCGGACGGCGACCTCGACATCGCCTTCGCCCTGCTGCTCGCGGACAAGCAGTGGGGCAGCTGCGGGGCGGTGAACTACCTCGCCGAGGCGCAGAGCGTGATCGCCGGCATCGAGACGGGCGAGCTCGATCCCACCGGGAGCTTCGTGAAGCTCGGCGACTGGGTGTCTCCTGGTGTCCCGCCGTACGGCGACGCGACGCGCTCTTCGGACTTCCTGCCCGACCACTACCGGAGCTTCCTCGCCGCGACGTCGGACGCGACCTGGACGACGCTCCTCGAGCACACCTACGACGTCGTGGCGGCGCTGCAGGCGAGCCACAGCCCGGCGACGGGGCTGCTGCCGGACTTCGTGATCGACCCGCTCGGTACACCCGACCCGGCGCCGGCGAATTTCCTCGAGGGACCGACCGACGGTGCGTACGCGTACAACGCGTGCCGCGATCCGTGGCGGCTCGGCACCGACTACCTGATCTCGGGCGAGACGCGGGCGCAGGCCGCCGTGCAGGCGATCAACGCCTGGATCCGGACGAAGACCGCGAACGACCCCGAAGCGATCACCGCCGGCTGGGCGCTCGACGGCACCGACACGCCGGGCACGAATTACCGCTCCATGGCCTTCGTGGCGCCGTTCGGCGTCGGCGCGATGGTGGATGCCTCGAACCAGGCGTGGCTGAACGACGTCTGGGACCTGGTCGTCGCGACGCCGATCACGGCCGAAGGCTACTACGAGAACACGCTCAAGCTGCTCTCGATGATCGTCATGTCGGGCAGCTGGTGGGCTCCGGAGGGGGTGGCGGGTGGCTGCGCGCCGACGGGCAACGCCCTGTGTACCTCCGGCGGCGCGCTGCTCGCGCCACAGATCACGCTCTCGAAGCTCGGCGGCACCCCGGGCGACGACAACCTGCAGCTCAAGGCCAAGCTCTTCTTCCCGCAGGGCATCCCGGCCGCAGCACCGTACGACGACGGTGCGCAGGTGCTGATCGAGGACCTCGGCAACGGCAACGCGACGGTGTTCGAGCTCAGCCACGCGAATACGGACCCCGTGCCGCCGGCATCGGCGGGCACGTGCGATGCACAGCGCGACCTGTGGCAGGTGACTTCCGCCGGCACACAGTACAGGAACGGCTCGACGGCGCTCGATCCGCCGGTTTGCACCGCGGGGACATCGCGCGGGCTCTTCCTGCTCAAGTACCGGCCGCGCGGCCCGCGCGACGTGGACGTGCTGCTGAAGGCGAAGAAGGCGAGCCTCGGGACGGTGATCGGGCCGCTCCGCGCGACGTTCGTCATGGGCGCCGCGCAGGCGGACGGCGACGCGGGCCGCTGCGCGATCGGCGCCCCGGTCCCGTGCAAGGCCGCGGCAACGAGCCTGCGCTGCAAGTAGCCCGGGCGCGCGGCGTCACCACATGGCGGATCCGACGTGATCGCCCGAGCGGCTCGGGCCGGTTCGCCGTGGGTCCCGAACCGCGGGCGCACGCGGCTCGCAGGCCCGAGGGAGAGCTTGACCGGGCGCCGGTTCTCGCAGCACATGAGCGCCATGGCGACGGTGTGGCGCTCCCCATGCGCGTCCTTCTGATCGAGGACGACGAGGCGGCCGCGCAGTACCTCACCAAGGGCCTCGCCGAGAGCGGCCACGTCGTCGACCACGCGCCCGACGGGCCGCGCGGGCTCGTGCTCGCGACCGGCGAGCCGTACGACGTGCTGGTCGTGGATCGCATGCTGCCCGGTCTCGACGGGCTGTCGGTGATCGAGGCGCTGCGCAAGAACGGCATCGTCGTGCCGGTTCTGGTGCTGAGTGCGAAGGGAGCGGTGGAGGACCGCGTCGCGGGGCTGCGCGCGGGAGGCGACGACTACCTCGTCAAGCCGTTCGCGTTCGCCGAGCTGCTCGCGCGGCTCGACGCGCTGGTGCGCCGCAGCCGGCCGCAGGCGGTCGAGACCACGCTGCGCCTCGCCGACCTGGAGATGGACCTGCTCGCGCGCACCGTCACGCGCGGTGGCCGCGAGGTCGAGCTCAAGCCGCGCGAGTTCCGCATCCTCGAGTACCTGCTGCGCCACGCCGGGCAGGTGGTCACGCGGACGATGCTGCTCGAGAACGTCTGGGACTACAGCTTCGACCCGCAGACCAACGTCGTCGACGTGCACATGAGCCGGCTCCGGCAGAAGATCGACGCCGGTGCGGCAAAGCCGCTCCTGCAGACCGTGCGCGGCGCGGGCTACCGGCTCCGGGAGGAGGCGTGACCGCGCCGGTGCGCCGGCGCAGCAGCTTGATCCTGCGCTGGCTGCTGCTCTACGCGGCGCTGTTCTCGCTGCTGGTCGGCTTCGTGCTGGCGCTGGTCTCGTGGACGACGCTGGTGCGGCGCGAGAGCGCCGCCGACCGCCAGCTGCAGGAGGAGGCGCGCCGCCTGCAGGACCAGCTCGTCGGACGAACGGAGACGCAGATGGCAGCGGTCGTGTCGCGCACCGCCGCGGGCCGCACGACGCTCGTCATGCTGGCGACCGAGCGCCGCGAGTACCTCGCCGGCAACCTGCGCGCCTGGCCGCGGCTCGGTGACGCGCCGCACGGCGACACGCGCACCGTGCCGTTGCACGAGTTCCCGCTCGACGACGGCGACGCGGGTGGTGCCGCGTCCGGCGGTGCGCCCGCGGCGCCCGGCGGCGCGACGGATACCAAGGACGAGCCGCCGCGCGCGCGCGGCACGACGCTCGACCTGCCGGGCGGCTACCGGCTGCTGGTGGCGCGCGAGGTGACGGCGGCGCGCGAGCTGCGCGCGCTGGTGACGGCATCGCTGCTCGCCACGCTCGCGATCACCGCGGTGCTGGGCATCGGCGGCGGCGTCGTGCTGAGCCGCCGGCTGTCGTCGCGGCTCGAGGAGCTGTCGCGCAACAGCCAGGCGATCCTCGAGGGCGACCTGCACCGGCGCATGCCGGTATCGCCGCGCGGCGACGAGTTCGACGGGATGTCCGAGAGCCTGAACCGGATGCTGGACCGCATCGAGGACCTGATGGCCGGCATGCGCGCGGTGTCGGAGAGCATCGCGCACGACCTCAGGAGCCCGATCTCGCGTCTGCGGAGCCGCATCGAGGTGGCTCTCATGCAGCCGCCCGACGCCGCCGCGGCGCGTGCGGTGCTCGAGGAGACCGTGCGCGACATCGACCACGTGCTGGCGATGTTCAACGCGCTGCTGACCATCGCGGTCGCGGAGTCCGGCGCGCCGCGCGAGCGCTTCGCCGACGTCGACCTCGCGGCGATCGCCGCCGATGCGGTCGAGACCTACGAGCCGGCGGCGGAGGAGAAGGGCCTGCGCCTCTCGCTCGATGCGGCGGGACCGGTGCGGCTGCGCGGCGAGCCGCACCTGCTCGCGCAGGCGCTCGCCAATCTGCTGGACAACGCGGTCAAGTACGTCCCGTCGCCGGGCCGCGTCGCGGTGCGGGTCGCGGCCGACGGTGTGCGGGCGCGTCTCGAGGTGGCGGACGACGGCCCGGGGCTGCCCGAATCGTTTCGTGAGCGCGCGTTCGAGCGCTTCTCGCGCGTCGAGGCGAGCCGCACCACGCCGGGCAGCGGCCTCGGGTTGAGCCTCGTGCGCGCCGTCGCTCGCCTGCACGGCGGCGAGGTGACCCTCGGCGACGGACGGCCCGGCCTGGTCGTCGGCATCGAGCTGCCGCTGTCGTGATCCTGCCCATCGGCGATTTCCCGAACGTGCGCGGCCACGTCCCGCTCGTCACCTATCTCCTGATCGCTCTCAACGTCGCGGTCTTCGTGCTGGTGTCGGCGCCGCTGTCGATGGAGCGCGCGCAGAACGGGCCGCTGTTCGCGGAGTACGTGCGGGTGATGAGCCGCTACGCGGCGAACCCCGCCGAGCTGCGCGAGCTGGCGCAGGGCATGACGGCGTACGACCTCTACGTCTTCGCGAACGGGTTCCGGCCCGGTGCGCCGTCGATGTACGACCTGCTCTACTCGATGTTCCTGCACGGCGGCTTCCTGCACCTCGCCGGCAACATGCTCTTCCTGTGGATCTACGGCGACAACGTCGAGCACCGGCTCGGCAGCGTCCGCTTCCTGCTCGCCTACCTCGGTACGGGCATCGCGGCGACGCTGTTCCACGCGCTGTCGTCGCCGGGCTCGCAGGTGCCCATGGTCGGCGCGTCGGGTGCGATCTCGGGCGTGCTCGGCTTCTACTTCGTGCTCTTCCCGAAGAACCAGGTGCGCCTCTTGTGGCTGCTGCCGCCGTTCCTGATGCAGGTGATCCAGGTGCCGGCGCGCATCGTGCTCGGCATCTACCTCCTGCTCGAGAACCTGCTGCCGTATCTCACGACGTCGAGCGAGGTCGGCGTCGCGCACGGCGCGCACATCGGCGGCTTCGTCGCGGGGCTCGGGGTGGCCCTGCTGATGCGCCGCCGCGGCGTCGAGCACACGCCGCGCGAGTTCGCGGGCGAGCGCGGCGGGACGAGCCGCGGCGAGGACGTGCGGGCGGCGATCGACGAAGGGCGGCTGGACGACGCGGCGCGCGCCTACTTCGCGCGAGGGGCGCGCGAGACCGAGGGCCTGCTGCCGCCCCGCGACGCGGTGGCGCTCGCCGCGTGGCTGCGGGACGGAGGCCACCACGACGCGGCGCTCGTCGTCCTGCGCCGCCTCCTGCGCGAGCGTCCGCGTGATCCAGACACCGCGACGGCGCACCTGCTCGCCGGCGACCTGTTGCTCGACGACCACGATCAGGCGGCGAGCGCCTACCCGCACTACCTCGAGGCGCTGCGCCTCGGCGGCGAGGTGCCGGCGATCGCGCGTGCCGCGGAGACGCGTCTCGCCGCGATCGACGGTCGGCAGAAGCGGCGCGTCGGCAGGCCCTGGCGCGGGCGCGGCTGAGACGCCGCGCGACACAGGGAGACCCGCTCGCCGCGCGCGCGAGTGCGGCGGATCAGGCGAAGGTCGCGAGCAACGGCGCGTGGTCGCTCGTGCCCACCTCGCGGAACGAAGGGCAGCTGGTCGCGCGCGACGCGAGGTGCTCGGTCGCGAGCACGTAGTCGATCCGCCAGCCGATGTTGCGCTGGCGCATGCTGCGCCACGGCGCCCACCAGGTGAAGATGTCTCTCGCGTCGGGCTGCAGGGCGCGCGCCACGTCGACCACGCCCTGCGCGAGCACCTTCTCGAACAGCGCGCGCTCGTCGGGGCGCTGTCCGATGACGCCCGGCTTGCGCTCCTTCGGGTGCACGTCGGCGTCGCTGCGGGCGACGTTCATGTCGCCGCACAGGACGATCTGACGCCCGCTCTGGCGGTGCCCGGCGACGTAGCCCTCCATCGCCTCGAGGAAGCGCAGCTTCGCCGCGAAGTCCTTGCCGCCGTTGGGCACGTAGATCGACGCGATCACGAGGTCGTCGAAGGCGACCTCGACGACGCGCGTCTCGTGGTCGAACTCCGGGTGCGAGAACTTCGGCTCGCCGGGGCACAGCGACTTGCTCACCTGCAGCGACACGCCCGAGTAGCCCGACGCGCCGTGCCAGTAGCACCAGTAGCCTGCGAGCTCGCACAGCGACGCCGGAACCTGCTCGGTCTTCGCCTTGATCTCCTGCAGGCACAGCACGTCGGGCCGCTCCTGCTCGATCCACGCCAGCACCTCGGGCTCGCGCTTGCGGATGCCGTTCACGTTCCAGGTCGCGATCTTCATGCGCGGCGCAACCTACCGCACGTCGCGGCGCGCCGCACGAGGGCGATGCGACCTCAGGGCTTGGTCGGAAGGCGACCGCCGCGCGGGACGATCGGGCGCAGTCCGGCACGGGCGGAGGCGTCGAAGGCGGCGACGTGGAACGTGCCGGCCTTCGGACCCGCAACGCCGGCGACGAAGACCGGCGAGCCGCTGCGGGCGAGCGCGAGGGCGCTGCCCTCGGGATCGGACGTTCCGGACCACGCGGGCCTTCCGGTGTCGAGCGCGAAAGCGCGCGCGAGGAGCTCGCCGGCGCCACTGGCGCCGAAGACGCGTCCGGCGCCGATCTGCAGGCCGAGCGTCACGCGCGGGTCGTCGTCGCGCCACACCGGCGCGCCCGTGGCGGCGTCTCGCGCGAGGATTGCTGCGGTGCCGTCCCAGTGCCGTCGGCCGACGACGGCGAGGCCGGCTTCCGCGGCGAGGCCGACGTCGAAGATCGGATGGAATCCGCGGCCGCTGCGAGGGGCGGCCTCGCGATCCTTCCACAGCACGCGGCCGGTCGGTGGGTCGAGCGCGCGCAGCAGGAGATCCCGCTCGGCGATCGCGGCGAGGAACAAGCGGCCGTTCGCGGTGACCAATCCGCTGACGTGCGGAAAGCCGGGCTCCTCGTCGTACGTCCAGACGATCCGGCCGTCCTCCTGTGCGTAGGCGGCGACGTGCAGGGCTTGTCCGATCCGGCCGGCGGCGAAGACCAGTCCGCTCGACGCCGCGACCTCGAAGCCGACGTCGGCGGGGCCCACCGGGCCGGAAAGATCCTGCCAGAGGAGCGCGCCGGACGCGGCGTCGTAGGCGCGCACGACGTAGCGGGTGTTCGCATCCGGTCCGGCCGCCGCGCCGGTGACGAAGACGCGCCCGCCCGCGGTCGCAAGGGCCGCGGGCTCGTCGGTCCCCACGCCGTCGCGCGCGTCCTCCCAGAGGAGCTCACCCGTCCGAACGTCGTGGGCACGGACGACCCAGTCGAAGCCGCTCGCGGGGCGAACGACGAGTGCGGTCGCGAACAGCCGGTCGCCGTCGGCCGCGAACCGGCCGACCTCGTAGTCGTCGCCGTTCGCGCCCGGCCGGTCCTCCCACAGGACGCTGCCCGTGCGTGCGTCGTAGCAGCGGAGGAGCCCGAGCACCGACGTCCTGGTCGCGACGAAGCCGCCGGCGCACGCACGGACGCCGTCGGCGACGACCGCGTTCGCCTGCCCGTCGGGGCCGCCGCCGTAGACGGTGTCCTGCCAGAGCGGGCCGGCGGCGGCAGAGCGTGCCGTGGCGACGGCAACCAGCAGTACGGCGGCGAAGAGAGCGCGGGGCATGCCAGGCACCTCGTGCCTCCCGCATGGCCGAGTGCCCGCTCCCGGTCAATCTCGACGTGACGGCGACCCCGACGGGACGACGACGGCCGCCCACGTGAGGCGGGCCGGCGCGGGGGAGGAGGGCGGGTCTTCGCCCCGCGCCGTCACCGGACGCGATGCTGCAGGAGCCGAGGGGGGTGTATCCGCGACGCGGACGCCCGGCTCCTTTGCCGTCAGGCAACCCGTGATTCGGGATAGAGCGCTGGCAGCACCTCGCAGGCGACGGCGCCGCCGTTCGTGCTCGCGCGGCGGGCCGCGTCGAACGCGCGCCGGAACGTGGCGCCGTCGAAGGCCGCGGCGTTCCGCGCGTACAGGCTGTCGTCGAGCGACTTGACCGCGCGGACGATGGCGGCGTCGCCGATGCGGCGCGCGACGGCAGCGGCGTTCGCGGGCGGTGCGTCGCTCCACGCCGCGCGTCCCCACGCGACGAGCGCGTCGCGGACGGCGCGCGCGTCGTTCGCGGCGCACGCCTGGTGGACGGCATCCACGAGCGCGC
>VGTK01000175.1 GCA_016874715.1 Deltaproteobacteria bacterium | reverse complement strand
GCGGCCACGCGGCGGCGGTCGCGCGGCAGCGGCGCGTGACGACGACTCCGGCGGCACCTTCCGGCAACGCGTCGCCGGAAGACGGGGATCGCGCGGCCGTGGCACTCGCCGCCGTGCCACGCAGCGCGTGGCGCGTCTGCCTCGCGCTCTTCGTGGGCACGCTCCTGCTCTTCGGCCACGCAGCGACCTTCGAGTTCGTCAACATCGACGACTACGACTACGTCGTCGACAATCCTGGGCTCCGCCTCGGGGCCGGCCTCGACGCCGTGCACTGGGCGTTCACCAACGTGCAGTCGTCGAACTGGCACCCGCTCACGTGGCTCTCGCACGCGCTCGACGTCACGCTGTTCGGCTACGAGCCTGGTGGGCACCACGCGGTGAACGTGCTGTGGCACGCGGTCAACGGCATGCTCGCCTTCCTGATGCTGCGTCGCGCGACGGGCGCCTTCTGGACGAGCGCCGCGTGCGCCGCGCTGTTCGCGTGGCACCCGGTGCGCGCCGAGTCGGTGGCGTGGGTCTCCGAGCGCAAGGACGTGCTGAGCGCATTCTTCTTCCTTCTCTCGCTGTGGGCGTGGGCGGGGTACGCGCGCGTCACGCACGGCGACGGACCGCGCGAGCACGCACGCGGCGCAACCACCGCGTGGTACCTCGCCGCGCTCCTCGCGTTCGCCCTCGGGCTGCTGGCGAAGGCGATGCTGGTCACGCTCCCGTTCGTCCTGCTGCTGCTCGACGTGTGGCCGTTCGCCCGCCTGCGGCGCGATCGCCTCGGCGCGCTGCTGGTCGAGAAGCTGCCGTTCTTCGCGCTCACGGCCGCGTCCGCCGTCGCGACGTACCTCGTGCAGGACGCCGCCGGGGCGACGTTCTCGAGCATTCCCGTGGCGCTGCGGCTCGCCAATGCAGCCATCTCGGTGGTGCGCCATGCTGGTGCGCTGATCTGGCCCTTCGGGCTCTCGGTGCTCTACCCGTACCCCGCATCGTGGCCGGCGGCCGCGGTCGTCGGGGCGGTGTCGACGATCGCGGCTGCGACTGCACTGGCGACGTGGCAGGTGCGGCGCCGCCCGTGGATCCTCGTCGGCTGGCTCTGGTTCCTCGGCATGCTGGTGCCGGTGATCGGCCTCGTGCAGGTCGGCGTGGCTGCCATGGCGGACCGCTACACGTACCTGCCGGTTCTCGGCCTGCAGATCTCGCTGCTCTGGACGTTGCGCGACTGGGCGAGCAACCCGGAGCGCGCACGCATCGCGACCTGTGCCGTCGGCGTGCTGCTGCTCTTCTTCGCCGTGCGCACCTGGCAGCAGGTCGGCGTCTGGCGCAGCTCGATCACGCTCTTCTCCCACGCGACGGAGGTCACCGACGCCAACTACCTCGCCTACAGCAACCTCGGCATGGCGCTCGCAGCCGCGGAGCGCTTCCCCGAGGCCGAGCGGAGCTTCCGCCGCGTGCTCGAGATCGATCCGCCGCACTTCCCGGAGAAGACCATGCGGGAGAACGACTACATGGTCCGCTACGCGCTCGCCGTGACGCTCTTGCGCCAGGGACGCTACGACGAGGCGGGCGAGCAGCTCGCACGCGTGCTCGAGCTGGTGCCGGACCACCTCGACGCGAACAGCCACTACGGCGTCATCCTCGCGATGCAGGGCAAGGCCGACGCCGCGCGCGCGCGCTTCGAGACCGCCCTGCAGCACCAGCCTGCGAGCGCGCTCGCGCACGGCAACCTCGCGCGCCTCGACCTGCTCGAGGGAAACGCCGAGGCGGCGGTCCGCGGCTACCGGCGAGCGCTCGAGCTCGTGCCGTCGGACGCTTCGGCGCACTGCGGGCTCGCGCAGGCCCTCGCCGCGACGGGGGATCTCGCCGCCTCGGCGCAGCACCGCGCCGAAGCGGTCCGACTCACCGGCAACCCGGAGGCCTGCGGGGGCTGACGCCCGTGGTCGGCCGTACGGCTACGCGGCACCCGCCCGACGGGTGCGCTCGAGGCCGACGATCTCGATCGAGGTGAGCGTCTTGTGGCGCAGGTTGAGGCTCACCAGCAGCGCGGTCAGACCCTCGATGTAGCGCGCGAGCCGCAGCGGTCCCGCGTCGACGGCGCGCAGGCCCGCGATGAGCTCCACCAGCCGCGCGACCTCGCAGCGCGCGAGCTCGTCGTCGCCGCAGAGCAGGACGTCACCCGGCACGGGGTGCGCGAGATCCTGCAGCTCGTCGCTGGGGACGTTCTTGAAGGCGCAGACGACGCGCGCCGACGGGACCCGCATCTGCACGAGCTCGCTCACCGACGGTGCGCCGACGACCGGCTCCAGCTCGGCGACGCGCTTGCGGACCGTCAGCGGGACCATCGCGTCGATCACGATCTTGCCGGCGAGCTGCGCCGCGCCGTCGGCGAGAAACGGCACGATGCCCTCGACCGGCAGCGTCAGCACGACGCGGTCCGCGAGCGCCGCCGCCGCCACGTTCTCGCACCCCTCGACGGTCGCGTTGCGCACCGCGGCACGGACCCTGGCGGCCGCCTCCAGAGCACGCTCGGCGACCCGCGAGCCGATCACGACCGCTTCCCCGGCCGCTGCGAAGCGCAGCGCGAGACCGAGTCCCTGCGCGCCCGTCCCTCCCAGAATGGCAATTCTGCTCACATCGTCACCATAGCCCCCGGGCAGCGACTGGAGAACTCTCGATTTCGCGGGGCGCCGCCGGCGCCGCCCGGTTTCAGCACGGTGCCGCCGCTGCCGATATCCGGATCAGAGGTTCAGCGGCTCATGAAAACGTTCATCTACGGGCTCGTCACGGGCGCCGCGTGTGCCTACGTCTACGTCAGCCACGGCGCCTACATCGGGTCGACCCTGGACAACGTTATGGCGTGGCGGAACTCGGCGCAGTCGTCGGTCGCCGGCTTCGGTGGGCGGCCGAAGTCCGCGTTTCACTGACGGGCTGCCGACTGCATCCTACCGGTCGCCTGGTGCTCCGCCAGGGCTGCTCGCACATGGATCGGGTGCGCCTCGCGGGTGCCATCGCACGCCCGCTGGCACTCGACCGGATTGCGCTCGCGGCACTTCCTGAGCAGTCCGACGCTGCCAGCGGCGCGCCCGACGCCAACCCGTCCGCGCGCCCGAGAATCGAGCGGCTCGCGACGCTCCGCGCGTCGCGGCGCAGCGCGCGGAGCGGGGCTCAGCGGCGGCGTCCGGACGCGGGCTTCGCCTGTCCCTGGCGTGACGAGAGGCGAATGTACTTGCGGCTGAGCGGCGACAGGTCCGTGCGGCCGATCATCACCTCGATGAGCGCGAACGACTCCGCGCGCTCGGCGCGCTCGAGCGCCGCGAGCAGCTCGGGGCCGCTGGTCACGCGCTCGCCCTGCCCGCCCCACAGGCGCGCCAGCTCCGCGTAGGGCCACGGCGGGATCTCGAGAATCGACTGCCGCTTCACGACCGGCCGGAAGATCCCCCAGCCGCCGTTGTTCGTGAGCAGCACGATCGGGCGCAGCCCGTGGCGGCGCGCGTGCGCGATCTCCGGGCCCGTCATCTGGAACGCACCGTCGCCCGAGAGCAGGATCGGCCGCTTGCCGAGGCCGAGCTCGACGCCGAACGCGCCCGGCACGCCGAAGCCCATGGATGCGTAGAAGCCCTGCGCGAAGTACGCGGCTCGCCCCGCGACGCGCACATCGATTCCCGCGAACAGCATGTCGCCGGACTCCGCGACGACGACGAAGTCCCGGCGTCCGTCGAGAAACCGGTTCAGCACCTGCAGCATCTCGGCGACGCGCACCGTGCCGCCGCCCGCGCGTGCGCGCGACGGCGGCGGCACCTGCCGCTTGACGCGCGCCGCGCGCCCGCCGCGCGCCGGCAGCTCGGAGAGCCAGCGCGGCGGCTTCGGCAGGTTGTCGTGATAGACGACCTTCTCGAGGCGCGCGCGCGGCTTCTGCTCGAGGAGCGCGCGCACGAAGTCGCGCAGCGCCACGTCGGTGTAGGTGTGGTAGCTGACGTCGACGCGGCGGTCGACGGCGCGAATCGAGCGCTCGCTCATGGGCGACTGCTTGACGCTGCCGATGTCGGTCAGCATGGAGCCCAGGTCGAGCACGAGGTCGGCCTCGTCGACGCGCTTGCGGATCGCGGGCGGGCTGTGCGCCCCCATGTACACGCCCATGTAGAGCGGGTGCTCCATCGGCACGGCGCCCTTCGACAGCATCGTCGCGAGCACGGGTACGCGGAGGCGCTCGCAGAGGGCCAGCACCTCGCGCTGCGCCTTGAAGCGGAACGTCTGGATGCCGACGATCACCACCGGACGCTCCGCGCGGTCGAGCCGCTCCGCGGCGTCGCGCGCGGCCTCGCGCACCTTCTGCGGGTTCGAGTGCTCGAGCCCGAGCGGGTGTGTCTCGTCGGCGATGTCGCGCGGGACGTCGATGAGCCGATCGACCATGTCGCGGTGGATCTCGAGGTAGCCCGGGCGCTGCTCGCGCCACATGGTGCGCACCACGTCGTCGATCTGCTCGGCCGCCGTGCGCGGGTCGTCGATCAGGCGCGCCGCCGCGGTGACCTCACGGTAGATGTTCAGCTGCGACTCGATGGTGCGGGCCTGATGGTGGATCAGCGTGCCGAACTTGCGCTCCTCGTCGCCCGGCCCGCCGCTGATCACCAGCACCGGCACGTGCTCGGCGTACGAGCCGGCGACCGCGTTCACCATGTTGTGCCCGCCCGCGCCGTAGGTGACGCAGGCGACGCCGAGCGCACCGGTCGCGCGCGCGTAGCCGTCGGCCGCGAAGCCGACCGAGGGCTCGTGCGACAGCGTGACGATCTTCCAGCGACCGCGCTCGCCGAGCTGCGAGAACAGCCGCAGAACGAGGTCGCCGGGGATGCCGAAGATCCGCTTCACACCGAGCCGGCGGAGGTACGCGACCAGGAAGTCGCCCAGGGGCATGCGTGCCTGCATCGTTTCCGTATAGCCCTGTATCGGCTAGAAGCCGAATCGCCCCGGCGACCGCCGCGGTGCCCAGCCAGAGAGGGAGATCGATGAAGCTCGACACGGGGCTCGCCGCAGCGAGCTTGAAGGACGTTCCGGAGGCCGCGCGCGCGGCGGAGGAGGCGGGGTTCGACGGCGCCTGGACCGCCGAGACCGCGCACGACGCGTACCTGCCGCTCGCCATCGCAGCGGAGCACACGACGAAGCTGAAGCTCGGCACGTCGATCGCGGTCGCGTTCCCGCGCTCCCCGCTCGCGCACGCGATGCTCGCCTGGGACCTGCAGGCGCAGTCCGGCGGACGCTTCATGCTCGGCCTCGGCACGCAGGTGCGCGCGCACAACGAGCGCCGCTTCGGCATCAAGTGGGAGAAGCCCGTCAAGCGCCTGCGCGAGATGATCCAGGTGATCCGCGCGTCGTGGGATACCTTCCAGAACAACACACGACCGTCGTTCAAGGGCGAGTTCTACGAGTTCACGCTCATGACCCCGTTCTTCAACCCGGGTCCGATCGAGCACCCCGAGATCCCGATCTACATCGCGGGCGTGAACGAGCTCATGTGCCGCCTCGCCGGCGAGCTCTGCGACGGCTTCCACGTGCACCCGTTCCACACGGTCAAGTACCTGAACGAGATGGTGCTGCCGAACATCGAGCAGGGGGCGAGGAAGACGGGGCGCAGCACGAGCGCGTGCAAGCTCTCGACGTCGGCGTTCGTCATCGTCGGCGGCAGCGCCGAGGAGCGGAAGAGGATGGAGGCGCCCGTGAAGCAGCAGATCGCCTTCTACGCGTCGACGCCGCAGTACAAGGCCGTGCTCGACGCGCACGGCTGGGGCGACAGCCAGGCGAAGCTCAACGACAAGGCGCGCTCGGGCGACTGGGCCGGCATGGCGGATCTCATCACCGACGAGATGCTCGACGTCTTCGCGGTGACCGGCACGTGGGACGAGATCGCCGGCCGGATCCACGCGAAGTACGACGGGCTCCTCGACCGCGTCGGCTTCTACATTCCCTACCGCAAGGGCGACGGCGACGACCGCTGGGCGAAGGTGATTCGCGCGTTCCATGGCTGACCGATCGCAGTCGTGCGCCGGCGAGATCGACCACCCACCGGCGACCGAAGTCCGCGTGGCGCGCGAGGGCGACCTCACCGCCGTGCGCGACGTCGTGAACTGGGCGATCGAGAACACGCACTACAACTTCCACGCCGAGCCGCTCGGCACCGCGCACTGGCGCGCGGAATGGGCCGCGGGCCACGAGCGCCACCCGTGGCTGGTGGCCGAGCGGGCTGGCGAGGTCGTCGGCGTCGCCTACGCGGGACGCTTGAAAGCGCGGCGCGCGTACGACTGGGCCGTCGAGACGACCGTCTACGTGTCGCACCTGCACCACCGGCGCGGCGTCGGCCGCGTGCTCTACGGCGTGCTGCTGCCGATCCTCGAGGCGCAGGGCTTCCACACCGCGATCGGCGTGATCGCGCTGCCGAACCCCGGCAGCGTCGCGCTGCACGAGCGCTGCGGCTTCGTCGCGGCCGGCGAGTTGCCGCGCATCGGCTGGAAGCGCGACCGGTGGTGGGGCGTCGGCCACTGGCAGAAGATGCTGCAGCACGAGACGCACGTTCCCGAGGAGCCGCTGTCCGTCGCGGCAGCGCTGCGACGGCTCGACCTGGAGGAGCCCGCATGAGCCCCACCGCGAAGAAGAAGGCAGCCGTCGCGCGGCAGGCCGCGACGCCAGCGCGCAGGAAGGTCGCGTCGGCTCCGGCGAAGAAGCGCGCCGCCGCGGCTGGCGCGGTGAAGGACTCGCCGTCGCACGGCTCGTACGCTCGTGCGCGGCCCGCGCTGCAGAGGAAGATCGCGACGCCGCTCGCGCGACTGCGCGAGGTCTGCTTCTCGCTTCCCGAGGTCACCGAGAAGGAGGCGTGGGGCGAGCCGACGTTCCGCGTGCGCGACAAGATGTTCGCGATGTTCGCGACCGATCACCACCACGACGGCAACATCGCGGTCTGGTGCAAGGCCGCGATGGGCATGCAGGAGGTGCTGATCGACGCCGACCCCGCACGCTTCTTCAAGCCGCCCTACCTCGGCCCCAGAGGCTGGATCGGCATCCGGCTCGACGGCAACGTCGACTGGGACGAGGTGCACGCGCTGCTCGCGGAGTCGTGGCGCATGACGGCGCCGGCGAAGCTCGCCGCGACGTTGCCTGCTCCGAGTGATGAATGAAAAGAGGGGGACGCTGTCCCCCTCTCTCGGCCGCGGCGAAGCCGCGACCGATTCCCTCCCCCAGCTCGCCTGACGGCTCGGCCACTCGCCCTTCGGGCTTCGCGGGAGGGCCGGTGCCGAGCGGGATCAGGGGACGAGAATCAGCTTGCCGACGGTTTGCTGGGCCTCGAGGCGCGCGTGGGCGTCGGCCGCCGCGGCGAGGGGCACGCGCTCCATCGGCAGCGTGATCGCGCGGCTCCGGAACAGGTCGAACAGCGCGGCGTAGGCGGCCGGGATCCGCTGCAGCTCGTTCGCGAGCGTCGTGCCGAGGAAGTAGGTGCGGAGGCCGAGGTTCCGCCCCGACGCGAGGAACGTCTGCAGGATCGCGTCCGCCGGCGGGTCCCCGGCGGCGCGGCCGAACAGCACGACGGTCCCGCCCGGACGCAGCATCTCGAAGCTCTGCGCCATCCGCGGTCCCGCGACGGAGTCGAGCACGAGATGCGCGCCCTGCCCGCCGGTGAGCTCGCGCACGCGCGCGAGCGGGTCCTCGCGCCGGTAGTCGATCACGTACCGGAACCCCGCGGCGAGCGCGACGTCCGCCTTCGCCGCCGTCGACACGAGCCCGATCGACTGCGCCCCCACGTCGCGCAGCAGCGCGCCGGCGAAGCAGCCGACGCTGCCCGCCGCCGCGTGCACCACGACCGCCGAGTCCGGCCCGACGCGGTTGTCGTGCGTCAGGAAGAACGCGGTCAGCCCGGCGACGGGACACGACGCCGCGTCCTCGAACGAAACATCGTCCGGAATGCGCGTCGCGAGAAACCCCGGCACGAGCGTCTTCTCCGCGTAGGCGTCGTGCAGGTTGATGCCGAGGATGCGCTCGCCGATCGCGAAGCCCTCGACGCCGGGTCCGATCGCGTCGACGGTTCCCGCGAAGTCCGTGCCGGGCACGAAGGGATGGGCGAGACCGTCCTCACCATGTCGTCGCGACTGCACGTCGTGGAAGTTGATCGCGATCGCGTGGTTCAGGATGCGCAGCATGCCGGGCCCCGGCTCGGGCTCGGGGATCTCGACGAGCTTCATGACCTCCGGGCCGCCGATGCCCGTGACGTGGATGGCCTTCATGCTCGGCTCTGGTGCCCCGCCTGCCGATTCTCCGCAACATCCAGCGGCCGATGAACCCCTCCGGCGGCGTTGCTCTGCCCCGGCGAGGATGGTTCAGAGGATGCGGTGAGCGAACCGGGAGAGGCTCCGTCGCTGGTCGACCTGGTCGTCGAGCGGAAGAATCTGCTGGTCTCGTCCGTCCCGCACGCGATGGCGCTCGGCTTCACCGTGGTCGACGCGAAGCCGGGTGAGACGTGGCTCAAGGTCCCGTTCGACCCGAAGCTGGTCGGCAACCCCGCGACCGGCGTGATCCACGGTGGCGTCATCACCACGCTGCTCGACAACGCAGCCGGCGTGGCGGTCGCGACGGCACTGCCCGAGCTGCGCTCGATCGCGACGCTCGATCTGCGCATCGACTACATGAAGCCGGCGACGCCGGGCCTCGACGTGATCGGCTACGTGCGCTGCTACAAGGTCACGCGACACGTCGCGTTCGTGCACGGGACGGCCTACCACGAGGACCCGAACGACCCGATCGCCACGACGGCGATGACCTTCATGCTGGGCGCGAACAGGACGTTGCCGAGTGCCGCGGCGGCGCTGGAGCGGAAGTGAGCGCCGCCGACGCCGATCCCTCGCAGGCACGGCCGCAGCGCACCACCGCGGAAGTACGCGCGCTGCTCGACGCGATTCCCTACTGCCGCTTCCTCGGCATCACGGTGGACGACGGACCGGACGGCGGAATCGTGTCGCGCATGCGCTTCGGCCCGCAGATCGTCGGCAACGCGGCCCTGCCGGCGATCCACGGCGGTGCCATCGGCGCGTTCCTCGAGACCGCAGCGATCGTCGAGGTGCTGCGCATCTCGCCGGCGGGCGGCGCGCTGCCGAAGCCCGTGGACCTGACGATCGCCTACCTGCGCTCGGGCCGCACCGTGGACACCTTCGCCCGCACCATCGTCACCAAGCACGGGCGCCGCGTGGTGAACGTGCGCGTGGAAGCCTGGCAGGACGATCCGGCGCGTCCGATCGCGACCGCGCAGGGTCACTTCCTGGTCGCGCGCGACGACGCCTGAGCGCACGGCGGTTCCCGCGTAGGGGTCGCGCATCCTGCTGACCGTACCGCGCGACGCGTCGGTCGTGCGGCGCCTCGAGACGGTGGCGCCCGGCGCTGTCGACGTGGCCACGTCGACGCCGGTCCGCACGCCGCGTGAGGGCTTCCCGAGCACGCGCGAGGTAGCGTGCGGCGAACCGGAGGCTCTCGGATCGTTGCGCGATGCTGCGCTGCTGACCGGTCCGTCGCGTCGGTTCCGCTCGCTTCGCGGCCCGTGCTCGCCCGGTCGAGCGCTGCACACGCCCCGTGCCCCGATGGATGCAGCGGAGACATTTCGCGCGACCGCACCCAAGTCATCCGTAACCAGTTGCGGTAACGGATCGGGATGGGCAAGATTCGTCGTGGCGGGTACGTCTTTCGCTTCCGAAAGGCTGATCACGCGCCGAGACACTGCACGTCTACCGCGATGGGAAACTCGTCGTGAAGTGGAACCTCGAAGACCGGTCCCCGATGAAAGGTCGGCCGCCAGCGCGCGTCGTCGAGCTGATCGGGATACTCGTGCGGGAGGGGGCGCTGTGAAGCTACGATCCGTCCGCATCGACAACCGGAGGCGCCGGATCGAGCTCGAAACCTGGTCCCGACGGGTGCTGCCGCTGCCGTTCTCGAAGCTCGAGCCTCGTCCGACGAGAGTGAACCGCATCGCGGAAGCGTGGGTCGACCCGGAGCTGGGCAACGAGGCCATCACGTATCGGCTCCAGTCGGGCGCCGAGGGCTCGGTGCACGTCGACGATGCGCTGGACTACAACCGCGACCCCTCGTACCTCGCGGAGATCAAGCTGCACCTACTCACAGTGGAGGCGCTCCGGCGCGTCGAGGCTTCGGGCCTCAGCCGACGCGAGCTCGCGCGCCGGCTCGGCACGTCGGTACCGCAGCTCTACCGATTGCTCGACCCCACGAACATGCGCAAGAGCTTCGTGCAGCTGCTGGCGCTGCTCGACGTCGTCGACTGCGAGGTCCGTGTGTCGGTACGGCGACGGAGAGCAGCGGCGTAGGGCGCTGCCGGTCGAGGAACGCGCCTCACCGGAGGCGGGGATGCGGCAGGCGTGGCGTTGACGCGCGACGTTCCCGCACGATAGGGAGGCCTGGTGCGAGGGAGACCCTCCCGGGCGTCTTCGGCGCGTGACGGGGGTGCGGAGCGCCCGGCGGTGCGTGTCGAGATGACCAGCGAGGCGGCCGCGTTCAACGGACCTGGCGATTTCCTGCTGGGCGACCAGACATGAATCGTGGCGGCGCATGCGTCGAATCAGATGGGAGACAACGTCAGGAACCCAACGCAGCAGTTCATCGTGAACCCGGGCGATCGGGGTCCGGCCCTCGACGTCATCGGTGTGAAGGTCACCGTCCTCGTCTCGGACGCGGCTTCACAAGCTCAAAAGATCACGCTCCAGGTCGGGGACGAGGGCGCTGGCCCGCCACCGCACAGCCATCCTTGGGACGAGTCGTTTTACGTGACCAGGGGCGAACTCCAGTTCGCGTGCGGTGGCCAAACGACCAGGTGTCTCGCAGGTACGCTGGTGCACATCCCGGCCGGCACGATTCACGCGTTCCGCTCCGGTCCGGGCGGTGGCGAGATGCTTGAAGTGACAGACGGGCAGCAAGGCTCTCCCGATGTTCTCGGCACTGGCTCGCGAGATTCCGCCGGGTCCGCCTGACATTCCCGAGGTTGTCCGGGTCGCTGGCGAGTACGGGGTGACCTTCCACCTCTGACGCTGCGCGAGAATGTACTCCTCGTCGTCGTACGCGGACAGGCCGGCTCCGCCCGGGAGCCGATCGGTCGTGCGCCGACGACCATCAAGATCGGGATCATCGGCGACCACGACGCATCCCGTCCCACCCACGTCGCCACCGATGCGGCTCTGTCACACGCCGCGACTGCTCTCGGGGTCGGCATCGAGCCCATCTGGCTGCCCACGGACGCCCTGCGCGAGATGCCGCTCGAGTCCTTCGCGGGCTTCTTCGTCGCGCCGGGAAGTCCGTACCGGAGCATCGACGGAGCGCTTCATGCGATCCGTCACGCACGCGAGCACGCGAGGCCCCTGCTCGGCACGTGCGGCGGGTTCCAGCACGTCGCCCTGGAGTTCGCGCGAAACGTTCTCGGTCTCCACGGAGCTGCGCACCCCGAGTACGCTCCGCATGCGGCGGAGCTCGTGATCGAGCCGCTCGCCTGCTCGCTTTCCGGCGAGCGCGCGATCGTTCGACTCAGGACCGGATCGTTGGCGGCCTCGGCCTACGCGGCCGATGCGAGCACCGAGGAGTGTCGCTGCTCGTTCGGTCTCGCCGCGAGCTACGTCCCGGCGCTCGAGCGCGCGGGCCTCACCATCTCCGGCGATGGCGCGACGCGCGAGCCGCGCATCGTCGAGCTCGCCGGACACCCCTTCTTTCTTGCGACGCTCTTCGTGCCGCAGCTCTCCTCGAGTCCCGAGCGGCCTCACCCGCTGCTCCGTGCGTTCGTCGCCGCGTCGGCGGGCACGCTCGCGACCGAGCCGTAGCAGCCGATGCGAGACGCGCCGCCGAACGAAGCCCGAGAGCCGCGGGAGCGCGGCCCGCGCGCCTGAGCACCGCCGTCGATGGACGCACGCATGCCGGCAGCCGTTCCCGACTACGCCACGCAGTACTACCTCCCGGACCGAGCTTGAGCCGGCGCGGAGAGTCGTCCTGATTCCGCGTTGCGATCGCCGAGGCTCCGCGCGGTTGCCGTGCAGTAGGCACGCGCCGCCCGAAGGCGGCGACGACCTGGCCGCGCGGTCTCTCGGGGTCGGGCAGCCTTTTTTGTGCTTGCATCCCCTTGACGGATTCCGCGACGGCTACCCGGCCATCGCCACTGGACCGTCGAGACGCCCCCGCCGCGCGCGAACGACGGCCGCCAGCGCACGCGCGCCGCGGAGGGCCGCCTCGCCCCTCGCGCGCCGAGATCGCCG
>VGTK01000174.1 GCA_016874715.1 Deltaproteobacteria bacterium | reverse complement strand
GCGCGGCGGCCGACCGGGCGCGCCTCGCGGCGCGCGGGGTCGCGGCACAGCGGGAGCAGAAGCGACGTCGCGTCGAGGCGGCATTCGCGCGGGTGGAGAAGAAGCTCGACCGGAAGCTGCTCGGCGCGGCTGCCGCGGCGGCCGGCAAGGTCACCTCCCTGGAGGAAGCGCTCCAGGCCTGGGGACGTGGCCTCGGCGCGGGCGGGGCGCGCGACCCGGGGCACAGCATCGATCTCGGCCGGCGCCTCGCGGACAGCGAGAAGATGCGCCGGTTGTTCGCCGTGTTCGGGCGCATCCGTGACCAGGCGCTGGCGGTGCGCCGCCGCGTGCTCGACCGCACCGACGAGGAGCTGCACGAGATCCGCCCCGGGCGCGGGCTCGAGGATCTCGGCCGGCTGATCCCGCACGAGCTCGTCGCGCTGTCGCACCCGGTGCTGCGGCGCGACTTCCAGCGCCGCCTGCTCGACGGTGGCGTGCTGACCTACGCGCTGCGCGGCACCGACCAGCGCGGGCACGGGCCGCTCGTGGTGTGCCTCGACACCAGCTCGTCGATGGCGGGCGAGAAGGAGCTGTGGTCGAAGGCCGTCGCGCTCACGTTCGTCGAGCTGGCACGTCGGCGGCGCCGACGCTGCCACGTGGTGTGCTTCTCTTCGGGGGAGAAGGGCCTGCGGCACTTCGACATGAACCCGGGCAACGCCTGGACCGTCGGGCTCGACCGCACCCTCGACCTCGCCGAGCACTTCTCCGGCGGTGGCACCGACTTCTGCCCGCCGCTCGACGCGGCCGTCCGGCTGCTTGCCGCGCGAGATCTGCGGCGGGGCGATCTGGTCCTGATCACCGACGGCGAGTGCGCGGTCGACGATGCGTGGCGCGAGGACTTCCTCGCCCGCAAGCGCCGGCGGAACTTCGCGCTGTACTCGATCCTGATCGACGTGCGCGACGTGCAGGCCGAGACCGTGCGGGCGCTTTCGGACCGGGTCTCCCTGGTCTCGGACCTGCGTGCCGATACGCGGCAGCTGTTCGTCGATCCGCGCCGGCGACGCGTCGCCTGAAGCGCAGCAGCCTACTTTGCGCATGCGCGGTACCGGGGTACGACGAGGAGCCGCCGGCTTAACGTCCTCGATGCTCTCCCGGGTGCGGCCGGGCTCCCTCGATGTCTCGATGAAGAAGCTGACGCCAACCCTCGGGCTGCTGGTCGTGGTCTGCTCTCTCGCCCCGGTGCGAGCGAGCGCCGACGTCAAGCCGGGCGACAAGATCAACGCGGCGAAAGTCGCCGAGATCAAGGACCTGGTCGCGCCGGGGATCGAATGGCTCGTGCAGCACGGCATGCCGATCACCGTCGTCGAGACGAAGCCGATCGAGCTGCCGAAGCGGTATCGCGAGGCCACCGAGAAGTACTCGGGTCAGGTGAAGCTGTCGCCCGACGGGCGTCGCGTCAAAGGCTGGGTGGCGGGCCTGCCGTTTCCGAAGATCGATCCGAGCGACCCGCAGGCGGCGCAAAATTCATGTGGAACTTCGACCGCAAGCCGCTGATCACCGACGACATCGACATCCGCAACTTCGACGCGGATGTCGGCACGATCGAGAGCGATCGCGAGATGGGCGTCGAGCGCCACTACCTGCTCGACCACCTGCGCCGCCTGCTCTACGTCGGCCGCTTGTTCGTCGACCCGAGGCCCGAGATGCCGAGCAAGGACGGCGTCCAGTACCGTCAAGCCCTGCACCCGATCCTCGAGCCGTTCGACCTCAAGGGCGTGGGCGTCACCAGCTACCGCTACATCGATCCCGACAAGCAGGACGACAGCTGGCTGTACCTGCCCTCGCTGAGGCGCGTGCGCAGGCTCTCGGCGGCGCAGCGCTCGGACGCGCTGTCCGGACAGGACTCGGATCTCGACAGCTACTACGGCTACGACGGCCAGCCGGCAAGGATGGAGTGGAAGCTGATCGGCGAGAAGGAAGTTCTCGGCGTCGTCCACGCGGAGCACTACCCGGTCAAGTGGGCCGAGGGGAAGGGCAGCTTCGCCTTCGACGACGTGTGGGAGAAGCGCGAGGTGTGGGTCATCGAGGGCGTCTCGAAGTTCCCGCAGTACGCCTACGCGAAGCGCGTCATCTACGTCGACAAGGAAGCGTGGGTGGTCCCGTACGCCGACATCTACGACCGCGCCGGCACCCTCTGGAAGGTGTGGGTCAACGACTACTCGTTCCGCAAGCAGACGCCGGTCGGCAAGGTGCAGTACGAGGACGAGATGGGCTTCGGCCCGGCGATCCCGATGATCGACGTCCAGGGCTCGCACGCGACGAAGGCCGCGCTGCCGAGCCCGCGCTTCCCGGGTGAGGAAGGCACGTACTTCAACCAGGGCGAGAAGTCGGGCACCACCGAGCAGTTCTTCACCATCGCAGCTCTGATCGAGTCCGCGCGCTGACCCGGCGGCCACCGGGCCGCCCGCGGCGAAGGGAGGGAACCATGAGGAAGGCCCTGCTGGTTGCACTCGTTCTCGCGATCGCGGTGCCCGCTCTCGCCCAGGCTCCGGGCGGCGCGGGAGGCGGCAAGCCGAAGGCGATCCCCGGTCTCGGCGGTCCGGAGTCCGACCTCGAGAACGAGGCCGCTATCCGCAAGCTGTAAGAGGAGTACACCGCCGCCTGGAACCGCCACGACGCGCGGGCGATGGCCGCGATGTGGACGATCGACGGCGACTACATGGAGCCCGACGGGCGCCACGCGAAGGGCAGGGCCGGGGTCGAGCAGCTGTTCACGCGGGAGCAGCAGACCGTCTTCAAGGACAGCACGCTGGCGCTCACCATCGAGACCGTCTGGTTCATCGGCGCGGACGTCGCGATGGTCGATGGCAAGTACGACCTGTCGAACGTGCGCGATCTCGAGGGCAATCCGCTGCCGGTGCGGAGCGGCCACCTGACCGCCGTGCTGCTGCGCGAAGACGGCTCGTGGAGAGTCGCGGCCGGCCGCGCCATGATCCCCGTGCCGCTGGTGTATCGCGCGAAGCAGTGACCCCTCGAGAGGTGGCGAGCGATGGCTCCGCTTGAATCCGGGCGCCGGATCCGGTGGAAGGCGAGTCTATGGCCATCGTCGAAACCACCTCCGGGAGGGTCGAAGGTCGCGAGACCCCTACCCACCAGACCTTCCTCGGCATCCCGTTCGCCGCGAGCCCGGTCGGCGCCCGCCGCTTCGCGCCGCCTGCACCTCCCCCGCCGTGGACCGGTGTGCGACCGGCGGTCGAGCCGGGACACGCGTGTCCGCAGGGGGAGAGCCTGCTGCCGGGGATGGCGCCCGGTTCCCAGGGCGAGGACTGTCTCTCGCTGAACGTCTACACGCCGTCGGCCGATCGCGGCCGGCGTCCCGTCATGGTGTGGCTGCACGGCGGCGGCTTCGTCGGCGGATCCGGCACGCAGGCGCTCTACGATGCGAGCCGCCTCGCGGTGCGCGGCGACGTGGTGGTCGTGACGGTGAACTACCGACTCGGCGCGCTCGGGTTCCTTGCGCCGGTCGCCGCGGGGCTCGATCTTCCCGGTGCCGCCGACAACGTCGGCATGCTCGACCAGGTCGCGGCGCTGCGCTGGGTGCGCGAGAACATCGCGGCCTTCGGCGGCGATCCCGCGAAGGTCACGATCTTCGGCGAGTCGGCGGGTGGCATGTCGGTGACGACTCTGCTCGCCATGCCGGCTGCGCGCGGACTCTTCCGCCGCGCGATCGCGCAGAGCGGAGCCGCCCAGGGGACGTGCTCCCTGACGGACGCGACCAGGGTGACGAATCTGCTGCTCGCCGAGCTCGGCATCACCCGGGCGACCGTCGCGAAGCTGCGCGATCTGCAGGCCGAGGAGATCGTCGCCGCACAGACGAAGGTGGCCCTGAAGCTCACGGGCGACGTCTTTCTGCCGTGGGCGCCGGTCGTCGATCCGGTGAACCTGCCGGTCGCGCCCTCGGAGGCGATCGCGTCGGGCGCCGCGAAGGACGTGCCTCTCCTCACCGGAACCACGCTCGACGAGTGGCGGCTCTTCACGTTCCTGACGCCGAAGCACCGGGAGCTCGACGAGGCGGGGCTCGTCAAGCGCGTGGCACGCCGGCTCGAGGCGATCGGGCGCGGCGACGCGGCGGAGATGATCGCGGTCTACCGCAACGGCCGTGCGGCTGCGCCGCCGTGGCAGCTCTTCGACGCGATCGAGTCCGACCGCCACTTCCGCATTCCGGCGATCCGCCTTGCGGAGTCGCAGTGCGCGCACCAGCCGCACACGTACATGTATCTCTTCACCTGGCCTTCGCCGGCGGCCGGCGGGTTGCTCGGCGCGTGCCACGCGATCGAGCTGCCGTTCGTGTTCGGAACGCTCGACGCGCCCCACATGGCAGGCTTCTCCGGCAGCGGGCAGCGCGCCGAGCAGCTTTCGCAGGCGGTCATGGACACCTGGCTGCGCTTCGCGAGTGGCGATGCGGACGCGCACGACGGGCTCACGCACTGGCAGCCCTACGAGGCCGAGCGGCGGTGCACGGTGGTGCTCGACGCGGAGTCCTCGGTCGCGCGCGATCCACAGCCCGCCGAGCGCGCGGCGTGGGCTGGAATCCCGTAGCTCGCACCGCCTGATCCCGGGTCCGGCGACGTGAGACCGCACGGGCCGTCGCCGCGCCACGTCGAGCGCACGCGGCCCGGCCCCTGCGTGCGCTCGCGCGGTGCCGCCGCTGCCGTTCGCAGGCGCGCCGTCCCTTGCCGCCGCGGCCGGTCGCGCGCTAGGCCGTGAGGCCTGTTCGCGACGATCCCATCTCCCGCCGACCCCCGCCGCGGCGCCCTCGAAGGCGTGCGCGTGCTCGATCTGACCGACGTGCAGGGCGCGCTGTGCGCGCGACTGCTTGGCGACCTCGGCGCGGACGTGGTCCGCGTCGAGCCGCCGGGCGGAGCGTCGCTGCGCCGGATGCCGCCGTTCGAGCCCGGTGCGCGGCCCGGCGACGACGCGAGCCACGCGCACTGGTTCCACGATCTGAACAAGCGCAGCGTGACGGTCGACGCCTCGTGCGACGACGGCCGCGCACGGCTGCGGGCGCTCCTCGCCGCGGCCGACGTGGTGGTCGCAGCCCGCTACCCCGACATGCTCGCGACAGCGGGCGTCGATCGTGAAGCCCTGCGCCGCGCGCGGCCGGGCACGATCCTGGTCGACGTGTCGCCGTTCGGGACGACCGGACCGCGCGCGTCGTGGCGCGGCTCCGACCTGGTGTGCGCCGCGCGCGCGGGCATGACGTACGTGAACGGCCACCCCGAGACGTCGCCGATCGCGCCGTTCGGCCTGCAGTCCTACGACAGCGCGGGGGTGTTCGCCGCGATCGGCACGCTGCTGGCGCTGCTCGCGCGGCGCCGCACCGGGCTCGGCGGGCTCGTCGACGTGGCGATCACCGAGGCCACCGCCGGCGCCGTCGAGCACGTCACCGGATTCTTCCGCCAGACGGGCAACGTCGAGCGCCGCCGCGGTACGTTGCACTGGAGCCGCTACTTCCGCAGCGGCCCCGCCGCCGACGGCTGGGTGCTGCACTCGACGATCGGCGACTGGACGACGCTCGCCGGCTGGGTGGCGATGGACGGCGAGGCGTGGGACCTGTTCGACGAGCGCTGGGAGGAGCCGCAGAATCGCAAGGACGGCTGCGCGCACCTGTTCGACTGCCTCGACGCCTGGGCCGCACGGCACTCCGTGGCCGACATCGTGGAGGGCGCCGAGCTGCGTCGCCTCCCGTATGTCGAGGTGCGGCGGCCGGAGACCGCCGCGCGCGACGAGCAGCTCGCCGCGCGCGGCTTCCCGGTGCTGCTGGCGAAGCGCGACGGCGGCACGGTGCCGTTCCCCGGACCCGCGTTCGTGTCGTCCGCCACGCCGCTTCGTCTGCACCGTCCGCCGGCGCGCCCGGGCGAGCACGACGCCGAGGTCGCGGCAGACCCCGCGTGGCGCCCCGGCGCCGCGTCCGTGCTCCAGGCGACGCCACCCGTGCGCGCCGCCGAGGCGGCACCGGGGCGCGTGCTCGACGGCACGCTGGTGCTCGACTTCACCTGGGTCGTCGCGGGCCCCGTCGCGACGCGGCTGCTCGCGGATCAAGGGGCGCGCGTCGTCAAGATCGAGCGCCGCGACGCGATGGACTTCGGCAATCGCCGCGGCGGGCTGAGCGGCAACCTGAATCGCGGCAAGCAGAGCGTGGTGCTGAACCTCGCCGACCCCCGTGGCCTCGACCTCGTCCGCGGCCTCGCGCGCCAGGCAGACGTCGTGATCGACAACTTCTCGGCGCGCGTGATGCGCAACTGGGGGCTCGACTACGACGGGCTGTGCGCGCTCCATCCGCAGGTGATCGCGGTCGCGATGTCCGGCTTTGGCTTGACCGGCCCCGGGCGCGAGCGCGTGAGCTACGGCCCGACGCTGCAGGCGCTGCTCGGGTTCCCGTTCCTGATGCGGCTCCCCGGAGGCCCGCCCGCGGGCTGGGGCTACTCGTGGTCGGACATGGTCGGCGGGATGACGGCCGCGCTCGCGACGCTCGCCGCCCTCTGGCACCGCGCCCGAACCGGAGAAGGGCAGCTGGTCGATCTCGGGCAGTACGGCAGCCTCGCGGCGCTGCTCGGGCCGGCGTCGGTCGCACTGCTGCGCGGGCAGGCAGTGGAGGCGCCCGGCAACGCATCGCAGGAGGGCGACGCCGTGCCGCACGGGGTCTGGCGTTGCGCCCCCGACGCCGACGCGTCGGGGGCCGTCGACGACGACCGCTGGATCGCGATCGCGGTGCTCGACGACGACGCGTGGCGCGGGCTCGCGTCCGTGCTGGCGGCGGACGGCGAAGTCTGGACGTCGCGCGCCGCGCTGGGCACGCTCGCCGGGCGGATCGCCGCGCGCGCGGAGCTCGAGGCGCGCCTCGCGGCCTGGGCGCGGACCCGCCACGCGGAGGATCTCGAGGCACGGCTGCAGGCAGCCGGTGTCCCGGCGGCGCTGGTCGCGAACGGCGCCGACCTGGTCAGGGACCCGCAGCTCGCGCAGCGCGGCTACTTCGAGTCCGTCGCCACCCCCGAAGGCGGGCGCGAGACGTTCGACGGCATCCCGTTCCGCAGCTCGTCGCTGCCGGGGCGCATCACCGCTCCGGGTCCGCTGCTCGGCGAGCACACCGACCTCGTGCTGCGCGATCTGCTAGGGCTTCGGGAGGCGGACCTGGCCACACTCAGGGCCGAAGGAGTGATCGCGTGAGCACGGGACGGGACGGCGGCGAGAAGTCGGGTGGCGGCGCGAGCTACGCGGCGTCGGGCGTGGACGTCGTCGGGCTCGAGCCCGGCCTCGGCGGCCTCGTGCGGCGTCTCGCGGCGACGACGGCCTTTCCACGCGTCGGGCGGCCCGCCCTGCCCAACGGGTTCTTCGCGAACGTGCTCGATCTGGGTACGGGGCAGGGGCTCGCGATCAGCACGGACGGCGTCGGGACGAAGCTGCTCGTGGCGCTCGCGATGGAGCGCTTCGATACCATCGGCATCGATCTCATCGCGATGAACGTGAACGACGTCCTGTGCGTCGGGGCGGAGCCGATCGCGGTGGTCGACTACATCGCGATCTCGACCACGGACCCGAACCTGCTCAACCAGTTCGCGATCGGCCTGGTCGAGGGCGCCCGTCAGGCGCGCATCAGCATTCCCGGCGGGGAGATCGCGCAGGTGCGCGAGCTGCTGCGTCCGCACCCGCCGCACGGCGAGAGCTTCGACGTGGTCGCGACCGCGGTCGGGGTCGTGCCGATGGATCGCATCGTCGTGGGTCAGCACGTGCAGCCCGGCGACGTCGTGATCGGGCTGCCGTCGAACGGCATCCACTCGAACGGGCTCACCCTCGCGCGGCGTGTTCTGGTCGGCGAGCGCGGACCGGCGGCGTACCGGGAACGTCCGGCGGCCCTCGGTGGTGCCAGCGTCGGCGAGGAGCTGCTGCGCCCCACGCGGATCTACGTCGCGGAGGTGATGGCGCTGCTCGACGCCGGGATCGACGTGAAGGCTCTGGCCCACATCACCGGCGACGGACTTCTGAACCTGTCGCGCATCGCGGCGCAGGGGGTCGGATTCGTGCTCGACAGCCTGCCCGAGCCGCAGCCGATCTTCGCCATGCTCGCCGAGGCTGCTCGGGTCGAGAAGGCCGAGATGTACACGACCTTCAACATGGGGATCGGCTTCTGCATCGTCGTGGCCGAGGCGGACCTGCAGCGCACGCTGGCGATCCTGCAGCCCGTCGAGCCGCGGGCGACGGTCCTGGGTCGGGCGGTTGCCGATGCGCAGCGGAAGATGGTCCTGCCCGGACCCGGTCTCACCGGGACGGGAAAGACCTTCTCACCGTTGCGTTGAGACGCTCCGAGGGCCCGCAATCGGGCTGCAAGGACGGAGGCGTCGGCGTCTCTGCGCGGCGACAGGTGTCGCGCCTCGTTGACGTCGAGGGGCCCGGCGGGCGCCAGGAAGGCGTGCTCGCCGGCTCGCTGCGCCCGTCGCGGCGCGGTCAGGCCGAGCGGACCGCCGGCGGGACCCGCGAGGAGGTGGCGGAACGGAGCTTGCTCGCGACCAGCCGACGGCATTCACGCTCGGGCAGCGTGAGATCGCGGCACAGCACATGGACGACCTGCTCGGGATCCCGGTTGCAGCACGCCACCTCGTGCTCCGCCACGGCGTGAACGAGCCGCAGGGGGATGGTCAGGCGGCCTTCGCCGAAGCCGACCCGCCAGGCGATGGACCACACGAACGCGCCCACGACGGCCGCCACACATGAGCAGATGAGGAAAACGGTACTCGCACTCACGTCGACGAGAACGGACGCCGTGCTGCGTCCTTCCTGTCGCCAACGGGAGATTCCCTTGCTGTTTGCCGAAGCGGCCCATACAAGGAATGCCCGGCCATGAGCGGTTACCCGACCGGTGCCGATCGGGTCGCGATCCTGCCGCCTTCTCCAGGCTCCGAAGGCAACGACGCGACCACCGAGTTGCTCCAGGGCTGCATCCGCGGTGACGTGGACGCGCGCCGCCGGCTGGTCACGGAGTATTCCGGAATCGTCTCGTACGGCGTTTCTGTTATTTTTCAGCAGTTCGGCCGTCCATCTCTGAAACAGGAAATCGAGGACATCTGCCAGGACGTCTTCCTGGCCTTGTTCGATCAGGACGCGCGCAAGCTGCGCCAGTACCAGGGGCGTAACGGCTGCTCCCTGGCGAGCTGGCTCAGGGTGGTGGCCAACCGGTTGACGATCGACCGGCTGCGGCGGGAGGGTCGAACGGTTTCCCTCGACGATCCAGACAACATCGAGAGTTGGCGGGTGCGGGAAGCCCAGCCGGATGCCCGGCCCGGTCCCGAGCCGCTGGTGGCGGAGGCTCAACGTGCGTCCAGGGTGCGGGATCTGATCGCGCAGCTGGCCCCGAAAGATCAGCTTTTCGTCCAGCTATTTTATTTTCAGGGACTGCCGATCGAAGAGGTGGCGAACACGATCGGCATCACCACCAACGCCGCGTACGTCCGCAAGATGCGGCTGCACGAGAAGCTGAGAAGGCTCGCTTCGGAGAAGTTCGAAGGCACGTTCTGAGATGCTGAAGGTCGACCAGGAAGAGCAGAGAATCCGCGCGATGGTCCAGCAGGCCATGCGGGATCTCGTGCTCCACGGCACTCCCGACCAGCCGGTCGCGGATGCTGCCCAGGCGACCGTCCATCCATCGGAGTACACGCTGGCGACGTACCTCGAGGGCGGGCTCACCGGCGCTGCCGAGGAGGTCTTCGAGCGCCACGTCGCGTTCTGTCGGGGCTGCGCACAGGAACTCGTGCTCGCCCGCCGCGGCGGCGTGACGCGCACCGACGCCTCGCCGCGGCGCATGTGGAAGCTCGCGGCGAGCATCGCGCTGATCTTCGCCGGCCTCGGCTCGGCGGTGCTCGGCGGCCGCGCGCTGGGCGACCGGCTCGAGACCGCGGCGCTGTCGCGCCTCCAGTCGGCGTTCGGTGACCGTGCCCGCATCGAGAACGTGTCGCTGAGCCTGCGGGGCGGGCCGGCAGTCGACCTGTCGGGGCTGACGGTCCGGGATCCGCAGGGTGACGAGCCGTTGCTCACCGCGTCCAGCGCGAGCTTCAGCGTCGACGTCGGTGCGCTCGCGAACGGCGAGCTCAACGGCACCCTGAGGCTCGACCAGCCGGTGATCAACATCGTGCGCGACCCGTCGGGACGTGTGAACGTCGATGCGCTGCTGCCGCACTCGGTCGGCGCCGAGGACATCTTCTCGATCGCCAGCAAGCGCGCGGTGCACCACGTCGAGATTGCGAGCGGAACGATCCGGATCGTCGACCGGGCGACCGGCCAGCCGCGCGAGATTCGCATGGCGTCGGTCGACGCAGAGCTGCACGGCTTCGGCGAGGGCACCCCGGTGCACCTCGACGCCAAAGCCGGCTTCGAGTCGACCAAGCACAACGTCGCTTTCCAGGGCGACGTCGGGCCGTGGGGTCGCGGCGAGACGCCGAGCTACAAGCTCGACCACGTAGCGCTGAACTCGGTCCCGCTGCGCGCGTTCCCGCAGGTCGGCAGCGTCGTCGGCGGCGGACTGACCTTCGAGGGCCGGCTGGCGACCAGGGGTGAGACCTGGAACGACATCACCAGCCGCGTGTCCGGCGGCGGTGAGATGAGCGTGGTGTCGGGTGCGATCGCCGGGCACAACTTCCTCGCCGACGTCGTCGGTCCGGTGCTCGGCGACGAGGAAGCCCCGGCGCGCCTCGGCGCGCTCTTCGCGGCGAAGAACACGCCGTTCGACCGGATCGCGAGCCACGTGACCATCGCCGACTCGCAGCTGAGCGCGACGAGCTTGCAGCTCGCCGCCAGCGGTTACGAGGTGTCGGGTCGTGGCTCGCTCGACACGAGCGGCCGGCTCGCGTTCACGGGGCGCCTCGACGTTTCGCCCGAGCTGTCCCGCGAGCTGGTCGCCAAGGCGCCGTTCGCCGGCGCACTGGTGAACGGTGACGGCGAGATCTCGGTGCCGTTCTCGGTGTCCGGCACCTGGCCGAACGTGCAGACGACGGTCGACGTCGAGCGCTTTGCCGCCGACACCATCCTCGAGCGCATCGCTTCTTGGATGTGGCTGTCGCTCAAGCGGCCCCTTCTCGGCTAGCGGCTTTTCCCGTACGCTACGCGCCGTGATTCTGCCGGCCGCTCGAACCCGCCCGCCGCGCCCCCGCGCGCTCCGCGCCGGCCCGAAACGCCGCCTGCCGGAGGATGCATGCCCAACGAGCTGAACGTCCCGCGCCGGGGGCCCAACGAGCTCAACGTCCCGCGCCGGGTCCTGCTCGGTCCGGGACCGAGCGAGGTCGGCCCTCGTGTCCTGCGCGCGATGTCGACGCCGCTCGTCGGCCACCTCGACCCGAGCTTCGTCGCGCTCATGGAGGAGGTGAAGGAGCTCCTCCGGCAGACGTTCCGTACGGCGAACCGCCTCACGTTTCCCCTTTCGGCGACCGGGAGCGCCGGCATGGAAGCCGTGCTGGTCAACCTGCTCGAGCCCGGCGATCACGCGGTGATCTGCGTGAACGGCGTGTTCGGCGGACGCATGGTCGAGATCGCGCGCCGTGCGGGCGCCGAGGTGACCAGCGTCGAGGTCCCGTGGGGCGAGGTCATCGACGCCGACTTGCTGCGCAAGACGCTCGAGGCGCTGCCGGCGAGCACGCCGCTACGTCTCGTCGCCTGCGTGCACGCCGAGACCTCCACCGGTGCGCGCCAGCCGCTCGAGGACCTGTCGCGCGTTGCGCACGAGCGCGGTGCGCTCTTCGTGGTCGACGCGGTCACGTCTCTCGGCGGTACTCCGGTCGAGGTCGACGCCTGGGGGATCGACGCGTCGTACAGCGGTACGCAGAAGTGCCTGTCCTGCCCGCCGGGCCTTTCGCCGGTCACCTTCGGCGAGGCGGCGCTGGCGCGCGTGCGCGAGCGCAAGCACAAGGTTCAGAGCTGGTATCTCGACGTCAGCCTGCTCGAGCAGTACTGGGGCACCGATCGCGTCTATCATCACACGGCGCCCATCTCGATGGTCTACGCGTTGCACGAAGCGCTGCGCGTCGTGCACGAGGAGGGTCTGGAGGCGCGCTTCGCGCGGCACGTTCGCCACCACCGGGCCCTGGTCGCCGGCCTCGACGCGCTGGGCATGAAGATGCCGGTTGCGCCGGAGTACCGGCTGCCGATGCTGAACAGCGTGTTCGTGCCCGGCGGCGTCGACGAGGCGACGGTGCGCAAGCGCATGCTCGAGCGGCACGGCATCGAGATCGGCGCCGGCCTCGGTCCGTGGAAGGGGCAGGTCTGGCGCATCGGGCTCATGGGCGACTCGTCGACGCCGGCCAACGTCCTGCTGGTGCTCGCAGCGCTCGCCGAGTCGCTGGGCTCGTCCGCCGGCGGCGCGGCACTCGGCGCGGCCGAGCGGGTGCTCGCTGCTGCTTGACGCGAGATGCGGCGTCGCGCTGGCGGCGCTCCTGCTCTGCGCGG
>VGTK01000173.1 GCA_016874715.1 Deltaproteobacteria bacterium | reverse complement strand
CTCGCGGGCATCGGCGACGTCGTCGCCGACGTGGCGCGGCCGTACCGCGACCGGCGGCACGCCGACATGCGGCACGCGATGACCGAGGCAGCGGTGCTGGCCGGAGCCGCCGGTCGCGTCGTCAGCCTGCCCTCGCTCGACGAGGTGCGCGCGACCGACGGGCTCGGAGCGAGCTTCGAGTGGTATCTCCGCACGCGCGCGCCCGGGATCGTTCGCTGGGGCGGCCACGTCGGCAGCGACGACCTGCGCGACGGCAAACGCATCGTGCTCGTCGCAGCGTCGACCGGGGACGGGCGCGACGACCCGCCCGCGCTGGTCGCCTGGCGCGCGCGGCATCCCGAGCTCGAAGCGGTCGATCGTCGGGCGTACTGCCTCGGGGCGCGCTGCGCCGAGGCGCTCGTCGTGGCCGTGCTCACCGCGACCGGGCGAGCGTGAACCCGAGACCGTGCCCGCCCCGAGCACTCGGACTCGGAGCGTCCGGCCGCGGCAGCGCAGACGCCACAGGCTTCGACCTGCCCGCTCAACGTCGCGATCGCGCACGCCAAAGGAGCCATCGTGAGCGCCGGACTGCAGTACACGATGCGACCGACGGGGCCGCCGGCGCCGCGACGCCCGCTCCCCGCCCGGATCGAGGAGGTCGACGAGGGCTGGCTCGAGCGGATCCTGGCCGACGCCGGCCTGCTCGATGGCGCCCGCGTCACCCGCGTCGAGCGGTGCGTGATCGGCGCCGAGAAGGGCTTCCTCAGCGTCACCGCGCGGGTCGCGATCGACTACGAAGGCGCGGCCCCCGCGGCACCGCGCTCGCTGATCGTCAAGATCGAGCCGCCCGCCGGCGCGTTCCGCGACGCGGCACACCGCTCCGACGCCTTCCCGCGCGAGATCCGCCTCTACCGCGAGATGGCGCCCCGCGTGACGCTCCGCCTGCCGCGCGTCCTGTTCGCCGACACGCGCGACGACGGCAGCGCGCTGGTGATGGAGGACTTGACCGGGCTCGAGTCGGTCGACCAGCTGCACGGCATGCGCCACGAGCAGGTGATCGCGACCGTGCGCGCGATCGCGCGCCTGCACGCCGCGTACTGGGACGACGCCGCGCGTGCCGCACTCGACTGGATGCCCGAGCACGACCACTTCTTCGACGACGGCTTCGTCGAGCACTGGCCGCGCTTCGTCGAGACCTACGAGCTGCGCATCGGCCGCGCGGCGCTGCGTCTCGGCGAGCGCGTGTGCGCGCGCAAGGCCTGGCTCGAGGAGCGCATCGCCGCACGTCCGACCAGCGTCGCGCACGGCGACCTGCGCGCCGACAACCTGCTGTTCACGCCGGGCGACCTCGGCGCCGAGCCGGTGATCCTCGACTGGCAGCTCGCGAGCCGCACGCTCGCGGCGATCGACGTCGCGCGCGTGATGGGCGGCAGCGAGCCGGCCGCCGAGCGCGCCGGGCACCAGATCGAGGTGTGCGCCGCGTGGCACGAGGCGCTGGTCGCGCACGGCGTGCGCGACTACCCCCTGGAAGCCGCGATCGACGACTTCCGCCTGGCGGCACTCTACTGCCTGTTCATCCCGGTGAAGGGCTTCTACCTCGCGGGCCCGACGGCGGGGACGCGCACCGCGCGGCTCCTCGACGCGATGGCGGAGCGCTTCTACGCGTCGGCGCTGGAGATCGACGCGGGTCGCTGGCTGGACTCGCCCCGGTAGCGTCCGGGACGGCAGCCTACGACCGTCACTCGAGCCGCGCTGATCCGTCCGCCCCCACTCACCGATGCGCGACGAGCCCGCTCGTGTCCGCTCGACGAGGTTCCTGGACACCAGAGTAGCCTCGGATCCGAGGGGAGAGCGGCCGCGACGGAAACCGTGCACGGCTCGTGGTCCAGGTGGGGCGACACGTTCGTGCCGCCGGCGCTTTTCTGCTTGCCAGCTTGCGCGTCTCGGGGCTGACGTTCAACGAGGTGCTGACCTCGGGTGCGATCCGCACCGACCGCAAGCGCCTCCGTCGGTTCACGCGCCCAGCAGCGGTGGGCACGAGACGATCGATACCGGGGCTCTATTCAGAGAGCCCTTCATCCTCATATGGCTGGATGATGTCGACGATGGTCATGGTGACCACTGTCGACGTGAGCGAGAAGCAGATCGCCGAGGTGATGCGCATCACCGGGGCCAAGTCGAAGCGCGAAGCGATCGCGCTGGGGCTGCAGGAGATCATCGATCGCGAGAAGCGGCGCCGCATCTCCGCCCTCCGCGGTTGCCTACCTGGCATGAAGACACCGCCCCGGCGGCGAGCCAGCGGGTGATTCTCGTCGATACGGTCGTCTGGGTGCGCTAGCTGCGCGATCGGACGGATCAAGCCGTCGCCGACCTGGGGCAGCTCGTCGAAAATGCCGTCGCCTGTTGGCTCCTGGGCGCCGTTTCTGCCGCCGCGCAGGCGCCGTCCGGCGCGACGCTGTCGCCCGACCAGCAGAGCTTCCTCGTCAACAAGGACATCGGCGACGAGCGCTGGACGATCACGCTCAACCTGTTCACCGCGAACCCGCGCAACGTGATCAGCGTGACCGGCAACATCTTCCGCGCCGACGGCGGACCCGCGAGCTTCGTCTCTTGCCTCGAGCGCGTCGACTCGAGCGGCGACCTGCGCATCCCGACCAGCACCTTCCGCCTGTCGTGCAGCGGGGCGAGCGCCTGCCCGACAACCGCCGCCGAGTGCGCGCGCACGTCGTGGACACTCATCGAGGACGACGTGCGCGTGCCGGCGAGCTTCTTCCTGCCGGCCGACGGGCTCGGCAGCCCGTCGTCGAGCACGGCGGCGGCGACGTCGTTCCTCGAGTCGCTCGCCGCGCGCCTGTCGGCGGCCCTCGCCCGCGCCCGCGGCGAGGACGTCGTGACGCGCGGACTGGCGCTCGTCGCGCCGCGCAGCGCGCACGCGCAGGCGGGCGGCGGACGCGGCGCCACACTCACCGTCGACCGCCTGAACCACCTGGTCACCAAGGACGTCGGCGGCGAGCGCTGGTCGATCTCGTACAGCCTGCAGCCCTTCACCAGCGACCAGGGCGGCGTCGCCACGCGATTCCTGAACGTGACCGGCAACGTCTTCCAGCAGGACGGCTCGCCGCCGAGCTTCGTCTACTGCCTGCAGCGCGCCGACTCGACCGGCACGCTGGACGATCCGTCGAGCGAGCTCCGCTTCGTGTGCCTCGGCAGCGACGCCTGCGACAGCACGGCACGCGACTGCGCCGCCACCGACTGGCGGGTGATCTCGAACGACGTCCGCTTGCAGGCGAGCTTCTTCCTGCCGCCCGCGGGCCTGCCCGCGCCGCCGCAGTCCGATCCCGAGATCGTGATCATCGGCCGCACCTCGGACCCGCCGTCGCTGATCGCGGCCCAGCTCGAGAACACCTCGAGCGTGGACCTCGGCGTCCCGGCCGACGACTGCCCGGTCGGTGCGGAGTGCATCGTGCCGCGCCTCGGCGCCTGCAGCGACGTCCCGGGTCTCATGGTCAGCGGACCGGTGATCGGCTGCCGCTGCCTCGTGGCCGAGGTGCCGCCCGCGTGCATCCTGTGCGGCGAGGGCGCCACCGGGCAGTGCGGTGGCAACTGCGAGTACGCGGTCGGCGAGGCGACCGCGCGCGGCACCTGCCTGCCGTTCGACGCCGGCACGGAGTCCTGCGCCTGCTACGCGATCGGCGACGGACAGCAGCTCACGACGCAGGGCTGCGGCGGCGTGCTGCAGAACGTCTGCCCGGGCGACCGCTGCTGCGCCGTCGACCCGCGCGGCGAGTGCGATCCGCTGGGCGGCGAGGCGCCCTGCCCCGGCGTCCGCGTCGCGGCGCACGGCTGCGACCCGGACGAGGAGCAGTGCGGGATCTGCGTCACGCCGGCCGACGAGCCGACGCCCTCGCCGCGACCGACGCCGACCCCGGACCCGACGCCCGATCCGACGCCCACCCCGAGCCCGACGCCGACGCCGCGCCCGTCACCGTCTCCCGTACCGACGCCGACGCCCGATCCGATCTGCCTCGGCTCCGGGGAGCCGTGCAGCCCGGTGCGACCGCCGTCCTGCTGCAGCGGGCTCGTGTGTACGGTCGACCCGGACAGAGGGTCGCGCTGCCGGCAGGGGTGAGCGGCGGCACGCGGATTCTCGCCACGAGGGGGCACGCGCCCCCTCGCCCCGTCAAGCGAAGCTTGACGGGGCCCCACTCCCCGCGCTCCCTTCGGTCGGCCGCGCATTTCACGCGCGGAGCACCGGCGCGAAAACGACGCGGGGCGAAGCGCCTACGCGCGCTTCACGTCGACCACCTGCACCTGCGTGAACTCGTTGTAGCCCCACTTGCCGTTCTCGACGCCGATGCCGCTCCACTTGTGGCCACCGAACGGCTGCAGTGGCGACAGGTCGACGTGCTGGTTCACCCAGACCGTGCCGGACTCGAGCTCGCGCGCGACCTCCTCGGCACGGGCGGCGTTCGACGACCACACCGAGCCGCCCAGGCCGTAGTGCGTCTGGTTCGCCTGCTCCAGGGCGTCGGACAGGTGCTTGTACTTGACGACCGGCAGCGCGGTGCCGAACTGCTCCTCGTCGACGAGCTTCGCACCGGCGCCGAGCCCCGTGACGATCGTCGGCGGCAGGAAGTAGCCCTTCTGCCCCATGCGTTCGCCGCCGACCTCGATCTTGCCACCCGACTTCCTCGCGTCCTCGACCAGGCCCAGCACCTTCTGGAACTGCATGTCGTTGTTGATCGGGCCGAGCTCGACGTCGGGCTCCATGCCGTTGCCGACCTTGGTGCGCTTCGCGCGGTCGACGAGCTTCGCGACGACCTGGTCGTGCAGCTGCTCGGGCACGTAGAGGCGCTTGATCGCGGCACACACCTGACCCGAGTTCTGGAACGCGCCCCAGAAGAGGCCCTCCGCGATCTCGTCGGGGTTCGCGTCGTCGAGCACGATCGCGGCGTCGTTGCCGCCGAGCTCGAGCGTGACGCGCTTCAAGTCGTCGGCCGCAGCGAGCATGACCTTCTTGCCGGTCGCGACGCTGCCGGTAAACGAGATCTTGCGGACCTCGGGGTGCTTCGTGAGCACGGCGCCGAGCTCGTTGCCGCCCGAGATGACGTTCAGCACGCCGGACGGAAGAACCTCACGCAGCGCGTCGGCCGCCATCAGCGTCGACAGCGGCGTGAACGGCGACGGCTTCGCGACCACCGTGTTGCCCGCGAGCAGCGCCGGCGCGAGCTTCCACGACAGCAGGATCACCGGGAAGTTCCACGGCGTGATCGCGGCCACGACACCGAGCGGCTTGCGCACGACCTGGATCCGCTTCGCGCCGTCGTCCTGCAGGACCTCCGGCTGGATCTCGAGGCCTGCGAAGTACGAGAACCACATCGAGGCGCCGAAGATCTCCATCATCGCATGATTGACGGGCTTGCCCTGCTCCTGCGACAGCACCGGCGCGATGTCGTTGACCTTCGCCTGCAGCGCCGCCGCGCACTCGTTGAGCTTCTGGCGGCGGAAAGCCTCGTCCTTGCGCCAGGTCTTGTACGCGTTCGCCGCCGCGTCCACCGCCTGGTCGACGTGCTCCTTCGTGCCGCGCGCGCAGGTCGCAAACGGCTCGCCGAAGGCGGGGTTGATGACCGGGTCCTGGTCGGCCGTGTTCACCATACGGCCGTCGATGAGCATCCCGTAGCTCTGCATTCCTCTGCTCCTTCCAACTGACGGATTGACGGATGGACGAGATGTCGCGCGTCTCGAAGATCGTGCCTGGACGAAGGCGGGGTCCTCTGCATCCTATGTCGGAGGTCGGCCCGGGTCGCAACCGGGGCGCGGCCCAGCCACACGACCCCACGCGAGGACCCGATGACCCGACGCTTCCCCTGCCCTGACGCAGACTTCTGGAGCCGCGCACGACGCGCCGCGGCGACCGTCCCGGCCTTCGCGGTGGCGCTCGCGCTCGGCGCTCTCGCCCTGGCCCCCGGACGCCCCGCGCACGCCGCACCGGCGACCGTCATCGGCTGTGACCAGGCGAACGCCGCCATCCGGATCACCGCACCGGGCGACTATGCGCTCGATCCGTCGTGCACGTACACCGCCGGCATCACGATCTCGGCGTCGGACGTCGAGCTCGACTGCCGGCGCGCGGTGATCGACGACGTCGAGCGCAACGACGGGCGCGGCATCCACGTCACCGCACCGACCGACGTCGCGCTGCGGAACGTCCGCGTGCACCGCTGCGACATCCGCAACTTCCTGAACAACGTCCGCGTGTCGCGCGACGGCTTCAAGGAGCTCGCGGAAGGCCACGAGTACGACGTCGAGTACGAGAACGTCGTGATCGAGGACAGCCGCCTCACCGACTCGCGCGGCAGCGGCGTGTTCGTGAACGGCTACGTGACCGGCGTCACGCTCAGGAACCTCGACATCTCCGGTGCCGGCAGCGTCGGCATCTACCTCGAGGCGGGCTCGAAGGGCACGCTCGTCGAGCGCAACCGCGTGCACCGCAACGGCTACGGCGACGTGACGCCCGAAGGCATCCCGTTCGTCGTCGGCGGCGTCGAGCTGCGCTACCTCAGCACCGGACGCGAGGGCATCGCGATCGACGGCGCGCGCGACAACGTCGTGCGCAACAACCGGATCGAGGGCAACTCGTACGGCGGCATCTTCCTCTACAAGAACTGCGGCGAGTACTTCACCCAGCAGCCGAACCAGTGGTGGACGCGCCGCTACGGTGCCGACGGCAACCTGATCGAGAAGAACCGCATCGCAGGCGAGTACACCGGCGTGTGGATCGGCTCGCGCATGGCGGAGAACCTGCTCTTCATGGACTGCAGCGACCCGGCGTACGCGAGCGGCCCCGTGGCGCGCCTCCACCTCGACTACGCGAAGCAGAACGTGGTGCAGCGCAACGTCTTCACCGACGTCGACTACGGCATCCGCGTCGAGGACGACGGCAACACGATCGCGTCGAACCGCTTCAGGAGCGGCGACGCGACGGACCAGGCGATCCTGGTCGGCACGGCGCACCGCACGTCGGTGCTCGGCCTGCCGGTCAACGGCACGACCATCACCGGCAACGCGTCGCAGATCCGCGACAACCCGGCGCCGTTCGGCTGGATCCACGGGCACGAGAGCACGACGTTCGAGCGCAACCGGGCACGCGGACGGCTCGCGACGCTGGTTCCCGGCGTGCAGCCGACGATCAACTTCCACCTGTTCGTGAAGCAGATCCTGCCGGGCAGCTGACGGCCGGTAGGACCGCGCACGGGGACTTGAAGACCGTCGCGCGGCGTTCGGCGTACCGTCCGCTCAGACGCGCAAACGCACGGGCGCCGGAGATTCGAAGCGGGAGAAGTCTCGATCTTCCGTGAGGATCTCGGCGATCCCGTGCTCCCGGCATACGGCGACCAGCTGTGCATCGAAGGCGAGGTTCCCTGCCGCCGAGCCAGCGCGACAGGCCTCGGCAAACAGCGTGGGGTAGGTCGCCCCGGGGAGAAGCATTCGGATCGAGGGACTGTCGAGGATCTGGTCCAGAAACGCGAGCGCAGTCGCGAGGTCGGTCGGCGGGGTGAAGATGCGTGCGTGGGTGACGACGCGGACGAACTCGCCGATGCAGAACACAGGCAGGGCCCACGGCGTGCTGCCCTCGGCCAGGCTCCGCAGTCGCGTCAACGCGATCGCGTGCAGCGGCATCTCCTCGCGATGCGCATGGACGAGGACGTTCGTATCGACCGCAATCATCGAGGATCGTCGAGAACGTCGTACAGCGCGTTCCGATCTGCGACGTCGATCTCGGGAGGACGGGAACCCCGAACGGTAGGCGGTGAGAAGCTGTAGCCAGGCTTCGCCTCGGGCTTGGCCGCGAGCCGGGCCCGCAGCGCCTCCTCGACGACCGCGCGCAGCGTCATGCCGCGCGCCGACGCGTGGCGCCTGGCGCGCGCGAGAAGCCGGTCGTCGATCTCCAGCGTCGTCTTCATATGGGAAGCCCATATCATCGGGCCATCCCTGCCACAATGCGGGCTCCGCGCGGATTCCGGGTCGCGCAGGATCCCCGTCAGCCCCACACCGGCGGGCGCCGATCGCGCCACGGCATCGCCTCCTCGAGCTGTGCGGCGACGCGGAACAGCGTCGCCTCGTCGGCGTAGCGCGCGGCGAACATCATGCCGATCGGCAGCCCGTCCGCGGACTGCCCGAGCGGCAGCGAGATCGCCGGCTGCCCGGTGAAGTTGAACGGCGGCGTGAAGCCGAAGGTGATCGCCTGGCGGTGGTTCAGCTCCTTCGGGTCGAGCGTCGCGGGATCGATGTAGCCGACCTCGGGCGGCGGCGTGACCATCGTCGGGCAGAGGAAGAGGTCGTGCTCCTCCCACTGCGCGAGCAGCTCGACGATGAGGTCCTTCAGCACGTGCTCCGCCTGGAAGTGCAGCTCGGCGGGTACGCGCTTGCCGTTCTCCCAGATCCAGCGCGAGAGCTTCTCGACGTCGTCCTCGCCGGGCGGGCGTCCGAGCGCCGCGGCGTGGTCGGCCATCATGCCCGCGAAGTTGCCGGCGCTCCACGCGCCCTGCGCGCGGTAGAGCTTGCGCCAGTCCATGCGCAGCGGCTTCTCGACCACCTCGTGGCCGAGCTCGCGCAGCGTGCGCACGGTCGCCTCGAGCGTGCGTGCGACGTCCGCGCGCAGCTTCACGCCCGACGGCGGGTCCGGGTGGAAGGCGATGCGCAGCTTCGCGGGTCTCGCGGTCAGCTCCTCGACGTACGGACGCTCTTTCGCGGGCGGCGCGTAGTACGCGTGTTTCTGCGGATGTCCGGTCCAGTCGAGCATCGCCGCGGAGTCGCGCACGGTGCGCGACACGATGTGGTTGACGGAGAACATGATGCCACCCGCCTCGGGCGAGCGGATCGGATTCCGGTCGCGCGTCGGCTTGAGCCCGACGAGGCCGCAGCAGGCGGCCGGGATGCGGATCGAGCCGAGACCGTCGGACGCGTGCGCCATCGGCACGATGCCGGCCGCCACCGCGGACGCCGCACCGCCGCTCGAGCCACCCGAGATGTGCTTCGGGTTCCATGGGTTGCGGCACGGACCGAGGTAGGCGCTCTCGGTCGTGCCGGTGATGCCGAACTCCGGCGTGTTGGTCTTGCCGAGCAGAACCGTCCCGCTCGAGCGGTAGCGGCGGACGAGCTCGTCGTCCTCGTCGCTCACGCGGCGTCCGAACCAGCGCGAGCCGTTGGTCATCGGCCAGCCCTTGACCGGCGTGTAGAGGTCCTTGACGAGGAACGGCACGCCGCGGAACGGCCCGTCGGGCAGCGCGCCCGCGGCGTCGCGGCGCGCGTCGTCGAAGCCCTCGTAGACGACCGCGTTCAGCGTCGCGTTGTGGCGGGCGACGCGCTCGATCGCGGCCTCGACCAGCTCGGCCGCCGTGACCTCACGCTTCCGGACCAGATCCGCCAGACCGACGCCGTCGAAGGACGAGTATTCGCTCAATGCCATGGCTGCACCCTCCGCTCGCGAGCCGCATCCATGGCGCGCCCCTGCGCGGCGGTCAACACCCTCCGCACGCGCAGCGTGCGGCCGAGCGCGAGCGAGCGCGGGGAGCGAGGCTCCGCGCGGCTCCGCCGCGTGGAGCGAGGGGGCGCGTGCCCCCTCGCTCTATCGTATGTCGGCCCACGCTTGCTGTTCGATCCGCTTCGCGATGCGCCAGCCGTCCTTCGTGCGCACCAGCTCGTCCACGTAGAACCCGCCGATCCAGAACAGTGACAGCGTGCCGTCGGCCTTCGGACGCCCCATCGGGTTGTAGAAGTGGACCTTGCTCGACGCGCGATCGCCGTCGATCGTCACGTCGAAGTTGCCGATGGTGTGCTGGCTCATCGGGAAGTTCGGCAGCACCTGCGCGAGCCACGCGCGGACCTCCGGGTACGCGCCCGCCACGCCGCCCGATCTCGTGTAGTCGATGTGCGCGTCGGGCACGAAGCAGGTGTCGAGCAGGTCCCAGTCCTTGGTGTCGATCGCCTTGCAGTAGCGGGTGAGCAGATCCTGGATCTCGAGACGGTCCAGCAGGTAGGCGATCTTCGTGGGGTCGACGCTCATGGCGGTTGGCTATCGCCGTTGACCCCGGGGGGCAACCGCCGCGTCAGACTCCGGTGAAGAGCACGTCGAGGGCTGCGATCAGGTCGACTCGCCTCGACGTCAGCGACACGACCGGCTCTCCCAGCATGGACACCGGCACCGCCGCCATTTCCTGGAACACCAGTACGTATTCCACACGCTCGACCATGGCGATCGGGTTCAGCCGTGAGAGACGTGCCGCCGCCCAGCTCTTCCTGGGAGCCATCGGAACCACGACGCGCGTCGCAAGATCCGACAGCAGATCGGCCTAGACGTCGACCAGGAGGGGAAAGGCCCCGCGACGCGGATTCCGGAAGACGTCGAACTGCGCCATCAGAACCTGCGGATACGGTCGCCGAAGACCTCCTCACGCCGCACCCGGTCGTTGTAGGCCCGAATCGCATCGCGGTTCTCGCTGAGCCACGCCGCCTGCTCGCGCGTCCGGATCTCGCTCTCGAGAGCGGACTCGACGACGCTCGACAGGTTGATCTTGAGGCTCTTCGCGCGCTGTACGAGATCGGCACGCAGGGAAAGATTCGTCGGGGTCTTTCGTGCGCGTGAAGATACGGAAGCCATTTGCGAAACGTATCTGCGCATACCGTGCCCTCGCAAGCCGGAAGGCGGAGAGTTTGCCCGCCGTCAGAGCCGCGACGTCTCCTCCAGCTCGCGCCCCACGGCCTCCGGCAGGAACGCGAGGATGAGCGCCAGCGCCAGCACCGGGAAGATCGCCGTGCTCGCGAGCGTCGGGCCCACCGCGTCCGCGTCCTCGCCCAGCAGAAAGACGCGCGCGACGGAGCGTCCCGGCCGGCCGCCGGGCTCGCCACGAGAATCGCCATGACCCCGGCAGCTTACAGGTTCAGCTGCTTCGGCGGGCGAACGACGATGTCGGCGACGTTCACGTGGATCGGCAGAGTGACCGCGTAGAGCACCGCGTCGGCGACGTCGTCGGGGCTGCCGAGGAGCTGGCGCATCATCGGCTGCAGCTTGTCGAACACCTCGTCGGGCATCCGCTCGCCCGGCTTCAGCTCCACCTGCACGCCGGTCGCGGCGACCATGCCGCCCACCACCTCCGGGTCGAAGTTGCGCGCGAAGTTGGTGGCGATCGCCCCCGGCATGACGTTCACCACGCGGATCGTGTCCTCCTCGAGCTCGCGGCGGAGCGTCGCCGAGATGCAGTTCACCGCGTGCTTGGTCGAGCCGTAGACGCCCGAGTCGGGACGGAGCGCCGCGATCGAGGAGACGTTCACGAGGTGTCCCTCGGCCTTGCAGGCGCGCATCGCGCGCACCGCCGCCTGGCAGCCGACCAGCAGGCCGAGCACGTTGGTCTCGAGCATCGTGCGCCACTGCTCGGGGTCGCCGTCGACGATCGGCTGCGGGAAGGACACGCCGGCGTTGTTCACCATCACGTCGAGGCGCCCGGTGTCACGCACCGCGCGATCCACGAGCGCGCGCACCTGCGCGGGGTCGCGCACGTCGTCCGTGCCGACCGTCGCGCGGCCGCCCGCAGCTTCGATCCTCGCCTTCGACGCCTCCATGGCGTCGCGCGTGCGTCCCGAGAGGAAGACGTGCGCCCCTGCCGCTCCGAGACGCTCGGCGATCGAGCGTCCGATGCCGCTCGACGCCCCGGTGACGATCGCGGTCCTGTCCTTCAGCCGGCTTCCTGCGCTCACGGTCGATCCCCCCTGCCCGACGGGCAACCTGACACTCTTCACGTGATCCGTCCGCTCGAGGACCGTATCGTTGACCCGCGCGCGAGCCTTTCACAACGTCACGCGTCCTGGCCGGCGTGTCCGCGACGCGCGCCTACTTGGCCGGCGCCACCGCCGGACCAGCCCGCACCCGGTCGACCTCCTCCCGCACCGCCGGCGGCAGGTCCGGGATCGTGGCGAGCCGATCCCACGCGCTGCGCGCGGTCGCCACGTCACCGGCGGCCGTCGCCGCGAGGGCGAGCCCGCGCAGCGCGCGCAGCGACTTCGGGGTCGCGTCCGCCTCGGCCCGGAACAGAGCCACCGCGATCGCGGCGTCGCCGAGCGCGAGTGCACCATGCGCGAGATCGAGACGCCCCGCGGCGCGCTCGGCCTGCGGCGCGACCGCCGCGAACGCGAGCGCTGCGACCAGCGCGCGGCGGCCGCGCTCGCCGAGCGCGGCGCGCGAAGGATCCGACAACGGCAACGCCGTGACGCGCTCGCTCGCAGCGAGCACCTCCTCGCGCAGGTCGGCCGCGATCGCCGCGGCCAGCCCCGGACGATCGCCCTCCTCCACCTCCGTCAGCAGCACGGGATCGGACGCGCTGCCGGTGTCCACCTCCAGCAGCACGCGCGCGCGCAGCACCGCGGGCAGCAGCGGCGCCGACTCGGGGAAGCTCTTCGAGAACGCCCGCATTCGCTCGAGTGCTGCGCGCTGCGCCACGAGATCGAGCGGCTTCGGCGCCGCGGCCCCGGCGGTGGCGTCGCCCGCCGCGCGCGCGTCCGCCGACGGAG
>VGTK01000172.1 GCA_016874715.1 Deltaproteobacteria bacterium | reverse complement strand
CGAGCGGCGCCGCGGCGACGGTCACCCGCGCCCCCCTCGTCGTGCCGGCGGCGCCGCGCTCACTTCACCGCCCGCACCGGGGGCGCCGTGCTCTTCGCGGCGATCGCGGCGAGCACGTCGTCGCCCACCTTGACGATGTCGCCCGCCCCCAGCATCAGCACCACGTCACCGTCGCGCGCCTCCGCGGCGATGCGACCGGCCAGCTCGTCGCGCGACGCCACGTGGCGCACGTCGGCGTGCCCGCGCGCGTTCATCGCGTGCGCGAGCGCCGCTCCGCTCACGCCCTCGATGGGATCCTCCCCCGCGGCGTAGATGTCGGTGAGGAAGAGGACGTCGGCGTCGTCGAACGCGGCCAGAAAGTCGTCGAGCAGATCGCGCGTGCGCGTGTAGCGGTGTGGCTGGAACGCGGCCAGGATGCGCCGCTTGAGCCCCTCGCGTGCCGCGCGCAACGTCACGCGGATCTCCTCGGGGTGATGCCCGTAGTCGTCGATCACCGTCACGCCGCCCGCCGTGCCGCGCACCTCGAAGCGGCGGTGGATGCCGCCGAACCCGCCGAGCGCGTGCACGCAGGTGGGAAATTCGATCCCGAGCTCGCAGGCCGCCGCGATGGTCGCCAGCGCGTTCTGCGCGACGTGGCGACCGGGCATGCCGATGCGCACGGCGCCGAGCTCCTCGCCGCCGCGCAGCGCGACGAAGCGCGTCTCGAAGCCGTCGATGACGAGGTCCCTGGCGCTGATCTCGGCGTCCGGCGCGAGCCCGTAGGTGACGTAGCGCTTGCGGACTCGCGGCAGCAGCGCGCGCACCCGCGGGCTGTCGACGCACAGCACGGCGAGCCCGTAGAACGGTACGCGGTTCACGAACTCGAGGAACGCATCCGCCGCTCGCTCCACGCTGCCGTAGTGGTCGAGGTGCTCGGGGTCGATGTTGGTGACGACGGCGATCGTCGGCGAGAGCATCAGAAACGTCCCGTCGCTCTCGTCGGCCTCGACCACCATGTACTCGCCGAGCCCGAGGCGCGCGTTGGTGCCCATCGACAGGACCTTCCCGCCGATGACGACCGTCGGGTCGAGGCCCGCATCCGAGAGGATCGCGCCCAAGAGCGAGGTCGTCGTCGTCTTGCCGTGCGTCCCGGCGACGGCGAGGCCATACTTGACGCGCATCAACTCGGCGAGCATCTCCGCGCGCGGGATGACCGGGATGCGCAGGTCGCGCGCCCGGACGACCTCCGGATTCGCGAACTTGACGGCGGACGAGATGACCACGACGTCGGTGCCCGGCACCACGTGCTCGGGGTCGTGGCCGTACGCGATCCGCGCGCCGAGACGCTCGAGGCGCTGCGTCGAGTCGCTGGGCGCCAGGTCCGAGCCGCTCACCGTGTAGCCGAGGGTCAGCAGCACCTCGGCGATGCCGCTCATGCCGATGCCGCCGATGCCGACGAAGTGGATGTGGTGCCCCGCACGCATTGCGCGCTCGCTTGTAGCGGGCGCGCTCGCGGGACGCATCCTCGGCCGCCGCGACGCATGGGTCACGAGCCGCCCCCTGCGGCCCGGACGCACTCGTCGACCACACGCGCGGTCGCGTCGGGGTGTCCCAGAGCGAGGGCGCGGCGGCGGGTCGCCGCCAGCGCCGCCGGATCGGCGAGCGCGCCGCGCACCGCCGCCGCCAGGCGCTCCGCGCTGAGCTCGCGGTCGAGGATCATCCAGGCCGCGCCCGCGTCGACCAGAGCCTGCCCGTTGAGGCGCTGGTGGTCGCCCGCCGCGAACGGGAACGGCACCAGGATCGCCGCAACGCCGAGCGCGGTCAGCTCCGCGATGGTGGTCGCGCCGGCCCGGCAGATCACGAGGTCCGCGCGGCGGTACTGCGAGACCATGTCGTCGATGAAGGCGTGGAGGGTGCCCGCGACGCCCTGCGCCCGGTACGCCTCTTCCACCATGTCACGGTCGACGGCGCCCGTCTGGTGCACGATCTCGAGCGGGCGGCCGACCGCGGCCAGCGCTGCCGGCACCACCTCGTTGAGTCGGTGCGCGCCGGCGCTGCCGCCGAACACCAGGACGCGTGCCGGGCGATCGCCCGCGTCGGGCGCGGCGTCACGCTCGCCCGGCGCCGCGGCCGTCGCTGCCGCGCCGCGCACCGGGTTGCCGGTCACGACCGCGCGCGGCCCGAGGAGCTCCTCGGTCTGCGGGAAGCTCACGCACACGCGACGCGCGAGCGGCGCCAGCGCTCGCGTCGCAGCCCCCGGGCTCGCGTTCTGCTCCAGCAGCACCACCGGCACGCGCCGCACGAACGCCGCCAGGACCGCGGGGAACGACGCGTAGCCGCCCACGCCGACGACGAGCTGCGGCCGGAAGCGGCCGACCAGCTGCAGCGCCGCGACGACACTCGCCGGGATGCGCCACGCCGCGCGCGCGAGTCCGGCGATCCCCTCGCGACGCAGGCCGCGCATCGGCAGCAGCTCGACCGCGTACCCCGCACGCGGCACGGCGGTGCGCTCGATGCCGTGCGTGCTGCCGACGAAGCGCACCTCCGCCCCGAAGCGCCGCACCAGCTCGTCGGCGACCGCGATGCCGGGAAACAGGTGCCCGCCGGTTCCGCCGCCGGCGATCAGCACCCGCTGCAGCATGCCACCGAACCCGTCAAGGCCGTACCTCGCGGGACAGGGCGAGCAGCACCCCCACGGAGAGACCCGCTGCCATCATCGCCGAGCCACCGTAGCTCACCAGCGGCAACGGCATGCCCTTGGTCGGCAGCATGCCGAGCGCCACCCCGATGTTGAGGAGCGCCTGGCCGACGAACAGGAACGTGAGGCCGAAGGCGAGCAGGCCCGTGAAGCGATCGCGCGAGCGCGTCGCCACGCGGAAGCCGCGCATCGCGAGCACCCCGAAGCACACCAGCACGGCGACGCAGCCGATCAGGCCGAGCTCCTCGCCGATCAGCGCGAAGATGAAGTCGGTGTGGCCTTCCGGCAGGTAGAACAGCTTCTGCTTGCCGTTGCCGAGCCCCGCGCCGAGCACGCCGCCGCTGCCGAACGCGAGAAACGACTGCACGAGCTGGAAGCCGTTGCCCAGCGGGTCGCGCCACGGATCGAGGAAGGCCGTCACGCGCTCGAGCCGGTACGGCGAGTGCCACACGAGCGCCACCGCGGGCGGCAGCACCGCCAGGCCGAGCATCGCCAGGTGCTTCAGGCGCGCGCCGGCGGCGAAGAGCATCGCCAGCGTGACCATCGTGATCACGGCCGACGCCCCGAAATCAGGCTCGAGCAGCAGGAGCAGGATCGGCACGAGCATCATCACGATGTGCGGCAGGATCCCGAAGCTGAAGCTGTGCATGCGGTCCTGCTTCGCGCTCAGAGAGCGTGCGAGGTAGAGCACGAAGACGGGCTTCATCAGCTCGGACGGCTCGAAGGCGAACAGGCCGAGGGAGATCCAGCGCCGCGCGCCGCCGCGGACCTGCCCGATGCCCGGGATCAGCACCAGCACGAGCAGCGCCAGAACCGCGAACAGCGCGGGGTACGCGAGGCGCTTCAGGAGAAGCGGGTCGACCCGCGCCAGCGTTGCGGCCAGCGTCGCGCTCATGCAGATGAAGATCGCCTGTCGGACGATCAGCGCGTATGCGTCGCCGAAGCGCACGGCTCCGAGGAAGTAGCTCGCGTCGAACACCATCACGACGCCGAGACCGAGCAGGCCAAGCACCGCGCCGAGCAGCCAGAAATCGACCTGCTGCCCGCGCAGGACCGCGGGCCGGTGCTCGTAGGAGTAGAAGGGGGCAGCTTCAGCAGCGCGTGACGTCATCGTTCGGAATCCCTCGCACCAGGGCCGCGAACGCGTCCCCGCGCGCGGCGTAGTCCTTGAACTGATCCATGCTCGCGCACGCCGGCGAGAGCAGTACGACGTCGCCCGGCCGCGCCCGCACGATCGCCGCACCGACCGCATCGGCGAAGCGCTCGTGGCTCTCGAGGTCGACCGCCCCGCCCCAGCTCTCCTCGAGGAAGGCGCGCGCCGCCCCGTAGACGACGACGTGGCGCGCCTTTCGCGCGAGCAGCGGGCGCGCGACGGTGTAGTCGCCGCCCTTCGCGAGCCCGCCCGCGATCAACACCACGCGGCCGTCGCCGTAGCCCTCGAGCGACTTCAGCAGCGCGCCGACGTTCGTCCCCTTCGAGTCGTCGACGAACGCCACACCACCCGTCTCGCGAACGGTTTCGAGGCGATGGCGCAGCCCGGGAAACGTATCGACGGTGGCCTGCAGCACCGGAGGCGGCACGTCGAGCGCACGCGCGGCGAGCAGCGCGGCCATGAGGTTCTCCCGGTTGTGCTGGCCGCGGAGCGTCGTCCGCGCGAGGGAGAAGCGCAGCTCCGCGGAGTGCTCGCGCAGCACGATCGCATCGTCGGCGACGTAGGCGACGCGCGACGGGGCGCCGGATCCGTCGCGCGGCCGGGCACTGCCGAACGTCCGCACGTCGGCGCGAAGGCCCGGTGCCACGGCCATCACCGCGGCGTCGTCGCGGTTCAGGATCGCGACGTCGCCCGCGTCCTGTCCGGCGAACAGGCGCGCCTTGGTGTCGCGGTAGTGCGCGAAGTCGCGGTAGCGGTCGAGGTGGTCGTCGGTGACGTTCAGCAGGAGTCCGACGCGCGGCCGGAAGTGCTCGACCCACTCGAGCTGGAAGCTCGAGACCTCCGCGACCACCACGTCGTAGGCGCCGGCGGCGGCGTCGACCAGCGGCGTCCCCAGGTTGCCGCCGGTGAACGTGCGACGGCCGGCGCGCTCGAGCATCTCGCCGATCAGCGATGTCGTGGTGCTCTTGCCGTTGGTCCCGGTGATCGCGACCAGCGGCGCCGCGATCGCCGCGGCAGCGAGCTCGATCTCGCTGCGCACCGGAATGCCACGCTCGACGGCGGCGACGAGCAGCGGCGCCGAGGCGGGCACCCCGGGGCTCGGGATCACCAGGTCGATGCCTTCGAGCTGCTCCGGGCCGTCGGCGCCCCGCACGACCTCTACTGCCGGATCGGTGCCCTCGGGCAGCGGCGCTTCGGGCCGGCGGTCGCACGCGCGAACGCGGGCGCCGCGCGCCGACAGGTGGCGCGCCAGCGCCGCACCGGTACGGCCGAGGCCCACCACCAGGACGTGGCGTCCAGGCAAGGTTGCGGGATCGCAGGGCCCGGCCACGGTCGATGCCTCAGCGCAGCTTCAGGGTTGCGAGCGCGAGCAGCGCGCAGATGATCGCGATGATCCAGAAGCGCACGATGATCAGCGGCTCGGGCCATCCCATGAGCTCGAAGTGGTGGTGGATCGGCGCCATCTTGAAGATGCGCTTGCGGCGGATCTTGAACGACGCGACCTGGAAGATCACCGACAAGGCCTCGGCGACGAACACGAAGCCGAGCAGCGGCAGCACCAGCTCCTGCTTGCTCGCGAGTGCCACGAAGCCGATCGCCGCACCGAGCGGCAGAGAGCCGACGTCGCCCATGAACATCTGCGCCGGGTAGGCGTTGAACCAGAGGAAGCCGAGCCCCGCCGCGACCAGCGCGCCGCAGAAGACCAGCAGCTCGCCAGCGCCGGGGACGTACGCGATCTGCAGGTACTCGGCGAGCTTCGCGTTGCCCGCCACGTAAGCGAACACGCCGATCGTCGCCGACGCGATCGCGACCGGACCGATCGCGAGCCCGTCGAGCCCGTCGGTGAGGTTGACCGCGTTCGATGCGCCGACGATCACCAGCGCCGCGAAGGGCACGTACCACATGCCGATCTCCGGCCGGACGCCCTTGATTACCGGGAAGTTCAGCGTGGTCGAGAAGCTCGGCATGTTGACGAGGACGAAGCCCGCGATCAGGCCGAGTGCGAGCTGGAGACCGAACTTCTGGCGTGCCGAGAGCCCGGCCGAGCTGCGGCCGCGAAGCTTCCGGTAGTCGTCGACGAAGCCGATCGCCGCGTAGCCGATCGTCACCATGAGGGCGAGCCAGATGTAGGCGTTCGACAGGTCGGCGAGCAGCAGGGTCGCGAGGATGCCCGAGAACAGGATCAGCACGCCGCCCATCGTCGGCGTGCCTGCCTTTGCGAGGTGGCGCTCCGGCCCATCCTCACGGATCTGCTGGCCGACCTTGAGCGACGACAGCTTCTCGATGACGATCGGACCGAGCCAGAACGAGATCACCAGCGCCGTGAGCCCCGCCAGCAGGGTCCGGAAGGTGATGTAGCGAAAGACGTTGAAGCCCGAGTACGTCGTGTGCAGGGCGTAGAGAACCTGATACAGCATCACAGCGCTTTCGTGCGTGTTCCGTCGTCGTCCCTGGACGAGACCCCTGGTGGAGGGGCCAGGTCCGGCTCACCGGCTTCGCGAGCGTAGCGAGCCGCCCCTGGCCCTTCCCCACCACCCCGGTCGCATCCGCCGTTGCCGCGTTACTACCACCCCACCGTGCAACCGAAAGCCACTTCCACCCCGCACCATCTTCAGCCCTGCGAGCCGTCGTACCCCAGCGACCGAAGGGCGCTCCTCGCTTCCTCCCGATCGTCGAGGTGGTGCTTCGTCGTTCCGACGATCTGATAGTCCTCGTGTCCCTTGCCGGTGATCAGCACGAGGTCGCCTGGACGCGCCGCCCCGATCGCGAGCGCGATCGCCGCGCGGCGCTCGGGCACCACGACGTACCCTTCCGCCCCACCCGTTTGCCCGAGCGCCTGTGACGCGACGGGCGCGCGGGATGCCCCCCGCACGCCGCTCTCGATGGCCTCGAGAATGGCCATCGGCTCCTCCGTCCGTGGATTGTCGGAGGTGATGATCACGATCTCGGCGAGCCGTCCCGCGATCTCCCCCATCAGCGGACGCTTGCCCTTGTCACGGTCGCCGCCGCAGCCGAAGACGACGATCAGCCGGCCGCGGGTCAGCTCGCGGAGGCTCTGCAGCGAGCGTTCGAGCGCGTCCGGCTTGTGCGCGTAGTCCACCACGACGGCGAACGGCTGACCCTGCGCGATCGGCTCCAGGCGACCCGGCACTCCGGTCAGGCTCTCGATGCCCGTGCAGACGTCCCGCGTCGCGATGCCGAGACGGTGCGCCGCTGCCGCCGCCGCGAGGATGTTCATCAGGTGCGGCGCGCCGACCAGACGGCTGCGGAACCGCACGCGCTCGCCGTGCAGATCGAGCGTGCCACGCATGCCGTGCATGTCGGTCTCGAGGTCGTCGCACGAGACGTCGCCGCCGCGCCCGAAGGTCGAGACCGGCACGCGGAGGTCCGGGGCGATCGCCATGACGCGCGGGTCCTCGGCGTTCAGCACGGCGCCGCTCGCCTTGCGCGAAGCCGGCAGCAGCTCGCGAAAGAGCCGCGCCTTTGCCGCCAGGTAGTCGTCCATGTCGCCGTGGTAGTCGAGGTGATCGCGCGAGATGTTGGTGAAGATGCCGACGTCGTATGCGACCCCGGTCACGCGGTCCTGGGCGAGCGCGTGCGACGACACCTCCATCGCGACGTGGTCGACGCCCCCGTCGCGCATGCGCGCGAGGAGACCTTGCAGGGCGACCGCGTCCGGGGTGGTGAGCGGCGCCTCCTCGTGGTGCCCCGGAAAGCGGTACTCGATGGTGCCGATCACGCCCGGGCCCCGCCCGGCCGCGCGGAAGATCGCCTCGAGGATGTAGCTCGTCGTGGTCTTGCCGCTCGTCCCGGTGATCCCGACGACCTTCATGGCGTCGCTCGGTCGTCCGGCGAGCTCGCTCGCGGCGAGCGCGACGAAGCGCTGCGGCGACGTACAGCGGACGATCGGCACGTCGACGCCGAGCAGGGCGAGGTCGGCACCCGCCGGCACCGCGATCGCCACCGCGCCACGCGCGCACGCGTCGCGAACGAAGGCGAGACCGTCGGCGTGCCTGCCCTGCACCGCGACGAACAGGGTGTCCCCGCCGACCCGGCGCGAGTCCGTGCTCACCGAACGAACCCGCGTTCCGTCGTCGCCGCGCGCGAGCACGCCCTCCCCCTCGAGCGCCGCGAGCAGATCGCGCAGCGTGCCGGGAGCGCGCGGCGCGCGGCCGGCTCCTGCCGGCGAGTGGTCGTCGATGCGGCTCGCGAGCATCACGCGGCCGGCTCCAGGGTGACCACGATCCGGTCGCCGCCCTCGCACATCTCACCGTGCGGCAGCGCGTTCGCGTCCGTGGCCGCCGTACGGCCGGGAAGCGGCGTCCCTGCGGGAGGATCCTGCGCGACGATGAAGCCGCTGCCCCGCGGCTCGAGCCTGATGCCGAGGCGCTGCGCCTCGCGCATCGCGTTGCGCAGGCTCATGCCGGCGAACGACGGCGTGACGTCGACGGGACCGCGGAACGCCGCCGCCCGGAGGAGACCGTCGTCCACCAGGCTCGGCGGCGCGGGCTTCGCGTCCTTGCTCTTCGATCCCCGGAGGGCCTGCTTCGCGTCCTTGCCGGCCGGCTGCTTGACGCCCGTCTTCGCCCCCCCGGGCACGCTCGCGGGAACGACGGTCGGCAGCGCGCCGGGTCGTCGCCCGAAGCGATCGAGCGCGCGCGACATGATCGACGAGAACACCGGCGCCGCGACCAGGCCGCCGTAGCGCTCGCCCTTCGGGTTGTCGATCATCACCAGCGTGACGAACATCGGCGCGTCCGCCGGTGCGTAGCCGACGAACGACGCGAGGCGCTCGTTCGAATAGCGCCGCGTCTTCGCGTCGACCTTCTGCGCGGTGCCCGTCTTGCCCGCGACGCGAACGCCCGGAATCCGTGCCTTCTTGCCGGTGCCGCGCTCCGACTCGACGACGAGCTCGAGCATCTCGCCGATCTGGCGCGCGGTCTCGGGACGGATCACGTCGCGCGATGCCGCCGCGCCGAAGCCCCCCTCGCGCTCGAGCATGGCCCGGCCGGTGCCGGTGTCGATGGCGCGCTCGAGGAGGTAGGGCTGGTGCAGGCGGCCGCCGTTCGCGATCGCCGCGTACGCCGCCGCCATCTGCATGCCGGTCACCGAGATGCCCTGGCCGAAGCTCGTGGTGGCGAGGTCGATCTGCGCCCAGCGATCGACCGGCCGCATGATGCCGCCGACCTCTCCCGGCAGGTCGACCGAGGTCGGCTTGCCGAAGCCGAAGCTCTGCAGGTAGCGGAAGTAGCGCTCGCGACCGAGCTTCTCGGCGATCTTGCTGACGCCGATGTTGCTCGAGTACTGGATCACCTCGGGAATGGTCAGCAGCCCGTACGGGTGGTGGTCGTTGATCGTCCACTTGCCGATCTTGAGCTTGCCGTTCTCGCAGAACACCCGGTCGCCCGCGTCGACCACGCGCTCGTCGAGCGCGGCCGCGGCGAGCACGGCCTTCAGAGTCGAGCCCGGCTCGAAGCTGTCGGTGACGGCGCGGTTGCGGCGCGCGTCGGGAGCGACGCCACCCGGATCGTTCGGGTCGAACCAGGGGTAGTTGGCGAGCGCGAGGATCGCACCGGTGTGCGGGTCGAGCATGATGACGGTGCCGGCGTCGGCGTTCGCTGCCTGCACACCCGCGGCCAGCTCACGCTGCACCATCTCCTGCAGGCCCGCGTCGATCGTGAGCTCGAGCGTCGCACCCGCCTCGAGGCGACTGTCGAGTGCCAGCGGCCCCGGTGCGCGCTCGTCGCTCTGCTCGGCCGCGACGCCTTCGGTGAACAGCATCTGGCCGCGACCGTCGCGCTGACCGCGGTAGACGAGCTCCTCGCCACGCATCACCTTGTCGTAGCGCAGCTCGATGCCTTCGAGGCCGCGCAGGTCCGTCCCGGCCGTTCCGACGACGTGCGCCCCGATGGTCTCGAGCGGATAGACGCGGTGGCCCTCGAGGATGGACTCGACCCCGGTGAGACGCAGACGCTCCACCTGCTGAGCCTGCTGCCGCGTCACGCGGCGCTTCAGCCAGACGAAGCCGGCCTTCGAGTCGAGCTTGCCGTCGAGCCACGTGCGCGGCACGTCGAGCGCCTTGGCGAGCGCGGGCCGCGCGGCAAGCGGCACCGGATGATAGCGCGGGCTCGCGTAGATCGAGGGCATGCCGACGGTGTCGGCGAAGATGGTGCCCTCGCGGTCGCGGATCTGCCCGCGCGGCGCGGCCATGTAGATCGTCTCGTCGTGCTGGCCGCGCGCGATCCCCACCAGGGTGTCGCGCTCGACGATGGTGAGGTGCGCCACGCGCGCCGCCATCCCGGCCAGCAGCACGACGACGCCGACCGCGACGACCAGGATGCGCTCGCGCGGCGCGCCGCTCTCCGGCGTTCCGATCATGGCAGATCGACGATCTGTCCGAGCTGGGGCTGCTCGAGCCCGAGGCGCTTCCGGGCTTCCTTCGCCAGGATGTCCGGCTTGACGATGCCGCTGTTCTCGAGTGCCAGCTCGTTGAGCTGGCGGTCGAGACGCTGCGTCAGGTCGTGCGCACGCGACAGCTCGTAGCCGAGCTTGCCGACGGTGAGACCGGTCCACGCCTGGAGCAGCATCGCGCCGATCATGACGGCGCCGCAGATCAGGTTTACGCGCATCGCCCGGGCACGCTCCGCGCGATCCCGGGCCGCTCCCTGGTGGGCGGCGGAGCGTTGCCGGGGCCGTACGGCCGGTGCAGCCGGTGACGGACCCCGCGCCACCAGGCGCGGTTGCGACAGGCTCAACGCTTCAGCGCTCATCGACCCACTCCAGCGCGCGCAGCCGCGCGCTCCGTGCGCGCGGATTGCGCGCGGTCTCCTCCGCCGTCGGACGTGCGGCCCCGGAGGTGAGCCGCACGGCGCGGGCCTTCCCGCCACACCGGCAGATCGGCAGCTCGGGCGGGCACACGCAGCGTGCCGACCAGCTCCGGAAATATTGCTTGACGATCCGGTCTTCCAGGGAATGGTACGCCAGCACGGCCGCGCGCCCGCCACGCGCGAGACGTTCCGGCAGCAGGGCGAGCAGGCTCTCGAGCTCGCCGAGCTCGTCGTTCACCGCGATGCGCAGCGCCTGGAACGTGAGCGTCGCGGGATCGTGGCGCCGGTTCGCGCGGCCGCCGACCGCCCGAACGATCGCGGCACGCAGCGTGGCGGTGGTGCGCGGTCGCCCCTCCCCGCCGTCGCGGCACAACGCGCGCGCGATGCGGCGCGCCTCCGGCTCCTCGCCGAGATCGCGCAGCAGCTCCGCGAGCTCGCCCTGCGTCAGGCGGCCCAGCAGATCGGCGGCGCTCTCGCCGCGCGTCGGGTCCATGCGCATGTCGAGCTCGCCGTCGCGCTGGAAGCTGAAGCCGCGCTCGGCCTCGTCGAGCTGCATCGAGCAGACACCGAGGTCGGCGAGAATCGCGTCGACTCTGTCCCAGCCGAGCTCGTCGAGCACCCGTGCGAGATCCGAGAAGCGCGCATGACGCGGGATCGCGCGTTCGCCGAACGCCACGAGGTTCCGGCCGGCGATCTCGAGCGCGTGCGGGTCGCGGTCGAGCCCGAGCAGCGTGGCATCCGGGCGGGCGGCCGCGAGCAGCGCCGCGGAGTGACCGCCGAGACCGAGTGTCACGTCGACGATGCGCGCCCCCGGCTTGTCGAGCGCCGGCGCGAGGGCGTCGACGATCTCTGCCAGCATGACGGAGTCGTGGGCAGGGCGGCGCTCCGTCGTCGACGCCATGGTCGAGCCCTCCCGGAGGACGCCTTCCTCCGTCGATCGGTTGGATGGACCACCGTGCCGGCTCCATCCCTCGAGATCCGCCAGGCCGGGGCGGACGCCGGATGGGACGCCCTGCGGGTTCCAGCCTTCGTGGTCGGCGAAGCCGGTGCGGGAGTCAGTCGACGTCATTGAACATGTCCGGATGTTCGTCGAGCTGCTCGAAGAACTGCGCGGCCTGCTTCTCGCGGATCGCCGGATCGAAGATCTGGAACTTGCCGCCCACGCCGACGAAGACGACCTCGGTGTCGAGCTGCGCGTGGGCTCGCAATGTCGGCGGGATCAGGATACGTCCCTGCTTGTCGGGCTGACAGGTCTGCGCTTCGCCGATGTACACCGATGCGAACATCGCCCTGCTCATGCCGAAGGACCCCGCCTTCGACTGCACCCTGCTCACGAGCTCCTGCCAGGCCTGGGCGTCGTACCCCTCGAGGCACGGAAAGCCGTTGATCTTGAACCGCGTCACCACGATCCGATCCTGCCCCGACGCGGACAGCGCCTCCCGGAATTTGACCGGGATGGCGACGCGGCCCTTGTCGTCCAGGGTGTTGGAGAACCGTCCGTCGAACATGTCGTCCTCAAGAGGCTCCCCACCACCCTAGTCGACCCGGCCACCACCGCTCCCCACCAATCCCCACACGCCCCTTTTTTCAACAGCCGCCCGACGGTGTCAATAGGAATCTGCGCCCCACATCAGATTTCGCGCGCAAAGCCGATTCTCTTCGCCCTTCCTTCGCCTTTCGCAGCAAGGCCGTGCCGGAGGTCGCCAGCAAGCCAAAGTTTGAACCGGCTCGCCGCCCCGTGCGCACAAGCCCAAGTCGAGCGCCGAGCGACCGCCCCCACCGGCACCGCCCCGTGCACGCGAGCCGGAGGCGAGCGCGGAGCGAAGCGACCGCGGGGAGTGAGGCTCCGCGCGGCTCCGCCGCGTGGAGCGAGGGGCGCGAAGCCCCTCGTCGAAACA
>VGTK01000171.1 GCA_016874715.1 Deltaproteobacteria bacterium | reverse complement strand
GCTCGCGCTCGCGCAGCTCGCCGCGGACCGGACGCCGGCCGGGGCGCGCGGCGCGGCGATGCGCGACCTCCTGCGGCCGCTCTGGGAGACGCTCGACGCGCTCGGCATCCCGCGCACGGATGTCGCCGCGGCGACCGTCGTCACCACCGCCGACGTGGTCGCGGATCTGGAGCACCTGTCGTCGCGGCTCGTGGAGCGCTACGCACCCGACGTGCGCGACCTCGCGCTCGACGCGGACGACGGCGCGGCGCACGAGCGCTTCTGCGAGCTGCACGGCACGATCCGCTTCCCGCAGTTCCAGCACGGTACGCCGCCTTACGACACCGATGGCCTGTTCGTCGCCGGCGACGACGGCCTGCCGGTCCTGCAGCGCGAGGAGGACGCGCCGGTGACGATCACGCTGCCGCGCGCGCCGATGCCTGCGGGCGGCTATCCGCTGGTGCTCTACTTCCACGGCTCGGGCGGACTCTCGACGCAGGTGGTGGACCGCGGGCGGACCTCCGAGCCCGGCGGACGGCCCGCGAAGGGCGAGGGGCCGTCGCACGTGCTCGCCGCGCACGGCATCGCGACCGCCGCGAGCGCACTGCCGCTCAACTCCGAGCGTCTCGCCGGTGCCGGCGGCCGCGACTACCTGAACTTCGGCAACCTCGGCGTCTACGCCGACAACTTCCGTCAGGCGGCGATCGAGCAGCGGCTGCTGATCGGCGCGCTCGTCCGCCTGCGCATCGCGCCCGGCGCGCTCGCCGGCTGCGCCGGCCCGGTGCTGCCCGCGGGCGAGGGCGCCTTCCGGCTGCGCGCCGACGAGACCATGGTCCTCGGCCAGTCGCTGGGCGCGCAGATGGTGAACATGATGGCGGCCCTCGATCCACGCGTCCGCGTCGCGGTGCCGACCGGCTCGGGCGGTCTCTGGAGCCTCGTGACACTGGAGGCGAAGGAGCTCGCCGGCGTGCCGATCGACGGGCTCGTACCGTCGCTCCTCGGCACGACGGCGCGCGTCGACCACCTGCACCCGGCGATGCAGCTCCTGCAGGCCGCGTTCGAGCCGGCCGATCCGGTGGTGTTCGCGCCGCGCATCGCGCGCGACCCGCTGCCTGGGCACCCGGTGCGGCCGATCTACGTGCCGGCGGGCGTGGACGACCCGGGCTTCTCGAACCGCATCTACGCGGCGATGTCGCTCGCGTCGGGCGTCGCGCAGGCGGGCGAAGTCCGCTCCGCGGTGTTCCCGGAGACGCTCGCGCTCGGCGGGCTCGACGGCGTCGTGCCGTATCCCGTCGCGGACAACGTCGCGTCCGAGGGCGGCGCCCGCTACACGGGCGCGGTCGTGCAGTACGAGAGTGACGGCATCCTCGACTCGCACCACGTGTTCGCGCAGCTCGACGACGTCAAGCACCAGTACGGATGCTTCTTCGCGACCTTCGCGGGCGACGGGCGCGCCGTGGTGCCGGCGCCCGCGCCGCTCGGCAGCGGCTGCCCGCGCTGACGCGTCCGCGCGGGAGCGGCTACTTCGCTTTGCGCCGTCGCCGGGCGGCCGCACGAGCCGGGGGCGGGGCGGCAAAGGGGTCGGCGATGGTCACGCCGGCCAGGGTGGCGCCGGTGGCCAGGTCCTCGCTCAGCAGCACCGCGCAGCCGGCATCGCGCGCGGCCTGCAGGATCAGCGCGTCCCAGAGCGACATGCGATGCATCGACCGCAGCGCGAGCGCCGCTTTCAACGCATCGACGGACGCCGTCACGATCTCGAAGCGTGCGAACAGCTCGATGCGGTCCTGGACCACGTCGTCGCCCAGCGACAGCTTGCGGATCGCCGCGGCGGCGTACTCGTGCAGCACCTGGGTCGAGATCACGCCGCTGCCGGCGCGCAGATGAGCTGCGATCAGCTCGATCGCCACCGCCTGCTTGCGGGGTTCGTCCGCCGAGTCTGCATACAGCAGGACATTGGTGTCGATGAAGCTACGAACGCTCATGCAGCTCGTTGCGATCGAAGGTCCAGCCCTTCCTCCGCCCGGTGCTCCGCAGCGCCGAGGCCTTGAACGCCGCCAGCTCCGCCTCCAGCTGCTCTCGGCCCGCCAGCCGTTCGAGATAGAGCCGGACGGCCTGATTCAGGCTCATGCCCATGCTCTGCGCGGCACGGCGCGCCTCGTCGGCGACCTTCTCGTCGATCGACAGGGTGAGGTTCATTCGCACAGGTTACGCGCGCACGAGATACGTGTCAAGGCGGACAGGAAGCACGAAGCCGCAGCTGGTCGACGACCGCGTCATCGGACATCGCGAGCCTGGCTCCGCTCGGCGAGGCGCCTGCAAGATGGCGACCGACAGCGATCCCCTTCGCGGACGTCGATGCGGCACCGAGGCCAGACGCCAGTTGCCGCGCCCCACGAGCGGCGCTGGCATCGCGCCACATGCCGACCGCACCCCTCCCCGCCAGCTTGCGCGCGCGCTCCGATCGGGAGGCGATCGTCGCGGACATCGAGCCATATCTCGGCACGACCGTCGACGAGCGGGTCGAGATCATGGCCGCTCCCTGCCGCGCGGCGGCAGAGAGCATCGCGGCGCACCCCGCGGGTGACCGGATCCTCGCCTGGCAGGAGCCCCGCTCCGCCCAGAGCGAGGCGCTCTCGCTCGACCTGGTCCGGCGCGCGCGTCCAACGGGATGACGCTCGCCGCACCCGAGCTCGCGCGGCGCATCGCCGACGCACTCGAGGCGGAGCGCATTCCGTACGCGATCGGTGGCGCGCCGGCGCTCGCCGCGTGGGGCTTCCCGCGCGCCACCAGCGACGTCGACCTCGACTTCTTCGTGCCGTCGATCCCCTTCCATCGCTCCGTGGAGGCGCGCGTGCGCGAAGCACCGCTCGGAGACACGCCGGCGAAGGATCTCTCGCCCGAGGAGCGTGCGTCGCTGGTCGAGATCGTCGGCGAGGAGGACGATCGGATCGCGCGCTGGGACCGGCTGGTCAGCGACACGCAACAGCGGTGAGTCCCGCCGTGCCGCCCGGCCCGGGTCGCGCGCGGTTCGCTCAGACGCCCCAGCCCGACGCCGGCACCAGCGCCGCCCCGCGCTCGATCTCCGCGTCGAGCCGCGCCGCCCAGTCCGCCGAGCGGCCGCGCCACCCCAGCTCCGCGAGGAACGCCTGCCGGTACGCGGTCTTCTCGAGCAGCCCGTGCAGGTAGACGCCGCGCACGTTCCCCTGCGCGAAGCCGAGACCGTCCGGCAGCAGCTCGGACGCGCCGGCGCCGCGCGCCGTGACGCCGTGGTGGATCTCGTAGCCGCGCGCGACGGCGCCGTCGCCAGGGCGCCACGCGACCTCGGTCCAGCGCACGGTCTTGTCGGGCGCGAGCGTCGTCGTCACGTCGAGCAGCCCGAGCCCGGGCGCGTTGCCGCCCTCGACGCCGTGCGGATCGCGGATCGCGGTGCCGAGCATCTGCAGGCCGCCGCACACGCCGAGGACGCGCACGCCGCGCTCGGCGGCACGAGCGATCTCGGCGTCGAGCCCGGTCGCGCGCAGGTGCGCCAGGCTCGCGACGGTGCTCTTGCTGCCGGGCAGGATCACCGCGTCGAACGCGTCGAGGGGCAGAGCTCGCTGCACGGGAACGACGCTCACGCCGTCCTCGTGGAACAGCGGGTCGAACTCGTCGAGGTTGCTCGCCCACGGGTAGAGCACCAGCGCCACGTTGACGCGTCCCGGCACGAAGCGCCCGCCGTGACGGAACGCGTCCTCCTCGGGCAGCGCGTGGCGCAGGTACGGCACGATCGCGACCACCGGCACGCCGGTCTGCCGCTCGAGCCAAGCGGGCGCGTCGCCGAGCAGATCCGGGTCGCCGGGGAAGCGGTTCAGGACGAAGCCGCGCACCCGCGCGCGCTCCTCGTCGGTCAGGCACATCCACGTGCCCAGCAGGTGCGCGAACGAGCCGCCGCGGTCGATGTCGGAGACCAGGTAGACGTCGGCCCGGCACTGGAGCGCGATCGCCATGTTGACCATGTCGGCGGTGCGCAGGTTGACCTCGGCGGGACTCCCCGCGCCTTCGAGCACCAGCTGCTCGTGCTCGGCCGCGAGCGAGTGCAGCGCGTCGCGGACGATCGGCCACAGGTAGGGCCGCCGCTCCATCCACGGCATCGCGCTCGCACGGGCGTCGTGGCGTCCGAGGACGATCACCTGCGATGCCGTGTCCGCCGACGGCTTCAGCAGGATCGGGTTCATGCGCACGTCCGGCACGACGCGCGCGGCGAGCGCCTGCAGGTGCTGCGCGCGCCCGATCTCGCCGCCGCCGGGCGTCACCGCGGCGTTGTTGCTCATGTTCTGCGCCTTGAACGGCGCGACCCTCACGCCGGCGTTCGCGAGGTGCCGGCAGAGCGCGGTCGCGAGGAACGACTTGCCGGCGTCGCTGGTGCAGCCGAGGAGCATGATCGGCGTTCGGGCCACGCCGCTCGCATGGCGCACCGCGCCACGACAAGCCGCCGGCCGCCTGATACTGCCATTGCCGCGATGCGCGTACTGGTGACCGGTGGAACGGGCTTCGTCGGCGCACACACGGCCGCGGCCCTCGCGCGCGCGGGCCACGACCTGCGCCTGCTGGTCCGCGATCCGTCGAAGGCCGCGCGCGTGCTCGCCGAGCACGGCATCGGCGCCTGCGACGTCGTGCGCGGCGACGTCACCGACGCGGCGAGCGTCGCCGCCGCCGTCGACGGCTGCGACGCGGTGCTGCACGCCGCGGCCGTCGTGTCGCTCGACGCGCACCGCGGCGACGAGGTGTACCGCAGCAACCTGCGCGGCGCGGAGAACGTCTTCGGCGCGACGCGCGCCTACGGCGTCGCGTCGCTGGTGCACGTGTCGAGCGCCGGCGCGCTGTTCACGCCGGGCGGCGCGCCGATCGGACCGGACTCGCCGCTCGCCGCCGCCACCAGCGCCTACATGCGCTCCAAGGCCGACGTGGACCGGCTCGCGCGGCAGCTCGTGGACGACGGTCAGCCGGTGCGCATCAGCTATCCGGTCGGCGTCGTCGGCCCCGACGATCCGGGGCTCAGCGAGTCGAACCAGATGTTGAAGACCATGCTGCGCGACTTCGTGCCGATGACGTCCAGCGGCGTGAACCTGGTCGACGTACGCGACCTCGCGCTGGTCCACGTGGCGCTGGTCGAAGGACGCGTCCCGCCCGGCCGCTACGTGGTGGGCGGCACGTTCCTGTCGTGGGCGGACCTCGCTACGCTCACGGAGGGGATCACCGGGCGCCCCGCGCGCCGCGTCCGCATCCCCGGCGCGGTGCTGCGCGGCGCGGGCCGCGTCTTCGACGTGGTGAAACGCTTCCGCGACGTCGACCTGCCGATCACGCGCGAGGCGATGATCTTCGCGACGCAGTGGCCCGGCGCCGACGGCAGCGTGACGCTGCGCGCGACGGGGATCGCGGACCGTCCGGTCGCGGACGCGGTCGCCGACGCCGCACGCTGGATGTTCGCGACCGGGCACCTGCGCGCCGAGCACGTCGGGCGGCTCGCGAGTGGAACGGATCGGGACGGAGAAGATCGATGACGACGTCAACGCCACCGGGATCCGCCGCGGACACGCGGACCAACGTCATCCGCATCGACGACCTGCGCGTGCCGCGGCGCAACCCGCGGCAGCAGGCCGCGTGGGAGTACGGTCAGACGCTGCAGGTGGACCTCGACCCGGAGCGCCTGATGCAGGAGGCGATGCAGCGCACCGGCCTCGCGGACTTCGGCGATCCGACGCTGCGCGACCGCCTCGCCGCGCAGTGCCGCGCGACCGATGCCGATGCGGGTCTCTCGGGTCTCGGCCGGCTGGGCGTGCGGCAGCGCCTGCTGAACCTGCTCGCGGCCAGGCTGCGCTTCGAGGACCACCTGCGCCGCCACCCCGAGGCGCTCGACGTCCGGCTCGAGCCGCCGGTGATCGTGGTCGGGCTGCCGCGCTCGGGCACGACCCACCTCGTGAACCTGCTCGCCGCCGACGCCCGCTTCCGCGCGCTGCCGTGGTGGGAGTGCCAGGAGCCGACGCCGTTCCCCGGCGACGGCCCCGGACGCGACGGCGTCGACCCGCGCTTCCTGCGCGCGCTCGCGACCTACGAGATCCAGAGCGCCAGCGCGCCGGAGCTGGCGGCGATGCACGATCGCCACCCGTCGGTCATCGAGGAGGACTGCGAGCTGGTCGACCTCGACCTGTGCTCGTACACGCTCGAGTGGTACGCGCGCGTGCCGCAGTGGCGCGACCACTACTTCGCACTCGACCAGGACGCGCACTACGCCTTCCTCAGAAAAGAACTGCAGGTGCTCACCCACCTGCGCGGCCCGAGCCGCTGGGTGCTGAAGACGCCGCAGCACCTCGAGCAGCTCGGCCCCCTGCTGCGCACGTTCCCCGACGCGACCATCGCGCTCACGCTGCGCGACCCCGTCGCCGTGCTGCAGTCGGCGATCACGATGCTCGGCTGGGGCGAGCGCATGCGGCGCGTGGAGGTCGACGCGGACGGCCTCGCCGCCTACTGGCTCGACCGCATCGAGCGCCTGCTGCGCGCGTCGGTCCGCGACCTGCCCCTGATCCCCGAGGAGAAGCGCGTCGACGTCGAGTTCGGCGCCTTCATGGCCGACGAGTTCGGCACGGTGACGCGCATCCTCGACGCGGCCGGGCTCGGCGTGCCCGGCGAGGCCCGGAAGCAGCTCGACGCCTACGTCGCGGGCAACCCGCGCGGCAAGAACGGCCGGATGGTCTACGACCTGCGCGGCGACTTCGGGCTCGACCCGGACGACGTCCGCCGGCGCTTTGCGTTCTACCTGGAGGCGTTTCCGCAGATCCGACCGGAGGTGCGATGAACGTCGTGCGTCACCCGGGAGGTGCGATGATCGGCATCCGTACGCCGGAGGTGCGATGAGCAGCGTCCGTCAAGTACGCGTGCACGGGCCTGGCGACGTGCGCGTCGACGAGGTGCCGCGCCCGAGCCCCGGCCCGCGCGACGCCGTGGTGCGGGTCGCCGCCTGCGGCATCTGCGGGACCGACCTGTCGTTCATCCGGCTCGGCGGCAGCCGTGGTCCTTCGGACACGCCGCTCTGCCTCGGGCACGAGATCGCGGGCGTCGTCGAGTGGGTGGGTAGCGACGTGCGTACGGCGAAGCCCGGCGAGCGCGTCGTCGTCCACCCGGGCAACGACGAGCTGGGGCGCATCGGCACCGGCGCCCCGGAGGGCGGGCTCACGCCGGAGCTGCTGGTGCGCGAGGCAGCGCGCGACGGACGCCTCTTCCGGGTGCCGGACGGCATGCCGCTCGACGTCGCGGCGCTGGCGGAGCCGCTCGCCGTCGGCATGCAGGCGGTCAATCGGGCCGAGGTCGCCAAGGGCGACAAGGTCGCCGTCTTCGGCTGCGGCCCGATCGGGCTCTTCGCGCTCGCGACGCTGCTCGACCGCGGCATCACCGACACCGTGGCGATCGACCTGAACCCGCGTCGCCGCGCGCTGGCGCTGGCGCTGGGCGCGCAGGCCGTTCTCGACCCGGCAGCCTGCGACCCGTTCGACGAGCTCGCGCGTCTGCACGGCACGGCGCCCTTCCTCTACGGGCCGACGCCCGCGACCAACGCCTTCATCGAGGCGTCGGGATCGGCGAAGGTGATCACCGACGTGCTGCAGCGCGGGCGCGCCGGCGGGCGGCTGTCGGTGGTCGCGCTGCACTACGCACCGGTGCCGACGAACTTCCTGCTGGTGATGATGAAGCAGTTCTCGATCCACGGCTCGATGGAGTATCCGCAGCGCTTCGCGGACGCGATCGAGCTGCTGGCACGCCGCGACCTTTCGCCGATCGTCACGCACCGCGTGCCGCTGGCGCGCTTCGACGAGGCGCTCGGTGTGCTGCAGGGTGCCGCCGACTGCGGCAAGGTCCTGGTCACGATGGGAGACGAACGATGAGCGCGACGCCGAAGCGAGAGCCGCTGTACCGCAAGCGCCCTGGCGCCGAGGCGATCGCGGCGGCGACCGATGCGCCCGCCATCGACCTGGGCGACGGCATCTGGATGTCCTCGGGGCTGTCGAACGCGTACCTGCTGCGCACCAGCGCGGGGCGGGTGATCGTCAACTGCGGCATGGGCTTCGAGGGCCCGCACCACCGCGCGGCGTTCGACGCGGTCGATCCGTCGCCGACGCACACGATCATCCTGACGCAGGGCCACCCGGATCACCTCGGCGGCGTGGACAGCTTCCGCGAGCCCGCGACGCGCATCGTCACGCACGAGAACTTCCGCATCTTCCGCGACGACTTCGAGCGCCTGATGCCGTTCCGCCAGCGCAACTCGGCGTTCGCCTGGGCTTCGAAGCTGCAGGCGGTGTTCGCGCGCGCCGGCAAGGCGCGCCACGAGCTGCCGCCGCAGTCGCGCCCCGAGCCGACGCAGACGTTCACCGACGAGCTCGAGCTGGTGATCGGCGGCCGGCGCCTGACGCTGCTGTCGACGCCCGGCGGCGAGACCACCGACGCCTGCGTCGTGTGGCTGCCCGAGAGCCGCACGCTGCTGTCGGGGAACGTCCTGGGCCCGCTGTTCGGCCACGTGCCGAACCTCGTGACGGTGCGCGGTGACCGCTACCGCGACGCGCTCGACTACGTCGCGTCGGTGGACCGGCTGCGCGCGCTGAAGCCGGCGCGCATGATCACCGGCCACTTCGACCCGATCGACGGCGAGGACCTGATCGAGGACGAGCTGCGGCGCCTGCGCGACGCGACGCAGTGGGTGCACGACCGCGTCGTCGAGGGCATGAACGCCGGCACCGACGTCCACGCGATGATGCGCGACGTGCGGCTGCCGCCCGACCTCGAGGTCGGCGAGGGCTACGGCAAGACCGCCTGGAACGTGCGCGCGATCCGCGAGACCTACGCCGGCTGGTTCCACCACCGCTCGACCACCGAGCTCTACGCGACGCCGTTCTCCGCGGTCGCGCCCGACCTCGTGCGGGCGGCCGGCGCGGATGCGCTGGTCGAGGCGGCGCGGCGCCGGCTCGACGCGGGCGAGCCCGTCGAGGCCATCCACGTGACCGACGTCGTGCTCGCGGCCGAGCCGGAGAACGCCGCCGCGCGCCGGGTCGCGGCGGACGCGCACGCAGCACTGCTCGCGCGCGCGACCAACTTCTGGGAGCGCGCCTGGCTGAAGAAGCGTCTCGGCGAGCTCGGTGGCTCCGGCGCCTGAACGGCCCGCGGCGACCCGAGCGGCGCCCGAAGAAAGCACGATGGACTTCGACCTCCAGGATCCCGCACTGCTGCTCCGGGACGACGTGATCGCCGACCCGCGCCCGCTGTACGACGCGCTCCGCCGACGGGCACCGGTCTGGCAGCTGCCCGGCCAGCAGACGTACCTGGTCTCCGACCCGGCGCTGGTCCGCGACGCGGTCGCGCGTCCGGCGGAGCTGTCGTCGAACCTGGTGAGCCTGCTCCATCGCGACGCCGGTGGCGCGCCGGCGCAGCTCCGCATCGCGGAGCTCGGCGATGCGATCCACGTCCTGGCGACCGCGGATCCGCCGGTCCACACGCGCCACCGCAGGCTCCTGCAGCCGCACCTCAATGCCGTCGCGGTCGCTCCGCTCGAGCCGTGGCTCGGCGAGGTCGTCGAGCAGGGGATCGCGCCGCTGCTCGCGACCGGACGGGGCGACGCCGTCGCCCTGCTGAGCGACCCGCTGCCCGCGATGACGATCTGCCGCCTCGCCGGGCTGCCGGAGAAGGAGGCCTTCGACCTCGTGCCGGTGGTCGCCGACATCGGACCGTTTCTCGACGGCCTCACCGACCGCGACGGGATGGAGCGCTCGATCGCGGCCGTCGCGAGGATGCACGCGTACGTCCAGGCCCGCCTCGACGCCGCGCTCGCCCTGCCGAGCGCCGAGCGTGCCGGGCTGCTCGGCGTGCTGTGCGGCGCGGTGGACGGTGGCACGCTCACGGTGGGCGAGGCGCGCGACATCCTGGTGCAGATCTTCAGCGCCGGCACCGAGACGACGAGCAGCCTGATCGCCACCACGATCGAGACCCTCGCCCGGGATGCCGATCTCCAGCACCGGCTCCGCGCCGAGCCGGCACGGATCCCGGACGCGCTCGAAGCCGTCCTGCGCGACGACGGGCCGTTCCAGTTCCACTACCGCTGGACCACGGCCGAGGTGACGCTCGGCGACGTGCGCCTCCCCGCCGGCAGCCTGGTCCTCCTGATGTGGGCGGCGGCGAATCGTGCCGCGCCCGACGACCGGAGCGGCGATCGCGCCGCGGGCGACGGCGTCCACTTCGCGTTCGGGCGCGGGCTGCACTTCTGCATCGGGGCGCCGCTCGCGCGTCTCGAGGCGCGCATCGCGGTGGAGCGGCTGCTCGCCCGGACGTCGCGCGTGGCACTCGACCCCGACCACCCGCCGGTGCGACGACGGACCATCTTCCTCCGCCGCCACGTGAGCCTGCCGATCCTCACGGAGCCTGCATGACGGCGCGCGACGCGGTACGGAGGGCAGCCATGCGGCACGACGCGAAGCGCGGCTCCTCGCGCGGAATCCTCGCTGCCCTCCGGGCGGTCGTCCGCGCCACGGCCTCGCTGGCACCGCTGCTCGCGCTGGCGGCGCCCGGCGCCGCGGCCGGAGCCGACTCCGACGCGGGCTGGGTCACGGTGTGGACGTCGAGCCCGCAGGCCGCGTCCGGAACGTTCACCGACCAGACGCTGCGCATGATCGTGTCGCCGCGCGGCGCCGGCTCGACGCTGCGCCTCCGCCTGACGAACCGCTACGCGACCTCGCCGGTGACCTTCGCGTACGTCCACGTCGGACGGCGCGCGCAGGGGGCGGCGCTGGTTGCGGGATCGAACCGCCGCGTGACGTTCGGCGGCGCGCGCAGGGTCACCGTGGCGGCGGGCGAGACCGCCGTCAGCGATCCGGTGCGGCTCGACGTGCGTCCGTTCGAGGACCTCGCCGTCAGCATCCGCGTCGACGGCACGACCGGGCCGGCGCCGGTCCACCTGATCGCGAGCCAGACGTCGTACCTGACGCCGCCGGGCGCATCGGTCCGCGGCGACGAGGAGGACGGCGGCGCCTACACGCGGACCACGGGGTCGCTCTACTACCTCGCGGCGCTGGACGTGCGCCCGGGACGCACCGAGGGCGCGATCGGGATCATCGGCGACTCGATCACCGACGGCGTCGCCTCCACGCCGGACACCAACCGGCGCTGGCCCGACGTCCTGCAGCGCCGCCTGCTCGCGGAGTCGCGCCGCGCGCGGCTCGCGGTGCTGAACGCGGGCATCGGCGGCAACCAGGTGACGCGCGACCACGCCGTGTTCGGCGACGCGGCGGTGAACCGCATCGGCCCCGACCTGCTGGAGCTGAGCGGGCTCCGCGCGGTGGTCTTCCTCGAGGGCATCAACGACGTCGCCGGCAACACGCCGCCGCGGGCGAGCGCCGCGGAGATCATCGACGGGTACCGGAGCCTCATCGCCGCGGCGCGCGCGCAGGGTCTGCCGGTCATGGCGCTGACGCTCACCCCGACCGCGCCCAACCCGAACCTGCCCGGGCACACCGACGAGCAGGCCGTGGCGGTCCGCCACGAGGTCAATCACTGGCTCCGGACGAGCGGCGAGGTCGACGCGGTGTTCGACGCCGAAGCCGCGCTTTCCGCCGCGGACGGCTCCGGCGTCCTCGGCGCGGCGTTCGACGTCGGCGACGGCCTGCACCCGAACGACGCCGGCATGCGGGCGATCGCCGAGTCGGTCGACCTGGCCGCGCTGCTGCCGCTCGCGTGCCGCGACGCCGGCAACGGTCCGCGTCTCGCGGGACCGGCGGGCCCGGGAGCGGTGCGGGTGGACGACCCGTGCCGCGCGTCGCCGCGCCTGCCGCTGCGACCGGCGCGCTGATGCCTGCTGCCATGGGTGACGTTGCGAGGCGTGGCTCCGTCGAGCGGCTGCGCGCGACGTTCCGCGAGCACGGCCTCGCCGGCCTCGGCTACAGGGTGCTCGACGCGCTGCAGCTCTACCGGCGGCTGGTGATCGTGGAGATCCCGCTCGCACCGTCGCCGCCGCGTCCGCTCGCCGACGCATCCCGCGTCGGCGTCCGTCGTCTCGAGCGCACCGACGACGACCTTCGACGCTACGCGGAGCTGCGCCCGGACCAGCCGCCCGCGGAGGTCCGCGCCCGGCTCGACGCGGGCGTGGAGTGCTTCCTCGCCCTGCACGGCGGTGTGCTCGCGTCGTCGCTCTGGGCGGTGCGCCGGCACGCGCACATCCACTACCTCGGCTGCGACCTCGACGTCGGACCGGAGGCGGGCTACGCGTTCGACGCCTTCACCGCGGCGGCGCATCGCGGGCTCGACCTGAACTCGTGGTGCAGCGAGCTCATGCGGCGCTCGATGGCGGCTGCCGGCTGCCGGCGGCTGTTCGGCCTGCAGCTGCCCGAGAACCGCAGCGCCATGACCCTGTCGCCGCGCCGCGCGCACGCGTTCCTCGGCGTCGCGCACGTGCTCGGGCCGGGGCCGCTCCGGCGCGTGATCCTGGCGCCGGCGCGCGCCGGCGCCCTGCCGCCGGACTTCGTGCTGCGGCCGTGCCGCCACATCGCTATGAACGGCAACCGATGGCACTCGTTCTGATCGGAGCATAGTCACCATGAACGGCCGATTTGTCAGAATGCCTCTTCTCGGAAGCTGGAAGTCGAGGCTGTCAGCCGAGCCAGGTCCCTCCTATCCCGTGTACGGCGTCCCGGGCAACCGGAAA
>VGTK01000170.1 GCA_016874715.1 Deltaproteobacteria bacterium | reverse complement strand
CCGAGGCCGCGCCGCCGGAGGCGAGACTGGCGCCGGAGGATGCCGGCCTGACGCTCGCCGATCTGCGGCTGCCGCCGGCCGCGTTCACCGCCCGGCTCGCCGCGCTCTACGCGGCGCAGTCCCGGCCGGGACTCGATCTGCGCCACTTCCTGGGCACGACACTCGACCGTCCGGCCCGCAAGGACGCCACTGCCGTCCTCGCGCTCGCCGAAGCCGCACTCGCGGGAAGAAAGGACTCCTGACATGTTACTCCGGGACTCTTCGAGACGCCTCTCCAGCATCCTGCTCGTCACCGGACTGATCATCGGCTCGACCGCTCTGCCGGTACGCGAGGCGAGCGCGTCCTGCGGCTGCGGGTCGGCGGGAGTACCGATCTTCCAGTCGGTGAAGATGCGCGGCAACGACCTCCGCGAGGTGCGGGGCGCGTGCGCCAGCCCGTTCGGCCTCGTCGAGCTGCGCGCGTACCAGCAGCACCTCAAGCGCCAGAACGTCTGCCCGCCCGACTGTCCGACCAAGAGCAACTACAGCCACTGCATCAATCAGTGCCGCTGGACACCGATCGCGACGACGCGCGCCGACTCGGCCGGGCGCTTCACGTTCTCGAACATCGACGCGAGCTACGCCCTGCAGCTCATCGCCGCCCTGCCGAGCCAGCCGGGAGGCCTCGACGGCGTCTACACCGGACTCCGCCTGGTCAGCCAGGACCCGCGGACCCAGGCGTGGTCGCAGGAGGTGAACGAGCCCTTCCTCGAGGCGTTCAACTTGAGGTGGCCCGGTTACGAGGGCGGCTTCGCGTACGTCGAGACGCGGGTCAGCGGCGCTGCACAGATGCACGCGACGGTCTCCGACGGTCCGGACGACGGCGACCAGCCGGCGATCGCTCTCGACGTCGACGAGGATACGCCCAACTACTGGCTCCGGTCCCACCTCGGTGGCACGGTGCAGTACACCAAATGGGGCATCTGTGATCCGTCGCAGGGTTGCCCGGCAACGTGGCACATCCTGCAGTCGCCCACGGTGAACGTCGCCAGCCCGCCGCTCGGACGCGGCGGCGAGTTTCCGTGGGTGCTGGGTATGGTCAGCGCCTCACGGCCGGGCGGGATGCTCATCGCGACCAGCATCCTGGGCCCGCGCGACATCCCGGACGTGAGCGTCCAGGTCGGCGTGGACGTCGACGTCGACCTCGACCTCGGCTTCTCGTTCTTCAGCCTCTTCTAGGATGCTGCCCAACCACCACCTGTACGAGGCGGCGTGGGGCGCCGCGGGGCTCATCTGGGCCTCTTGCGGCGCCGTACTCCTGCGACGACGCGCGGGAGGCGCGGCCAGCTGGCCGCGCCTCCTCGCGCTCGTGGCGGCGGCACTCGCCGCCACCCTTGCCGGCGCGCGCCTCCACTTCATCCTTCTCGCGCCGGACCTGCTGCACACGCTCGGCTGGCATGCGCTCGTTCTTCCCGTCGCGGAGGGCGCCGGCTTGCGCATCTCCGGAGGGCTTCTCACCGGCCTCGCGGTGCTCACGCTCGCCGGACCCAGCGCGACCGGTGGCCGCCTCGGCCGGGCTGCGATCGCCGACGTGCTCGTACCCCTCGCGGGCCTCGCGGTCGCCGTCGGGCGGCTCGGCTGCTTCGCCGACGGGTGCTGCTTCGGCACGCGGTGCACCGCGCCGTGGTGCGTACGCTTCGCCGCCGGCACTCCGGCGTGGTGGAATCACGTCGCACAGGGACTCGTCACGACGTCGGCACCCGAATCTGCCTCCGTGCACCCCCTCCCCCTCTACCTCGCGCTCGCCGCCCTGCTCGCGAGTGCGACGAGCCTGCTGTCGGTTCCCCGCAGGACGCTCCCCGACGGGGTTCGTGCGCTCGCGTTCGTCGGCGTCCTCGCGCTGCTGCGCGCGCTCGTCGAGCCGCTGCGCGAGACGGCCTTCGGTGCGGGCGTACCGTACGAGCGTGCCTTGAGCCTCGCCATCGCTGCCGGCGCCGGCGCGCCCTTGGTGTCCCGCCTGCGCACTCAGCGCGGTGCCGCGCCTCGCGGGTCCGGCTCGTAGGCGAGCCGCGCATCGTCGAGTGCCGGAATGCCGAGCGCCTGGACTTCGCGCGCGACGCCGTCGCCTTCGAAGCGCGGCAGGCGACCCATGCGCTTCCACACCCGGTACGACAGCGCGCTCGACAAGACACGGATCGGGTAATCCCGCGGCAGCGCCTGGAGGTACGGCTGCACCTGGGCGAAGTTGCGCGCCCCGTACGCCTGCATGATCGTCCGCAGTCCGCCGTTGCGCGGTCCGATGTTGTAGGCGAGCAGGGTAAGGAACAGATCGTCGCCCATCTGCCGCCGGTAGAGATCGAGCGTCGCGGCGGCCACGTACGCGTTGTGGCGCTGGTTCCAGGGGTCGAGGGAAGACGCACCGAGCTTCTCGCGCGCGGAAGCGGACGCCGCGTCGGGAACCGCCGTGATCTGGAACAGGCCCTTGCCGCCGTCACGGCTGTCGCGCGGATAGAAGCTCGACTCGGCCGCAGCGATCCCGACCATCAGCTCCGGATCGACGGCGAAAGCGCGCGCCGCCTGCTCGATGGTCGGTGCGAACACCTCGGCGCGCTCGAGGATCTTGCGTTGCGCGTCGAGGTCCATGCGCCGGTACGCTGCGTAGACCTGGTGCTGGATCACACGCACCTGCGTCGCGCGCTCCCCGCCCAGGAGATCGCGTAGCGCGTGCAATGCTGCTCCGGGGCGCCCGAACCAGAGTCCGGCCCCGATTCCTGCGACCAGCATGGCGTTGAGCGCGTGCCGTCCGTTCGGACCGAAGCGCTGGCGCAGGCGCTCGAGCGGCACGATCACGAAGCCACTGCCGAGTGCCACGCCTGCGAGCCCGAGCGCGAGGGCCAGCGCCTCGCCCTGCTCCGCGAGCCGTCCGAGGACGATCGTGCCGAGCACGGCGAGCAGAACCGCGGTCAGCGAGTGCTCGAGAACACGGTACGGCCAGCCGGGCCACGCAGGCTTGCGCGCACGACGACGGCGCGGCGACGTCCCGCTCGGACGCCGGTCGTTCCCCCGATTCGCCCCGGGCGTCGCCCTCGAGGCCGCTCTTCGCACGGCGGCGTCCATCCCTCCCCAACGCGGTCCGCGGCGCCTGTACGGCCACCGCCCGAAGACCGATCCGGTTCGGTGGTAGCGGCCACGCCCCTCTGGAGCAACCGCGAACACGCCGCGAGCGGCCGAGACACGATCGCGTCCGCTCGGCGCCGCCCGGGTCAGCCGTCCGCGGCCGCCGGCAGCGTGACCGTCACCGTCGTTCCCGTGCCGACGCGGCTGTCGAAGCGCAAGGATCCACCGTGCGCCTGCACGATATGCTTGACGATCGACAGCCCGAGGCCGGTTCCGCCGCGCTCTCGGACGCGCGCCTTGTCGACGCGGTAGAAGCGCTCGGCGAGGCGCGGCAAGTCCTCTGCAGGGATACCCACGCCGCTGTCCTCCACCGACAGCTCCACCGCGGATCCGTCCTCGAGCGCACGGCCCGCGATGCGCACCCGACCGCCTGGCGGCGTGTACTTGATCGCGTTGTCGAGCAGGTTCGACGCGACCTGCGTCAGCCGGTCCGGATCACCGTCCACACGCAGCTCGGGCGAGAGGTCAATCGCCAGCGCCACCCCCCCGCGACGGGCCGGCTCGCCGAGCAGCTCCACGACTTCGCGGACGATCGGCTCGAGCTCGACGGCGCGACGTTGCACCCGCATCTTGCCGAGCTCCAGGTCGCTCAGGATGAGCAGATCGTCGATGATCCGGCTGAGCCGTCCCGCCTGCCGGTCGATGATCGACACGAAGTGCAACGCGCGCTCGCGATCGGCGAAGCCGCTGGACAGCAGCGTCTCGGCGAAGCCCTTGATGGCGGTGAGCGGCGTGCGGAGCTCGTGCGAGACGTTGGCGACGAAGTCGGTCCGCACGCGCTCGAGCCGCTTGGTCTCGGTCACGTCGTGGAGGACCAGCACCCACGCACTGCCGTCGGCGGTGGGACCGACCGCCACCTCGAGGTGGAGCTGCACGGCGCCGCGCAGCTCCACCTCCCGGACTGCGGGCCGCTGACTCGCGAGCGCTTCGCGCACCACGGTGTTGAACTCGACATCGCGGGAAAGGTCCCAGAGACGCAGGCCGACGAGCGCACGTCCCGCGGCCGTGCCGAAGGTCTCCGCCACCCGTGCGCTCGCCCGCAGGATCGTGCCGCTGCGGTCGATCACGATCACGCCCTCGACCATCGCCGCGAGGATCGCCTCGAGCCGGTCGCGCTCGTTCTCGAGGCGCATGAGGCCGTCGCCGAGCGCTTCCGCCATCGTGCCGAGATCGGCTCCCAGATCGTCGACGGCGTCCGGTGCGCCCTCGCGCAGTGGCGGTGACACTCGCTCGCCGGCCCCGACGCGACGGACCCACTCGCGCAGCTGCGCGATCCTGACCGCGTGGCGGCGCTCTCCCCACGCCGCCACGACCGTCGCCACCACGGCCGCCAGCGCCAGACGCATTCCGTACGAGGGGAGTGGCGCCAGATGAGCGGTTACCCAGGCTGCCGCGACCGGCAGCATCGCACGTACGACCGGACGGACTTCTACCGCAGGGGCAGGATCTTCATGACGCCCGGGCAACGGGCTCACGGCCCGAGGCGCCGCTCGTCGAACATGTAGCCGACCCCGCGCACGGTGACGATCAGCTCCGGCGCGGAGTCGTCGTGCTCGATGCGGCGACGAAGCCGGCGGATGTGCACGTCGATCGTCCTCGGCTCGACGAACGTATCCGGCCCCCACACCAGCTCGAGAAGCTGCCCGCGCTCGTAGACCCGGTTCGGGTGCTGAACGAAGAAGCGCAGCAGCTCGAACTCGCGCAGAGACAGCTCGACGCGCTCGCCGCTCACGTAGACCTCGTAGGTGTCGAAGTCGATCCGCAGCTTGCCGCGCTGGTAGGTCTCCTGCGGTGCGTCCGGCTGCTGCCCGTAGGCTCTGCGCATCACCGCCTTCACTCGAGCCGTCAGCTCCCGAGGGCTGAACGGCTTGGTGACGTAGTCGTCGGCGCCGATCTCGAGTCCCACCACCTTGTCGGCCTCCGCCGACCGCGCGGTGAGGATCACAACCGGCACCCGAGAGGTCGCTTCCGAGCTGCGGATGCGACGGCAGACCTCCAGCCCCCCGAGCCCCGGAAGCATCAGGTCGAGGACGACCGCAGCGGGACGCTCGCGCTTGACCAGCGCCAGCCCGAGCTCGCCGTCGGCCGCTTCGAGCACCTGGAAGCCCTCGGCCCCCAGGTGCACCCGCACCAGCTCGCGGATGTCGCGCTCATCCTCGATCACGAGCACCTTGCGACGCTCGACGGGCTGCGCCACCGTCCGGTCCGCACTCGGGTTCACCATGATGCCGGGCTCCTCGCCCCGCTAGATCGTCGCCGGGACCGACAGGTGACGGATGCTCTTGCCCTTGACCATGAAGATGACCATCTCCGCGATGTTGGTGGCGTGGTCCGCGATGCGCTCGAGGTACTTCGAGACGAAGAGCTGCGCCGTGCCCACCACCACCAGCGAGGGATCGTGCGTCATCCGCCCGAGCACCTCGGCGAACATCTGGGCGTGCAGCGCATCGATGACGTCGTCCTCCTTGCAGACCGACAACGCGAGGTCCGCGTCCTCGCGCACGAAGGCATCCAGACTCTCGCGCAGCATCTTTCGCACGGTGTCGGCCATCCGCGGCAAGTCGACCTGCAGCGATGCCGGCCTCTCGCTGAGGTCGATCGCACGCTCGCAGATGTTCACTGCCATGTCCCCGATGCGCTCGAGGTCCGTCGTGATCTTCAGGCTCGTCGTGATGAGCCTCAGGTCGCGTGCCGCGGGCTGGTGCAGCGCGAGCAGCCGCAGGCACTCCTCGTCGATGTCGACGTCGTAGCGGTTCACCTGGTGATCGCGCTCGATGGTCTGCTCGGCGCGGGCACGGTCTGCCGACGCGAGCGACGCGGTCGCGTCGCCGATCTGGCGCTCGACCAGGCCGCCCATCTCGAGAATGAGCTGGCGGAGGTGTGCGAGCTCCTCCTCGTACCTTCGATCGGTGTGCAGAGCCATCTTCGCCACCTCAGCCGAAGCGACCGGTGATGTAGTCCTCGGTTTCCTGGCGGCTCGGATTGGTGAAGATCTTCGCGGTCTCTCCGAACTCCACGAGGCGGCCGAGGTAGAAGTACGCAGTCATGTCCGAGACGCGGGCCGCCTGCTGCATGTTGTGCGTGACAATGATGATCGTGTAGCGCTCCTTGAGCTCGTGGATGAGCTCCTCGATCTTCGCCGTCGCCAGGGGGTCGAGGGCAGAGGCCGGCTCGTCCATGAGAAGCACGTCGGGCTCGACCGCTAGCGCGCGCGCGATGCACAGGCGCTGCTGCTGCCCACCGGAGAGCGACAGCGCCGAGCTCGCCAGGCGGTCCTTGACCTCCTCCCACAGCGCCGCGCCGCGCAGCGTCTTCTCCACGATCTCGTCGAGAGCCGCCTTGTCGCGGAGGCCGTGCACGCGCGGCCCGTACGCGACGTTCTCGTAGATCGATTTCGGAAAGGGGTTGGAGCGCTGGAAGACCATTCCGACCCGTCGCCGGAGGTCCACGACGTCGATCCGCGAATCGTAGATGTCCTCACCGTCGAGCAGGATGCGGCCCGCGACCCGCGTGCCCGCGATCAGGTCGTTCATCCGGTTGATGAGCCGCAGGAAGGTGGACTTGCCACAGCCGGACGGTCCGATCAGCGCCGTGACCTTACAGTCGCCCGCCGCGAGCGAGACGTCGTGCAGCGCCTGCGTGGCGCCGTAGAAGAAGTCGACGCCGCGCGCCTCGATCTTGGGGCGCCGACCCGGCGCGGCCGCCTCGGCACCATCGACGCCGCCCGATGGTATCGCCAGGCGGACGTCGGCTCGCGGTGACGCGGCGGATGCCCGACCAGCTCCGCCGAGTGCACTCGACGTTCCCGTCCGTTGCCCGTGTTCGACCGTCATTCCCGCGCGCTCCCGTCCATGCGGCTCAATGCGCCGGCAGCTCCTTGAGCCGCGGGCTCGCGCCCCCCACCCCGCACCACGACTCGAGCGCGGCGGCCACCTCCGCGCTCGACAGGGCGAACCGGCGCTGCAGCCGGCGGATGTCGCGCAGGTCCTCGGGAAAACGGTTCAGGTGTTGCACGAAGTCGGCCGAGCGACGCGCGACGTTGGAATCCTCGCTCACTGCGTGGCCCTCCCTTTGGAGGATCTTCGTACGCCGCGCGTCGGCGCGACGCCACCAGGCTGGCCGCGGTCGGGCCGGTCGTACGCGCGGATGCCGAGCTCGAGCCGTGTAGCGCTTCCCCATGAAGGTCGGGCCCTCCTTGCGTGGACCCCGCCTGGATCGCCGATGTAGCCGCCCGACATCGCGCCGACGTTACCGCATCGTGAACAAACAGTGAATCGGCCCCTCCGGCGGCCGTCACGGGGGCAGGATCTCGCGCAGGCGGCCGTCACGGGGGCAGGATCTCGCGCAGGCGGCCGTCACGGGGGCAGGATCTCGCGCAGACGGCGCTCGAACGCCGGGAGGCTGAACTCGCGCTCGACGTAGTGCCGCCCGCGCTCGCCGAGACGCTCGCGCAGCTGCGGCACGCTCCGCAGCCGACGCACCGCGCCCACGAGCTCGCCGGCCTCGCGCAGCCACAGCCCGGCCCCGCTTCGCCGGCAGTGCTCGACCATGACGGCGGAGTCCGCGTGCACCAGGACCGGCGTTCGAACTGCCATGGCCTCGAGCAGCACGATGCCCAGGCTCTCGTAGGGCGACAGGTGGACCAGCGCGAGCGCGTCGCGCATCAGGCGCAGCTTCTCCGCGTCGTCGACGAAGCCGCGGACCTCGAGGCCCTCCTGCGACGGCACGGGCATCGCGACCTGGCCGATGAGGACCAGCCGAGGAGCACCCGCCATCGCCTGGCGCAAGGCGCGGTACCAGGCCAGCAGCTGCAGGATGCCCTTCTGAACGTCGATCCGCCCGGCGTAGAGCAGAAAATCGTCGCCCGACGCCCGTCGCGCCGCCACGTCGGGGGGCAACTCGATCCCGTACCCGATCCGTTCGGCGGCCAGCGGTCGCCCGGGGTAGAGCCGTGTCATCAGCGCAACCTCGGTATCCGTGAGGCCGAGCAGGCGTGCCCGTGCGAGGCGACGACCGAACATCGGCAGATATGCCGGCGGCTCGTCGTGCAGGGTCGGGACCACGAGCGCCCGCCCTGGCGGAACCGCCGCGATGCCGTCGTAGGTCGTCGGGTAGAGGTACGTGACGAACACCACACGATCGTACGGCGTCCGGCGCAGATGCTCGTGCAGTGCCGGCGCGTGCGGTCCCTGGCCGCGGACGAACGCCTCCTGCAACGCGTCGGGCCAGGAGCGGAGTCGGCGCGCGTGCCCCTCGCGGACGGCTTCGGGGAGCAGCGCGAAAGCGCTCGAGTCGAAGCCGTCGTGCAGCAGGCGGTTCAGGACGCCCCAGGCCGGCTCGCGACCGCATTCGACCGGGAAACGCCGCACGCGAACTCCTGCCTCCTCGGAAGCGCCGGCCGGCAGCTCGTTCCGCCACGTGACGTACTCCCGGGCAGTCGTGGTCAGGACCTCGACGTCGTGGAACCGCCCGAGCAGGCCGGCGAGCACCGCGGCGCAGGTCTCCGCGCCGCCGAGGATCCCCGCGCCGTAGCGCTGCACGACGACCGCGAGCCTCATCCCCTGGGCTCGCCCTCGAGCAGTGGCTCGACCGCCGCGAGGAACGCCCGCTCGACGGCCGACGGCGCGAACAGCTGCGCGTAGCGCGCTTGCTGCGCGCCGACCAGCGCATCGCGCAAACCACCGTCGTCGAGCACGCGGTGAATCGCGGTTGCGACCACGTCGTCCGACACGGCACGGAGAACGAGGGCCTCGGGGCCGAGGGTCTCCGCTACGGCCTGCTGCCAGGTTGCGACGACCGGCACGCCCAGCCGGGCCGCCTCGACCAGCGGCACGCAGAAACCCTCGTGCTCCGAGCAACACAGCAGGAGACGCGACGTCAGATACGCAGCCTTGAGCTCGCTCGTGGACAGCGTTCCGAGATACTCGATCGAGTCGCCGAGGCCGAGCTGCTCGCGGTCGCGCGCCAGGAGCGCGAGCCACGGCGCCCATCGGCGGTCGTGCGAGCCGACGAGCCGGATCCGCAGCCGGCGACCGAACAGCTCCGCGTAGGACGCTGCGATGCGGAACGTGCGCCGGTGGCCCTTGTTGGGCGCCAGCCGGCCCACGAAGAGCACGTCGGCCGGCAGCGCGGCCCACCGTCGCAGCGCGATCTCGTCGGGCTCGACGGCGGCGAGATCCTCGGCCTGGTGGAACGGCGGCACGACGCCGACCCGCGAGGGCGACGCGCCGAGTGCCACGAGCTCGCCGGCGTTCATCGACGATGCCGCGATCCACGACACCGCCGGGTCGCGCGCGAGCCGCTGTCGCTGCTCGAGCCCGACGTTCGACGCACCGACGAAGTCCTCGCTCACGCCGGCGAAGAACGCGGCCGGCGTCACGTTGTGGTCGCGCGCGATCCGGACACCCGGAACGCGCTCGAAGATGCGCACGCCGTTGTCCCACTGGGTCCCCTGGTGAAAGATCGCGGACGCCCCGTCGCGCAGAAACGCCCGTGCGTCCGCGCTGGTGCCGAACCCGAGGCTCCGATCTCCGCCCTCGGCGAAGAGGCGCACCTCCCAGTCACGCGCCGCCAGCGCCGCGCGCATCCCGAGGGCGTCGTTGCCGGTCGCGTCTCCCCGCTGCAGCGAGGGTACCAGGATCGCGACCCGCTTCCCGCTGACGCCTCTATGCCCAGGCCACCACGGCATAGTCTTGCGGACCGAACAGCAGTGCGTTGAGCCGCGCGACGTTGCGCTCGGCCGCTTCACCTCCGCCGGCCGCCTCGAGCGCGCTCCCGGCCTCCACCTCACTGCCGTACCGCAGCTCGCAGCGCTCGAACCCGGCCTGCTCGGCAAGGAAGCGCAGCGTGAGCGGGTGGATCGGTTGCCGGTGCGATGGGTCGATCGTCCATGCGCGCGTGAACGTGATTAGGCTCTGCACGTTGATCGTCTCGACGATCAGGCAGCCGCCCGCGCGCAGCTTGCGCCGGGCGACGGCGAGCAGGCGAACCGTCTTGCCGATCGTCAGGTGCTCGACCACCTGGAACGACACGATCCCGCCCAGCGATGCGTCGGCAAGATCCTCGAGCGCCTGCAGCGCGTCTCCGGCACGCACGTCGAGCCCACGCGCGCGACACGCCGACGCACGGCGCGCGTCCGCCTCGACGCCCCACGCCACGATCCCGGCATCGCGCAGCAGCTCGAGAAACTCGCCCCGGCCACAGCCGAGATCGACCACCGGGCCTGCCCCCGCGGTCGGGAAGTGGACGAGGTAGCGCTCCAGCTGCCGGCGCACGTGGTCACGGTCACCGCGGAAGCGCTCCTCGAAGGCGCCGTAGTCGAAGGAGATTCCGGCGACCGCCTCGTGCGCTTCGGGCGATCCGACCGCCTCCTCGAGTGCGATCAGACGCCGCTCGATTCCCTGGAGACGCTGCCCGAGCTCCTCCTCGAGCGCCGCGAACGCCTGCACGGAGGCACGGTTGAACGCGGCCTGACGGTCCAGCACCGGCGTGAGCAGGCGACGCAGCACCTGCTTGACGACGATCACGACTCGGCCGACGCGCACGCGATGCGACTGGAAGTCGACGTCTCCCGGGTCCGCGAGCGCGCCGAGGCTGGCGAGACGCGACGCCTCGACCAGGCGCCCGAAGCCACCGAGCGCCGCGGTCTCCGGCATCGCCGCGAGCCCGCGCAGCGCCGTGGCACGGTCCTCCTCGGGGGGCAACGCAGAGGGACCCAGCGACGCGCGAAGCTGCTCCGCCTCGCGCCGCAGCTCCCCGACCAGCGCGTCGACCTCGAGCTCACCCATCGAGGGCGCTTCTATCGGTCCGCCGTGCCGGGGTCCATCGCTGGCGTCGCGCTGCGCGCTGACCGCTCAGCGGACACCGAGCATGACCAGCTCGGCAACCGGCGCCGACACCAGATCCGCTAGCACGACGGCGAGCAAGGCACCGGGCCAGGAGGCACTGGTTCCGACCCGCAGTCCCGCCGTCGCGATGACCCAGCGCCACACGGTCACGATCGCCGTCACGATCGCGGTCTGTCCCGACAGCGGCCCGAGCACGAGCAGCACGCTCGGGGCGAGCGACAGCGCGAGCAACCGGAGCAACGCGCGAAACGGAACGGGCGGGCGGCGCGTGACGACGCGAAGGATCCATACCGCGCACACGAACAGAACGAACTGCAGCACCACCGCGAGGGCCCAACCGATCAGCAGGACCCGATGCACGCTCACATCGCGTTCCGACAGCAGGCCGCTCGACACGGCCTCGGTCGCCGTGGCGAAACCGGCCGCCACGGCAGCGAGCAGGACGATCGCAAGGTACAGTCGCGTTCGGCCGTCGGGGCCCACGGCCTCGCGAAAGCTCGCCCCGTCGACGCGAAGAGCGCCCCCGATCAGTCGCGCGAGGGCGCCTGGACCGACTTCTCGTTGCACGAAGGGCAGCTCCAGCCGAGGAACGCCCGCCCCCCTGAGCCGGCATGCGGAGAGCGCGGGGGGATGACGACGCCCGAAAAGCAGTTCGGCGCCGGGACTCACGCCCCGGCGCCGAACTGGAAACGGAGGTCCGGCCCGCTCGCGCGGGCCGGACCATCAGGCCTCGATCAGCTGTTGGGAACCAGCTCCACGCGGCGGTTCTGCGCGCGGCCATCCGCCGTGTCGTTGCTCGCGACGGGGTCGGCCATGCCGAAGCCCTTGGTCGTGAGCCGGCTCGCCGGAACGCCCTGGCTGACCAGGAAGTTCTTGACCGTCGCTGCACGGCGATCCGACAGCCGGAGGTTGTAGTCCTTCGAGCCGACCGAATCCGTGAAGCCGCGAACCTCGACGTTGATCGACGGGTTCTCCTTGAGGATCTTGGCAGCCTCCTCGAGGATCGGCTTGCCCTGCGGCTGCAGCGTCGCCTTGTCGAAGTCGAAGTTGACGCCACGCAGGACGATCTTCTTCTTCGCGGCCGGCGCCGGAGCGGGCGGCGGGGGCGGGGGCGGGGGCACCTCTTCCTCGTCACAGATCGCGTGTCCGATCAGCGCGCCGAGGATTGCACCGGTTGCGATACCGATTCCGATCCCCGCGCCACGGTCCGAATCCTGTGCGGTGAACGGTGGATCCACGTTGTTGGCGATCGCGCCGCCAGCAGCGCCGAGCGCCGCCGCACCGATGATCGCGCCTCCGACCGCACACTTGCCCCAGGGCTTGTGCGCAGAGCACGCGGTCACGAACGTTGCCAGGATCAACCCGGCAATCAGCCTCCGATACATCAGACACCTCCTCTTTTACACGTCCACGCCGTCCAACGGGCTGTGTGAGCCCGCGCGGCGATGCCAAGAGCATCGCGCCGAATGAGTACCCCGTACGCCCAACGGGGCATTTGTTCTATACCGTTTCCCCACCACGAAGCAAAGTCCGCAGAGCCGTTGTGTTTGTATCGTCGGCGGAGAAAAAGCCAATAGGGTTCGAGCAAACACCTGGCGAACGGGAGCCGAACGGTCGCCCGGTCACGGCGCGATGCGCCGCCCCGCGGAGCGGCGGAGTGACGGCGCGCACGGCGGATGCGGTACCGGCCCCCTCAGCTCGCCCCCGCTGCTGCCACCGTCGCTGCGGCA
>VGTK01000169.1 GCA_016874715.1 Deltaproteobacteria bacterium | reverse complement strand
GCGCGCTGGCTCGTCCTCTTCCTGCAGCGCGCGGGCGGTCAGGCGCAGTTCAGCGTGCAGCTCGCGGCGCAGGCCGCGGAGCGCCACCCGCTGCGGGACCTGCAGGCGTGGATCGCCGACCACCCGCGCGCCGATCTCTCCGTCCCGACGCTCGCCGCGCGCTGCGCGATGAGCCCGCGGCACTTCTCGCGCGTGTTCGCGGAGGAGGTGGGCTGCACGCCTGCCGCGTACGTGGAGCGCACGCGCGTCGAGGTCGCGCGGCGTCTCCTCGAGAGCACGGACCAGAGCCTCGACGAGGTCGCGGACGCGGCGGGCTTCGGCACCGTCGCGACGCTGTACCGCGTCTTCCAACGCGCGCTCCGGGTGAGCCCGGGCGCCTACCGGCGTCACTTCGTGGCGCCGCTCGCGGAAAGGAAACGCGCATGAAGATCGCGATCGCCCTCTACGACCGCTTCACCGCGCTCGACGCCATCGGGCCCTACGAGACGCTGTCGCGCATCCCCGGCGCAGAGGTCGTCTTCGTCGGCTGCGAGCAGCGCATCTTCCGCACCGACATCGGTGCGCTCGCGGTGCTCGCCGGTGCGAGCTTCGCGGACGTCGACCGTGCCGACGTGCTGGTCGTGCCGGGCGGTCCTGGTACGCGCGCGATGATGACCGATCAGCCGCTGCTCGACTGGGTGCGGAAGATCCACGCGACGACGCAGTGGACGACGTCGGTCTGCACGGGCTCGCTGGTGCTCGGCGCGGCCGGCATCCTGAAGGACGTCGACGCGACGACGCACTGGGCCTGCATGGGCGAGCTCGCCTCGACCGGAGCGAAGCCGACGGACCAGCGCGTCGTCATCCGCGGCAAGATCGTCACCGCGGCAGGCGTGTCCGCCGGGATCGACATGGGCCTCACGCTCGCGGCGCGCATCGCCGGCGAGGACGTCGCGAAGGCCATCCAGCTCGGCATCGAGTACGACCCGCAGCCGCCGTTCGACTCCGGCAGCGTGCACAAGGCCACGCCCGAGACCGTCGGCATCATCGCCGATCTCATGCGTCAGGTGGAATCCGCGCACGCCGCTGCCTGAAGGATCGCGCCGGTTTCGCGTTGCCGGAGCCGGCGCGTCTTCGCTCCGCGGTCAGGAGCTGCGCTCGATCAGCAGGCTCTGCACCGATCTGCCGATCGGCCCCTGCTCGTCGAGCAGCCGCGGGAGAGTGCGTGTTACCGCCGCGGCGTCCAGTCGCGGTCGCGCGGGAACGTCGTGTCGCGCAGCGCGAGCCCGGGGGCGAGCTGCGCGTCCGCGATCGGCGCACCGCCCGCGAGCGCCAGCGGCACGACGCCCGCCCACACCGGCAGCGCCATGTCCTCGGCGTCGTCGATCGGGGGGCCGGTGCGGACCTTCGCGACCGCCTCGTCGAGCGGCAGGGCGAGCACGAGCGTCGCCTTGAGCTCGGCCGGGTTCGGCGGCCGCACCTCGTCCCAGCGTCCCGGGTAGAGGCGCTCGGTGAACGCGCGCAGGGCGGCGAGCTTCTCGTCGTCGCCCGCCAGCAGGCGCGCCCGGCCGAACGCGGTCACGGACCTGTAGTTGACCGAGTGGTGGAACGCCGAGCGCGCCAGCACGAGGCCGTCGATCAGCGTGACCGTCAGGCAGACCTCGACGCCGCCCGCGAGCGCCTCGAGCGTGCGCGACTTGCTCGAGCCGTGCACGTACACCTCGTCGCCGACGCGTGCGTGCAGCGTCGGGATCACGAACGGCTGCCGGTTGACGACGAAGCCCAGGTGGCACACGAGGGCCGCGTCGAGGATCGCGTGGACCGTGTCGCGCTCGTGGCTGGCGCGCGCGGGCAGGCGCTTCACGCGGTTGCGCTCGGTGCGCCGGTACTCGTGGATCTCTCCGGGAGGGGTCGCCGACATGGCGCGGAGCCTACTCGCCGGCGGGGCCGCACGGAAGCAATGGTGCGCGCACGATCGGCGAGGCGATTCTCCGATCGTCGCCGCGGGACACGCATCGGGATTGCCCACGGGGTGCCGCCATGCTCTGACGGTCCGGGGCGCACGGACCGGCGCTCCGGAGGAACCTCCATGCTTCGCGCCCGACGCCCGTCTTCCCCCCGCACTTTCGCCGCCCTGCTGCTCGTTCTCGCGGCGGCAGCGTGCAGCGACGACGGCTCCCCGGGGGGGGGCGGTGGTCCGGCGACCCCGGGCAACCCGTCCTGCGCCGAGGGGCAGGCGTACGAGAGCACGTTCGAGGCGATCCAGACCGTCGTCTTCGAGCGCAACGGCTGCACGCAGGACATCTGCCACGGCAGCGCGGCGTCGGGCGGCCTCGACCTGCGCCGCGAGGCGGCCTACGACGCGATCTTCGACGTGCCGTCGACGGCGAGCCCGCTCAGGCGCGTCGAGCCCGGCGACAAGAGCCGCAGCTTCCTGTGGCTCAAGCTCGCGGCGAAGACGAATCCGGGCAGCGTCGAGATCACCGGCTCGCCGATGCCGAACAACCTGCCGGCGATCTCCGGGAACGAGCTCGAGGCGCTGCGTCTCTGGATCTCCTCGGGTGCGCCGCGCACCGGGACGGTGCCCGGCACCGAGCCGCTGCTCGACGCGTGCCTGCCCGAAGCGAAGCCCATCGTCATCAAGCCGCTCGACCCGCCGGCGCCCGGCGAGGGCGTGCAGTTCGTCCTGCCGCCGGTGCACCTGCCGAAGAAGCACGAGCAGGAGCTCTGCTTCGCGACGTACTACGACGTCCGCGACCAGGTGCCCGCCGAGTACCTCGATCCGAGCGGCACGATGTTCCGCTTCTCGGAGCAGGAGCTGCGCCAGGACCCGCAGAGCCACCATCTAACGCTGAGCTACGCGAGCGTCGGGCTCGACCGCGTCCACGATCCCGAGTTCGGCACGTGGACGTGCGCCGGCGGCGAGCGCGCCGGCGAGGTCTGCGAGCCGGCGGAGAGGGGTGCCTGCGGCGGTGGCTTCTGCCGCAGCGAGCCGAAGCCCAACGTCGGCTGCGTCGGCTACGGGCCGCAGGCCGACTTCGGCATCGTGTCGCGCATCATCGGTGGCGCACAGGCGGCGCAGGCCTACCAGAAGCTGCAGGACGGCGTGTTCTCGCAGATCCCGACGACGGGAGTCGTCTACTGGAACAGCCACGCCTTCAACCTGACGGACGAGGACTTCGTCCTCAACGGGCGCCTGAACTTCGTGTTCGCGAAGGACCAGCGGCATCCGGTGGTGCCGATCCTCGACGTGTCGAACGTGTTCACGCCCAACGCAGCCCCGTACACGACCGAGACGTACTGCGCGGACCACGTGGTGGCGCAGGGCTCGCGCGTGTTCCTGCTCACCTCGCACAACCACAAGCGCGGCAAGCGCTTCTGGGTGACGGCGCCGGACGGGGCCCTGCTGTACGAGAACCTGCTCTACAACGACCCCGTCAAGCAGTACTTCGACCCGCCGCTGGCCTTCGACTCGGCCGATCCGGCGGAGCGCACCATCCGCTTCTGCGGCACGTTCGAGAACGGCGTCGCCGCCGACGGCTCGCCCGACCCCGAGACGGTGACGCGCGCGTCGCGGATCCCGGAGAGCGCGCGCATCTCGTTCGGCGCCTGCAAGCCGGTCGGGTGCGCGGCGGGCCGGATCGGCGCGCCGTGTCGCGGCGAGGACGACGACGCGGCGTGCGACTCGAGCCCCGGCAACGGCCTCTGCGACGCGTGTCACATCACCGGCGGCGAGAGCACCGAGAACGAGATGTTCATCCTCATCGGCTCGACGTACGTCGCCGACGGCTACCCGCAACCGGATCCGGACGACCCCGTGTTCGGCGGACCTGCGAGCGTCAAGAACGAGCGCGACGCGAGCGGGCGCTCGACGTTCACGGGCATCTCCGTGCCGGCCTCGTTCGGCTGCAACGGCAACGGGGCGTCGGCGGCGGAGTAGGGCGGCCGAAGAGATCCCTCGCGGGGGCTTCGCTCCCGCCGTGCGCCTGCGCGAGGGGGCACCACGCGGCTCCGCCGCGTGCAGGAGCAGGGGCGGCGCCCCTGCTCCTCAGATGGGCACTTTGCCCAGCAGGATGATCGGACCGGTGGGCTGCGGCATGCCGCCCTGCGGCTCGATCGTCACCGCGAACGCGTCCGGCCGCCCGCCGGCCAGCACCTCGGCGCTGATGCGCGCGAGCGTCGCCCCACTCGGATCCGTGCGCAGCACGCCGGCCGAGATCTTGTCGTTCCCGCGGATCAGCCAGAGCTGGTAGTCCCTGTCCGGCAGGGGCTTCAGCGCGCTGGTGAGGATCATCGCGTTCCGCGTGCCGGGGTTCAGCAGCGCGCTCGCGTGATACTCCTCGCCGCCCTGGGCCGCGAGCTGCACGAGCTGCGTGCCGGGCGCGCCGAGCAGCGACAGCGCGGCCTCCCGTTCGCGCAGCGACACGCGCGCGCTCGCGAGCTCCCGCATGCAGATGTCCTTGTCCCGGTCGGCCGCGGCGGCGAGCGCCAGCTCGCGGTCCCTGGCCGCGATCTCGCGCCGGCTCTCGCGGTACTCCATCGCGAAGACGAACGCCGCGGCCGCGGCCACCGCGGCGCTGATCCATGCGAAGGCCTCGCGGCGTCCGCCGCCGCGAGACGCCGGACGGGTCGCGGACGCGCCGCGGCGCGCCGATCCGCCGCGGGTCGCGCCACGGCCACGCGCACCGGACGCCGACGCGCCGATCTCGCGCTCGATGGCCGACCACACCTCCGGTCCCGGCTCGAGCGGCGGCAGTGCTGCGCCGAGGAGCGCCGTCGTCTCGTACGCCTCGGCGAGCGCCTGGCGGCAGCCCTCGTGCGTGATGGGTTCGGCGAGGTGATGCTCGAAGGCCTCGCGCTCGGCGGGCTCCAGAATGCCGAGCACGTACGCCGCGACGTTCTCCTTGAATGCCGCGCAGGTCACGACGCCCCTCCCGGACGGTGCGTGTCGAGCACCGACGCGAGCTTCGCCAGCCCCAGGCGGACGCGCGTCTTGACGGTGCCGAGCGGATCGCCGAGCCGGGCAGCGATCTCGCTGTGCGAGAGGCCCTCGTAATAGGCGAGCTCGATCGCGCTGCGCTGCTCGAGCGGCAGTGCGGCGAGTGCCGCCAGCACCTGCGCGCGGAGCTCGCGCTGCGCCGCGAGCTCCGGCGGCGCCGGCGCCGCCGGTGGATCGGGCTCCTGTTCGCTGCGCGCCACGGCGCGCTCGGCTGCGCTTCGGGTGCGCAGGCGATCGAGGGCGCGGCTGCGGACGATGGTCGCGATCCACGCCATCGCGCCGCCGCGGCTCGCGTCGTAGGTCGTGGCCTGCCGCCATACCTGCACGAACGTCTCCTGCACGACTTCCTCTGCCTCGCTGTGCGAGCCGAGCACCCGGAACGCGATCGACATCGCACGACCCGCACACCCGTAGTAGAGCGCGCGCAGGGCCGTCGGGTCGCCGCCCGACACACGGGCGAGCAATGCCTGATCCGCGGCGTGTGCCGGATCATCCATGCGTCGGTCGTATCCCGCCCTGGCGGGGGTGGCAATTTTCTCCCACACGGGAGCTCGCTCCTCCACGAGCGGGTGGCCGCTCTCGGTCCGCCGCGTAGGCCAGCGCGCCATTCTGCTGTCGAGAGCGGTACGGGGGGCCTGCGCGGACGGATTCATCGCCTTGCGGCACGGCCCCCGAATTGCCCGGCCGGCGGCGAAGTGGTAGCGCCGCTCGGCACCATGCTGCGCAACCTCTGGAGCTATCGGAGCTTCGTCCTCGGCATGGCGAGCCGCGAGTTCCGGGCGCGGTACCTCGGCTCGGTGCTCGGCAGCGTCTGGGCCTTTCTACACCCGCTCACGCTGGTGTTCCTCTACACGGTGGTCTTCGGCCACCTGATGCGCAGCCGGATCCCCGGCATCGACGACGCCCTGGGCTACGGCGTCTTCCTCTGCGCCGGGATCTTCACGTGGACGGCCTTCACCGAGATCCTGCAGCGCTCGGTCACGGTGTTCCTCGAGAACGGCAATCTGCTGAAGAAGATGAGCTTTCCGCGCGCGGCGCTGCCGGCGATCGTGCTGGTGTCGGCGCTGGTGAACTTCGTGATCGTGTTCTCGATTCTGCTCGCCCTGCTGCTCCTCCTTGGCCGCTTCCCGGGCTGGCCGATCCTCGGACTGGTTCCGCTGCTGGTGGTGCAGCAGGCGCTGGCCCTCGGCATCGGCACGGCGCTCGGCGTCGTCAACGTCTTCTTCCGCGACGTCGCTCACCTGCTCACGATCGGGCTGCAGCTGTGGTTCTGGTTCACGCCGATCGTCTATCCGATCTCGATTCTCGGCGACCGCATGCAGACCCTCGCGCACCTGAACCCGATGACCGACCTCGTCGCGGGCTATCAGGGCATCCTGCTGCACGGCGCGTGGCCGACGTGGCACGCGTGGCTGCCGCAGGCGATCCTCGCCGTGCTCGCGCTCGGCTTCGCGCGCGCTCTCTTCCGCCGGCTCGCGGGCGAGCTCGCGGACCACCTGTAGGCGGAACGAGATGCCGCGCATCGTCGCCCGGGGCCTGGGCAAGAAGTACCGGATCTACCGCCACCCGCTTGCGCGCCTCGTGGAGTGGGCGAGCGGCGACCGAAGGGTCCTGCACCACGCGGAGTGGGCGCTGCGCGGCGTCAGCTTCGAGGTCGCTGACGGCGAGTCGGTCGGCATCATCGGCATGAACGGTGCGGGCAAGAGCACGCTGCTGCGGCTGTTGACCGGCACGACGCAGCCCAGCGAAGGCTCGTTCCACGTCGCGGGTCGCGTCGCGGCGCTGCTCGAGCTGGGGCTCGGGATGCATCCGGAGTTCGACGGCTGGCGGAACGCGATGCTGTCGTTGCAGCTGCTCGGCCTCGACGATCGACAGGTGCGCGACGCGCTGCCGTTCGTGCGGGAGTTTTCCGAGCTCGGCAGCCACATGGACCAGCCGGTGCGCACCTACTCGACCGGCATGCAGGTACGTCTCGCGTTCAGCGTCGCGACCGCCGTCCGTCCCGACGTCCTGATCGTCGACGAGGCGCTGTCGGTCGGCGACGCGTACTTCCAGCACAAGTCGACGAGCCGCATCCGCGCGTTCCAGGAGCAGGGCACGACGCTGCTCTTCGTCACGCACGACCCCGGGGCCGTCAAGGCCCTCTGCCGGCGCGCGCTGCTGCTCGACCGCGGCACGCTCTTGCGGGACGGTCCGGCCGACGCGGTGTTCGACTACTACAACGCGATGATCGCCCGGAAGGAAGAGGACGCGCACATCGAGCAGCTGGAGAGCGGCGGGCGAACCGTCACGCGCTCGGGAAGCCGCGAGGCGGAGATCACGGCGGTGACGCTGCACGGCGCGGACGGGGCGGAGCGCGCGACGTTCGCCGTCGCCGAGCCCGCCGTGCTGGAGGTCCGGTTCCGCCCGCGCGTCGCGATGCCGTCGCCGACGGTCGGCTTCGTGATCCGCGACCGGCTCGGCAACGACGTCTTCGGCACGAACACCTTCCACCAGGGCGTCGCGCACCAGCCGTGCGCTGCCGGGGGCGAGCTGGTGGCGCGCTTCGCGCTGGGGCTGAGCGTCGGTCCGGGCAGCTATTCGGTCACGGTCGCGCTGCACACCGAGCACGCCCACGTCGACGCGAGCTTCGACTGGTGGGACCGCGCGCTGCTGTTCGAGGTCGTGCCGGGCGAGGTCCGGGGGTTCACCGGTGTCGCCGCGCTGCCGGTGCGCGCGTCGCTCGAGCGCGGGGGCGGCTGACGTGCCGGCCGGGAGCAAATTCGGTGGCTGACGTGCCGGCCGGGAGCACCTTCGGTGGCTGACGCGCCGGCCGGGAGCACCTTCGGTGGCTGACGCGCCGGCCAGGAGCAAATTCGGTGGCTGACGTGCCGGCCGGGAGCACCTTCGGTGGCTGACGCGCCGGTCTCGATCGCGGTCACCATCGTCACCTACGACAGTGCGGTCCTTCTCGCGCGCTGCCTCGATGCGGTCGCCGCGCAGACGCACGCGCCGCGCGAGGTCGTCGTGCTCGACAACCGCTCGAGCGACGCGAGCGCCGCGATCGCGCGCGCCCACGGCGCGGTGACGACGCTGATCGAGAGCCCCGGCAACACCGGCTTCGCGGGTGGGCAGAACCGCGCCATCGCCGCGACGACCGCGGACTGGGTGCTGGCGCTCAATCCCGACGTGGTGCTCGATCCGGCGTTCCTGGCGGAGTTCGCGGCGCGCGCTGACCGCCCGGCACCGGGCGACCGTTCGCCGAGCGAGCCCCGGGGGCTCGGCACGCTGTGCGGCAAGCTGCTCCGTCTGGGGCCCGATGGCGCGCCGGTCGTGCCGCCACGCATCGACTCGACCGGCATCGTCTTCACGCGCTCGTTCCGGCACCTCGATCGCGGCTCCGAGGAGCCCGACGACGGCCGCTACGCGATCGAGGAGCCGGTGTTCGGCGCGACCGCGGCCGCGGCGCTGTACCGCCGCGCGATGATCGACGACGTCTCGGTCGAGGGCGAGTTCTTCGACGAGGCGTTCTTCGCGTATCGCGAGGATGCGGACGTGGCGTGGCGCGCGCAGCTGCTGGGCTGGGATTGCCTTTACGTCCCGACCGCCCTCGGCTACCACGTGCGGCGCGTGCTGCCCGAGCGGCGCGCCGACGTCCCGGCGATGCTGAACCGTCACTCCGTCAAGAACCGCTTCCTGATGCGCGTCAAGAACGCCGACGCGGCGGTGTGGCGGCGCTGCGCGCTGCACGGTCTCGCGCGCGACGCCGCCGTGGTCGGTGGGTGTCTCGTGGGCGAGTGGTCGTCGCTGCCGGCGTTCGCCGACGTGGTGCGGCTCTGGCCGCGTGCGCGCCGACAGCGCGTGCTCATCCAGGCGAAGCGTCGCCGCGACGGCGACGCGATCGCACGGTGGTTCGCGTGAGTGGGTCGGCTCCGGGATCCGCGCCCGTGGCCGGCGCCGCCGCACCCGCCGCGGCGGCACGCGTCACGGCGCGGCCGCGCTTCGGCTCGCGCCAGGCGCACCTGAAGACGCTCAGCATCGCCTGGCAGCTCGCGCGCCTCGACGTCCTCCGTCGCTACACCGCGACGATGCTCGGCATCGTGTGGGCGATCCTCGCACCGCTCCTCATGTCGGCGGTGATCGGCGTCGTGTTCTCGAACCTCTTCGGGCAGAAGCTCGAGGAGTTCCTGCCGTACCTGTTCCTGAACCTGACGCTCTGGGCGTTCTTCGCGGGCACGATCGACGGCGGCGCCATCGCCTTCATCGCGGCCGAGGGCTACATCAAGCAGATCGCGCGCGTGTCGTTCTGGACGTACCCGCTGCGCATGGTGCTGGCAGCGTTCTTCACGCTGCTGCTCGGGCTGCTCGCGGTGGCCGGTGTACTGCTGCTGTTCGGCGGGCACGTCTCGGTGACCTGGCTGCTGCTCGTTCCGGGGCTCGCGGCGTGGCTCGTCTTCGGCTTCGCGGTCTGCACGATCTCGGCGGTGCTCAACACCTGGGTGCGCGACTTCCAGCACCTGCAGGCGGTCGGCGTGCAGGCGCTGTTCTACGCGACGCCGGTGATGTTTCCGGCGGCGCTGCTGGTGCAGCACCGGCTCGGCTGGCTCCTGACGTTCAATCCGCTCTACCACCTGATGATGATCGTCCGGGTGCCGATGCTGAACAACTCGGTCCCCGAGATGTCGCACTACGTCGCGAGCGTGCTCAGCGTCGTGTTCGTCGCGACGGTCGCGGTGTTCGCGATGCGCTGGGCGCGCCACCGGCTGGTGTTCTGGCTCTGACCGATGCTGCACGTCGACGACGTCACCCTCACGTTTCCGCGTCCGAAGGGCAGCTTGCGCGACCGCGTCAGCCGCGCCTTCGGTGTCCTTCCCGAGGAAAGCTTGCCGCCCGCGGTGACGGCGCTGCGCGACGTGCGCCTGCGGGTCGAGCGCGGCGAGCGCGTCGGCATCGTCGGCTACAACGGCGCCGGCAAGACGACGCTGCTCAAGGTCATGTGCGGCATCTACTCGCCGTCGCACGGCCGCGTCGCGATCGACGGCGACATCGCGTGCCTCTTCGAGCTCGCGACCGGCTTCGAGATGGAGGCGAGCGGCTGGGACAACATGCTGACGCGCGGCCTCCTGCTCGGCCTCTCGCGTGCCGAGATCCGCGAGCGCACCCGCGACATCGCGGAGTTCACGGAGCTGGGCGCGGCGCTCGACCGTCCCGTCAAGACGTATTCGGCCGGCATGTTCGTGCGCCTCGCGTTCGCCGTGTCGACTGCGATCACGCCGGACGTGCTGCTGCTCGACGAGGTGATCGCGGCGGGCGACGTGCGCTTCCACGACAAGGCGCGCGGCCGGCTCGAGGAGATGGTCGAGCGCGCGTCGATCCTCGTGCTGGTCAGCCACTCGATGGAGACCGTGCGCCAGATGTGCACGCGCGCGATCTGGCTCCACGACGGCACGATCCGCATGGACGGCCTCCCCACCGACGTCACCGCCGCCTACGAGAGCGGCGCCGCGTAGCCTGGCTGCCGTTCAGGCGGGGTGCGCGAGCGTCGCGCCGTCGCCCGCGGTGGTCTCGTAGCCGAGCGCGCGCAGCACGGGGCCGGCGTGCTCCTCGAAGTACGCCGTGTCCTCGGCCGAGAAGAGCCGCCGCCAGTTGCCGGTGGTCTTTCGCTGGTAGCCCTGCGGGATGTTGCTGCCGACCGGCGAGTGCTGGTCGAAGTCGAGCCGGACCTCGATCGGCCGGATCTCGTCCTCGCGGTAGCCGAGGGTCCGCATGACGCGGCGGATCTCCTCGGGCTGGTCCTCGAGCAGGCGCTCGTAGCGGACGAGGTGCACGACGTTCGAATTCGCGAGCCAGTCGGTGTGAAACTTCGCCCAGTAGTCCACGGGGTTCATCTTCCGGATGATCTCGTGGCGTGAATTCTTGAGCTCCATGAACTCGGTGCGCAGGAACGCCGGGAAGGTGATCTCGTTCCCGTCGCCTTCCCAGATGCGCGCTCCGTTCCTGCCGTCGCGGGTGGACGCCATGAACAGCGAGACCATGACGTCGCGCCCGTCGCGTACCAGCAGGATCGCGTTGCGGTTCAGGCGGTTGCGCTCGGGGACGCGCTCGATGCTGTAGTGCTGGTAGCGCGCGCCCGGCGGCATCACCGCGTGCTTGCTCAGGTTCGCGTAGGCGATCTGCCGGAACCACTGGAAGCCGCTGCGCTTGTGGGAGACGATGATGACCGTCGGCCGGAAGAGGGACTTCACGAACAGCCAGTTCCGGTCCGCTCGCAGGCGGTGCAGCTGCTTCTCGACGCGCTCCTGGAAGTTCATCCTCGATCCGGTCACTCGAAACGCGAAGATGATCGCTGCCGGAGGCGCCGGAAGCAACTTTGCTCCGGGGTGGCTGGCCGGCCGGCGACGTTCGCGATCCGGTCCACGCTCGTGCCGACGCGCGGCCGCGCGTCGGCCGCGTCGCGATGGTAGCGGGAGCGGATGCACCGCCTTCTCGACGACGCGTCCCGGCGCGCGCAGCGCTACCTGAACGAGCTCGACGCCCGCCCGGTCTTTCCCTCCGAGGTGATGCGCGCACGGCTCCACGAGCTGGGCGGGCCGCTGCCCGAGGAGCCGACGCCGCCGGGCGACGTGCTGGCGCTGCTCGACGAGGTCGCTTCGCCCGCGACCGTCGCCAGCGCGGGGCGACGCTACTACGGCTTCGTGACCGGCGGGGCGCTCCCGGCGACGGTCGCGGCGAGCTGGCTCGCGACCGCGTGGGACCAGAACTGCTTCACCGCGATGATGTCGCCTGCCGTGGCGGCGATCGAGCAGGTCACGCTCGGCTGGCTGCTCGAGGTGCTCGGTCTGCCGCGCGAGGCGGGCGGGGCCTTCGTCACCGGGGCGACCATGGCGAACCTCGCCGGGCTCGCCGCGGCCCGCCGCGCGGTGCTCGCGCGGGCCGGCTGGGACGTCGACGAGGACGGTCTGCAGGGCGGTCCGCGCGTCCGTGTGGTGGTCGGTGCCGAGGTGCACTCGACGCTGCGCAAGGCGCTCGGGATTCTCGGCCTCGGCCGCTCGGCGGTGCAGGTCGTGCCGGTCGACGCGCAGGGACGCCTGCGTGCCGACGCGCTGCCCGCGCTCGACGGTCCGACCATCGTCTGCCTGCAGGCCGGCAACGTGAACAGCGGTGCCTTCGACCCGGCGGCGGAGGTCTGCGCCGCGGCACACGCCGCGGGCGCGTGGGTGCACGTCGACGGTGCGTTCGGCCTGTGGGCGGCGGCGTGTCCGGCGCGGGCGCACCTCGCGCGCGGCTTCGCCGACGCCGACTCGTGGGCGACCGACGCCCACAAGTGGCTCAACGTCCCCTACGACAGCGGCCTGGTCTTCGTCCGCGACGCGGTGGCGCTGCGCGGCGCGCTGTCGATCTCCGCGCCCTACCTGCAGCAGGGCGCGCCGCGCGAGCCCGGCGACTTCACGCCGGAGTCGTCGCGCCGCGCCCGCGCGGTCGAGGTGTGGGCGGCCCTGCGATCGCTCGGATCGCGGGGACTGGCGGAGCTGATCGAGCGCAACTGCCGGCAAGCACAGCGCTTCGCCGCCCGCCTGTCGGCGGCGGGTGCCGCGATCCTCAACGACGTCGTGCTGAACCAGCTCGTGGTGTCGTTCGGTGACGAGGCGCGCAACCGCGCCGTGCTGGCGCGGATCACGGCCGACGGCACCTGCTGGTGCGGGCCGACCGTCTGGCGCGGACGCGCAGCGATGCGCATCAGCGTGTCGTCGTGGGCCACCACCGACGCCGACGTGGAGCGCAGCATCGACGCCATCCTCGCGTCGGCCGAGGGCTGCGACGCGACTTGAACGTTCGGCGCTCCCGGTTAAGGGTGCGAGCGCAAAGGAGAACTCGCCCTTGGCCAACCCGCTCTTCGC